>JAUXUL010000016.1 GCA_030680795.1 Anaerolineales bacterium | reverse complement strand
CAAAATCCACGCCTTTGGGACGTTGACCTAAGCCCGCACAGTCCTGTTCAGCCGCATTCATAGCGAATAATCAGGCGATTGACCCACCATCGGACTTGCGTTCTGTCTGAAAACATGGTTTTTCGACAGTCTCGTTAGGCGCTTAACAGTTCATCACCAGCAAATCAATTGAGACACCATAAAAAGTAAAGCAGAGAAACCCGAAGAAGGTACACGATACTCATGAGTACAGCCATCTTAAGTATATTATCTGGAATAGCAGGCATGTTCGGCTGGGGAATATACGACTTTCTGGGAGGTGTTTATACCAAACAGATAGGACCCTTTAAGTCTTTCTTTTGGTCACAACTGGCTGGTTTAATATCCACCCTTCTGCTGATCTTCGTTTTTACAATAAGCCTCGACGTCCCTATCCTAGCCATCATTTTGATCCCAATCGCCTCAATTTTTTATTCTGCTGGATACTTGTATTTCTTCAAGGGTTTTGAGATCGGCAATGTATCGATTGTTGCCGCAACCATGAATCTATGGGCTGTCTTTACAATGCTGTTTGCCTATATCTTTATGGGCCAGCGGCTTTCCACAATACAGTCCTTGGGCGTCTTAATGATCATCTCCGGCGTTACTTTGGCATCTATAAATTGGAGCGATATTGGAAATCAAGGATTTCAACTTTCATCCGGCGTCAAGGAAACGGTTTTAGGGGCTTTTTTCTTTGGCGTCTTTTGGAACATTAGCGAGGTTATATCTGAAGAAATTGGGTGGCTATCAACCACCCTGTTTGTGAAGTTTGGGATTATTTTGTTCTTGCTGCTCTTCTCATTTCTCATAAAACGAGAGCTTGACTTAACCAAAGCTGCCACGAAAACAAAATATATGGTTGTACTAATGGGTATTATTGAAGCGGGCGCAGTGGGGATCGTCAATTACGGATTAACGATCGGAGATGCAATATTGATTACGCCTATCGCTTCCGCCTTATCGATAGTGACCATAACACTGGCCATCATTTTTTTGAAAGACAAAGTCACGAAACTTCAAGTGCTTGGCATCATTACGGCTATTGCCGGTATAATTGTCACTGCATTTTAAATTCTCCCCAGGTTTATTTCCTATAGAGTGATAGAAAATAAAATAGTTTCATAATATACCCCTCCGTCGTTAGGATGCCCCTCATGCTGACGATGGAAATTGTTTAGTGGGTAATCAATAGGTTCTGGGTACCTTTATGTTTTATTCAAGCCCGGCAATCCACCCGCAGACTTTGCCATTGTCACTGCCCGCAGGATTGCCTGCGCCATCACCTCCGCCGCGAACGCGCCGATCGTTGAGACATCCGCTTTTTTCGTGCCAGTGGATAGCGCAAAGATCACGTCACCATCCAGCATGCTGTGGGCGGGCCGTATGGTGCGCGCGATGCCATCCTGTGCCATCTGCGCGACTTTGGTGGCCTGGGCTTTGGTCAACTTTGCATTTGTCGCCACGGCTCCAATCACTGTGTTGCCGCGACTCGCAATACCGAGAATCCCGCGGCCGATTGGAGACTTCATCAGCGCGAGCGTATCTGCAAATGGATCTTTCTTTCCAATCCTCAACGGACCAACCTTCCCTGAGCGAAGACCAGCGATGATCTCACCTGTCTTTGGGTCAATCACGTCGCCAAAGGCGTTGACCGCGACAATGGCGCCGACGATCACACCTCCGCCGATGTCCATGCTTGCGGTTCCCAGCCCGGATTTCATCGCCAATGCCATGCCGAGCATCTTGCCAACGGAAGCACCTGTGCCAGCGCCGACATTCCCTTCTGCAGGCGGGTCAGACACAGCCGAAGCAGCTGCGCGAGCTCCCATCGCGGCATCAGGCCGAAGGTCCGCACGACCGAGACTCAAGTCATATAAAATCGCGGAAGGGACGATTGGCACTCTCGCAGCGCCGGTGTTGAATCCGATCTTCTTTTCTTCGAGATAGCGCATCACGCCGGTTGACGCGTCCAAACCAAATGCGGAGCCGCCAGCCAAAACGATCCCATGAACTTTCTCGACGAGATTAATGGGATTTAACAGATCGGTCTCGCGCGTACCGGGCGCGCCGCCGCGCACATCCACGCCGGCGACGGCTCCTTTGCGGCAGAGGATGACCGTGCAGCCGGTTAATGCTTCCTCATCCTGCGCGTGTCCAATTTCGATGCCGCGCACATCGGTGATGGCGTTTTTTAGTTTCATTTTTATAATTTCTTCTTTAAATATGAACGTAATTTTACCTGCCTGATCCCGCTCAAGTCAAATTTCTCTGTGCCGATCATATCCGCAAATCTCTTGAGCCCCTTGGCGAGCGCATTAACGAAGGCTTCATTTTTCGGAGTGTCATCTTCGAGCCAGAAGCCCAGGATGTGCAGGGTGTTCGTTTTGCGGTCCAGTTTCGGGTCAAGCCGCGCCACGAGGTCATCCCCGTATAAAATGGGCAGGGTGTAATATCCCCAGCGGCGTTGATGAACGGGCTTATACACTTCCCATAGATATTCAAAATCAAAAACTTTTTTCGCGCGCCCTCTTGCGCTGATCGTTTCCAACGGTGCGAGCAAGGTGACTTCCTCCTCGGTTGTTGGACCTTTTGGTTTCCATGCTTTTGGAATCCGCCCCGCCTCCAATTCGAACAGGTGAGGCTGGTCGCTGTTCAAGACCAGATATCCATCCTGTGAGCCTTCCACGCACACCCGTGAGGCAATTCCCTGTTCGATGAGTCCTTCCACTCGATTTTTCGATTCTTCACGAGAAACATTACGATGAATAAAATGAGCCAGGCTGGTGCGCCACGTGCTTTCGCGCGCGAGACCAAGATATGCAATCGCCTTGCGGCTGAAAAAATCTTCGGCTTCCGATTCAGGCGCAACATGGTCATATTCACTCGGCAGGACGCGTTCACGCAGGTCATAGATGCGGTCAAAACCCTTGCGGTTTGTGATCATCACCTCGCCGATCAACCACAAATAATACAACGCGATGGAGGCTTCCTTCCGTCCGCGATAACTCCATGCCTTGACTGCCTGCCCACTAAAGTCACGGTTGCCCAGCGGGCCGCGCTCGCGCAATTCGTTCAACACAAACTTTGTCAACTCAGCCGGAGGGTGCTTGAATGATTCGTAATTCATGCCCCGTTCTTCGCGATGTTTCATGGGCAAGCGCCAATACGGAAACTCCTGAATTGGATACATGAACAGCCAGCCGCCATAATCAAAAAAACCGCGTTTTTCATACACGGCTTGATAAAGATGTTCCAGCTTAAAATCGAGCACGCGGCCATGTAACGCGATTTCCTGGCTACGCGCAACAATGTTCAATGGGTCTAGTTGCAGAACCTGCATTTGGTGGATGGCCCTGGTCGTGCCGCTTAACCCTTTGAAACGACGCCCCGGCCAAAGTCCCTGCTGACCGAGCAGGAAGCGGCGAAATGTAAGTTTGGAAATAGTTATCATGGTTGATGATGGATAGTGGATAGTGAAAGGTACGGGATAAAAAAAACCGAGGTTAAATCCTCGGTCAATTGTCCCTCGGCGACGGTCTGTTAATCATCACCCAGCGAGGCGATGGCGCGCAATAAGCCAAAGACGAGCACGCCGAGTTTTAACCCTTCACCAGTGGTGATGGCTGATTCGCGTTCGTTCCTTTCGGCGCGGCGGTTAAGTAGCAAGGCGGCAATCAGACCTGTAACAGCGCCGATCAGTGCGCCGCCGATTATTACTCTGCTTTTATTCATGGGGTTATCCTTCCAAAGAATGCTTTAATATATTCAAGCCAGCCGTTCAGGGCAAGCATGGGCTTCACAGCCATATCCGCCGCGCGCAGGATATATGTGCGCGCTTTGTTAACATAATCCTGGGCAATGCCGGTATAGCGCGGCAGAGCGCCCAGCGCACGCGCCATCAGGTATATGAGACCGATCAGGATTGCAAGAACGATCAACCCCGCGATCATAATCGGAATGACGATCCAGATCGTGGAGATGGCCGCCCAGCGGCCCACCTCCCCGCCAGACCTAAATGTGGTCAGACTGATCAGCGCAATCATGCCGATCATCAACAACACGCTAATCATCACAGGTAGAATGACTTGCGTCAGGCGCTGTTTGTGGTGTTGTCGATAAGAATAATGCTCATGGTGTGGGAGTTTGGCTTTCATTGGATATATTTTAGCACGAATAAAAAAAGTGACAGTCACCCGCTTCGCGAAGGTGACTGTCACTTCCGTTTTACTACAACTTATCGTCTATTTCTCAAAAACGTCGGGACATCCAGATCGTCGCTATTAATGGACGGTTGGGATGCAGGTTTTGATTCAGCCGAGGATTTGTAATCAGCGCCCACGCTGACCGATTCGCTTGGGCGTGTGAAGAGTGTCGAAGCAGACATCGTCCCAGCATGGGAAACAGGCTTCTCGTTACGCGGGAGGCGTTCCAAAGCGCGGCGCGGGACTCCACTCCGTTCAAATCCAGTTGCGATGACGGTGACACGAATCTCGTCACTCATTTCCGGGTCAATGACCGCGCCGAAGATCATATTGACATCCGGATGTGCCGTTTCACGGATGATCGCTGCGGCTTGGTTGACTTCGAAGAGGGTCATGTCCGAACCGCCGGTGACATTGAAGAGCACACCGCGCGCGCCGTCAATGGTGATATCAAGCAGTTGACTTGAGATGGCTTGTTCAGCGGCTTGTTTGGCGCGTTCTTCACCGCTGCCGCGACCGACTGCCATAAGCGCAGCGCCGCCTTCTGACATGATAGCGCGAACGTCGGCAAAATCCAGATTGATCAAGCCAGGGATGGTAATCAACTCCGAGATGCCTTGAATACCTTGATGCAGAACTTCATCCGCCATGCGGAAGGCAGCCTGCAGGGATGATTTCTTATCAGCCAGTTGAAGCAAGCGGTCATTCGGGATGGAGATGAGGGTGTGCGAGTGTTCCTTCATTTTCACCACACCTGCTTCAGCAGATTGTGAGCGCTTGCCGCCTTCAAATGTAAATGGACGTGTAACCACGCCAATGGTGAGAGCGCCGCACTCCTTTGCAACCTGAGCAACAACAGGAGCCGCACCTGTGCCGGTGCCGCCGCCCATGCCCGCGGTGACGAAAACCATATCCGCGCCTTTGAGCACGTTATAAAGTTCGTCGGATGTTTCTTCCGCGGCTTTGCGGCCAACTTCAGGATCACCGCCCGCGCCCAGCCCGCGTGTGATCTTGTCGCCCAGGCGCACACGCACCGGCGCGCGTGAAAGCGTAAGCGCCTGCGCATCTGAGTTGGCAGCGATGAATTCAACGCCTTGAATGCCTTCTTCCATCATGCGGTTTACGGCATTCTGACCGGCACCACCCACGCCAATTACTTTAATACGGGCGAAGGCTTCGGTTTGCAGATTTCTTTTGATCGAGTCCATTTGCTTCTCCTGGCAAGGAATATGCCTTATCTTAAACTAGTATGCGGAATCTTAATAGGGTAAAAACTAGCCAATTTTTATTATTATCATTACTCATTAATGAGTAATGATAAATCACGGAAGTAATCTTTTTATCCAATTTTTGACATCATCAAAATTCATGGTTTTCTCTCCTTGTGATCTGCGTCGTTTTTTGTTACCGCCTGAAACGGGGATATCCTCTCCACGCATGGTGGTAACCCAGCGCAACAGTCCCACACTTGTGGAATATGCAGGCGAATTCAATTTATCAACAAGTCCCGTGAGGTTTTCAGGTTGGGCCGTACGCACGGGCATTCCTAATATTTCGCTTGCAATACGTTTGATGCCGGGCAAAGCAGAAGTACCGCCCGTCAACACCATGCCTGCAGGAAGCAAGCCATCATACCCGGAGCGTTTTATTTCCTGCAGGATCAAACCAAAGGTTTCTTCAATACGGGCTTCGATAATGTGAGCCAGGTCCTGGCGATTGATCTTCACATCATGATCCTCGCCAAATGGGCGGATGGAGAAATACTCATCGCTTCCTATTTCGGACCGAACGGCATGGCCTTGCTGCTTCTTCACTTCCTCCGCCTGAGACAAGGGCAAACGCAAGCCATGCGCAATATCCTGGGTAACGTGGTTGCCGCCGACAGCCAGCACCATTGTGTGCCAGACATCGTCGTTCACATAAATTGCGAGGTCGGTGGTGCCGCCGCCGATATCGCAAACCGCAACGCCCATCTGGCGTTCCTGCTCGGTCAAGACCACTTCAGCAGATGCAAGCGGATTCAAAACGAATTGTTGAATATCAACACCTGCCGCGCCCACGCATTGACGCAGGTTATCCACTGTTGCGGCAGCGGCAGTGATGATATGTGTTTCGACTTCAAGTTTGAAGCCGTGCATACCAATCGGAGTCTTCACGCCCTCCTGTCCATCCACTGTGATGCCGCGCTGAATGACATGTACGATCTCGCGGTCATGTGGAATGGCAACTGCCTGTGCCTGTTCGAGCGCACGCGCAATATCCATTGCGCCAATAATTCCGCCAGGCACACCCGTCGCGCCGCGGCTGTTCACAGATGAGACATGTGCCCCTGCAAGACTGACCAAGCCAGTGGTGATCTCCAAACCGGAAGTATGTTCCGCCTTTTCAACCGAACGTTTGATGGCTTGTGATGCGGCGGGGAGGTCTACAATAATACCTTTGCGAATGCCCTGCGAAGGTTCAATACCAACACCAAGTATGCGGATGGATTTTTCATCCTCCACCCGCCCAACGAGGGTGCAAACTTTGGTTGTGCCTACGTCAATGCCGACTACGATTTCATCCATCTTATTGTCCACTGCTCACTGTTGCTTCTTCGGTTAAATCGTCAACTGCATTTTCAGCCATGCGATAAGAAGGCGCATCGGGATAGACCACATTAATATATTCAGGGAACCTGCCGCGCGCGGTCAACGAATCAACCAATGATTGATACACGCGCATCTTCAAAGGCATGTCGTTTGCGCTTATGCCAAAGGAAGCTTTCCAGCCGCGCGAGTCTGTCCAGCCGAGGCCCTGGGCTGAGTCGAATGTCATGGTCGAGCCGGCAGGCACGAGCGGAGAAAGAGCGAGAATTGCATCCACTAATTCTTTTTGCATGTATGGCGGCGGGCTGAGCGGATCCAGCGCAGTGCCTGCGGGCGGTTCATCTAAAGCGATGACGGGGGCAAGTCCATCCACAAAACCTCTTGGACGGAATGCCACGCCTGTGCCATCGATCCAGGTATAGCCTTCACCTCTTTGCCACAGGATGACGGGCTGGCGTTCGACGACTGTAACGTAAACATGGTGCGGCAAATAAACATTTACTTCCGCTGAAAACAGTTCTGGATAGTTTATCAGCAAGCGTGTTTCAACATCCTGCGGCTGGACAGTAAAAATGGATTGACCCGTAACGCCAAGCACTGCGTTGATCTCTTCCCTGCTTAAACGATTGTTCCCGAGCACTGTTGCGGCAGGGACAAAAAAGTAAGGAAGTGTGAGAGTCAAATAAATAGCAGTGCCTAGCATTAGCGCGATAAAAATGGAGATAATCCGCCAATTTGCATGAAAGCGCGGCACGAAAATGTTTGGCTTCTGTAAGAGGAATTCCGGCAAACCAAGCGCAACATTAAATCGGCGGGGCTTGGCCACCAGCCTGGGGTTGGATGTGACCGCATGCGCCGGTATGCGTGAAATGACTGGCACAATCGGCTTGAGTGCGCGCTTGGAAGTTTGTTCGAACTCTTTCGCAGTATGCACCGCACGGCGGCGGCGGACGAGTTCAGCACGGGAAAGTTCACGTCTGTCACTCATGCCGTCCTCCGATGCTCTGTGTGGTCACGTTGCTGCTTGCGTTCCAACGCGAGTTCGATCAAACGGTCAACCAGCTGTGGATAGGTCAACCCGCTGGCCTGCCATAGCTTGGGATACATGCTGATGGATGTAAAACCTGGCAATGTATTCAATTCATTCAAATAAATCCTGTGCGTATTATTTTCAACGAAGAAATCAGCGCGTGCCATGCCAGCGCAGTCTATGGCTTTATAGGCACAGACGGCATACTCACGAATCTTGCTGGTGACTTCATCCGGCAATTGCGCAGGGATAATGAGACCGGATGTGCCATCCACATATTTTGATTCATAGGAATAGAATTCGCGGCTCGGCAGGATCTCGCCGCAAACAGAAGTCTGCGGGTCTTCATTGCCCAGCACACTTACTTCCACTTCACGCGCATTACCCACACCGCGCTCGATGATAAGGCGGCGGTCATAACGCGCGGCTTCCATCAAACCTTCGGCAAGATCGGAACGTGAGTTGCATTTGCTGATGCCAACCGAAGAGCCAAGGTTGGCAGGTTTTGCAAAGAATGGATATGTGCCCATTTTTTCAGCTTTATCGATCACGGTATTCATATCGTTTTCGATCTCACTTCGCAGGACAAGCAGCGAAGCGACGATGGGTATGTTGTTGGCGAGCATGACATCCTTGAAGATGCCTTTGTCCATGCCAACGGAGGAACCCGCCACGCCCGCGCCCACATAGGCAACATCCGCCAATTCAAACAGGCCCTGCATCGTGCCGTCCTCACCAAAAGGACCATGCAGGACAGGGAAGAACACATCCACGCCTGCAAGTGTTTCGAGTTTATCGCCCATTTTTGTGGAACGCACAATATACAAAGATTGATGGGAAGGCTCCGATGGAGGCACAACACGATCAAGGTTCTTGATATTTCCTTTTTCAAAAGCTTTAAGTGTATTCGCGCCAGTTAACCAATCGCCATCCAATGTGATGCCAATCTGAATGACTTCATATCTCTCCGCATCCAATGCGGCCAGCACTGAGCGCGCGGACATGAGTGAAACATCATGTTCACCTGAGCGACCGCCAAACAATACTGCTATTCGAAGTTTCTTCATACTAAAATTCGCCAACAAGTTCTACTTCCAACTCCAATTGAAGACCAAATTTTTCACTTACAGTTTTTTGTACCAAACGAATCAAGGCGTGAATATCTTCCGCCTTGGTCTCACCATGATTGATAAAGAAATTTCCGTGCAACTTGCTGATCTCAGCGTTGCCGATGCGCGTACCTTTCAAACCCGCGGCTTCGATCAAACGACCCGCATGATCGCCCTCAGGGTTCTTGAACATGGAACCCATGCTCGCACCGGGCGGCTGCGTGGTTTTTCGGCCTTCACTGAATTGCTCGATTTTAACAGACACTTCCTCTTTCGTTGAATTTCTTAATCTCAACAAAGCCGAAAGTACGATTGCTTTAATCTCGCCGCGTTTCAATATGCTGGTGCGATAGCCATAAGCCATTTGTTCAACTGAAAATTTCTCGCGTCCTTTCTTCGTCAACACTTCAGCCCAGATGAGATTACCAGACATATCGCCGCCGAATGCGCCGGCATTTCCATAGACCGCGCCGCCGATCGTGCCGGGGACTGTCGCCGCCCACTCCAAACCCGCCAGTCCTTTGGACGCGCAGCGATTCGCAAGGTTGCTAAAGACGACTCCCGCTTCACACCAGACTGTGGGCTGGTCATCTGATTCGAAGCGCACTTCCTTGGCCTTATTCAAAACCACCACCCCACGCACACCTTGATCACTGACCAAAACATTTGAGCCGCCGCCTATTACATAATAAGGTATCTCACGCTCCCAGACCACCATCATTACATCCCTTAATTCATTGGTAGATTTGACCATAACCAAAACATCCGCAGGTCCGCCAATGCGCGCGGAAGTGTACGGCGCAAGTAAAACATTCTCCTGCACTGCATCGCCAAACTGTTGGCGCAACATATCAACGGAATAAGTGGAACTGGACATAATCATCTCAAGTAAGCTTTCTTCTCCAAATGTTCACTAGAGGCAGAGCAATCACATCAGTCAGGTTTTGAAGCGCCTGTTGTTTGTCGTCAGCCATAACCTGCCTCACATTTCCTTCAAAAGATCGTCGCTGATCTGGTTTGCATCGCCAGCCGAAAGGACAATCACAATATCACCTGAGCGGAGATTCTTCAATAAATATTTCTTCGTATCTTCAAGCGAACCTGTATATCGCGCTGAAGGATGAGGCATGGAGCCCACCACTTCAGCGGAAGAAAATTCCTGTTTGGCTTCACGTGAGGCATAAATTTCAGTGACAAGCACCTCATCTGCATCGCCAAACGCGCGGGAGAATTCAATAAATAAAGTTTGCGTGCGCGAATAGGTATGAGGCTGCCAAACCGCCCAAATGCGATGGTTTGGATAACGCGCTTTCGCACCAGCCAGTGTGGCACGGATTTCAGTGGGATGATGGGCGTAATCATCGATCACGATCACACCTTTACGCTCGCCGCGCACTTCAAACCGGCGGCCCGTGCCCGTGAATTCACCCAACGCATCAGCCGCCTCTTGAAGCGGAAGACCCAACGCGGCAATAACAGATAATGTTGCGAGCGCATTGCGGACGTTATGCTCGCCCGGCACCTGCAAAGAAACACGCGCAGCGACAATTGAAGCCGCTTCCGCGCTCATGTTCGTCATCGCTGAAAAATCAAAGCCGCCGCGATGGTTGGGCTTGGGCGTGCGCGCCTGCATCCATTGCGGGCTGTTAATGGTCATCTCGCCTTGCACACTGTAGGAGATCACGCTTAATCCTTTACGACGTGCGTGTGATAACAATGACACAGCGCCTTCATCTTCAGCACACACGATCAACGTGCCATCAGGCGGAAGCAGGTCTACAAAATCCTGGAAGGCGGAGTACATATCTTCAAATGTTGGGTAACAATCAGGATGATCGTGTTCCAGATTGGTCACCACTTCAATGTGCGGCTTAAGGCCCAGGAACATGCGGTCATATTCATCTGCTTCAATGACAAAAGCACTGCCCCTGCCCACCCGCGCATTGACTTTCAAATTATTCAGCGTGCTGCCTACAATAAAAGATGGGTCACGCTTCATTGCGTACAAAGTCCACGCGATCATGGCGGTGGTGGTGGTCTTGCCATGTGTGCCTGCAACTGCAATGCCTGTTTTTTCAGACATCAATCGACCGAGGAAATCCGCACGCTTGTAGACAGGGATTCCCGCGCGCTGTGCCGCTTCCACTTCCGGATTATCTTCCGCAATGGCAGAGGAGCGGATTACCAGATCTGCTCCCGCCACATTGCGCGGATGATGTCCGATATAAATGGTCACCCCATCGCTTTGAAGGTCAACCGCAAATTGTGAAAGTGTGCGGTCTGAGCCTGTCACTTCATATCCGCTCTCTTTGAGCAGGCGCGCGATGGCAGAAAGCCCTGAACCACCAATTCCGATGAAGTGAACGCGTTTCATAGTTTTTTTTCTTCCTCATGTCATTGCGAGGGCTGGTGGTCGAGTAGCGTTCTTGGCGTCTCGAGACCCAGCCCGAAGCAATCTCCTGCATCGTGTTGGAGATTGCTTCGGCGGAAAAACACCGCCTCACAATGACATAAGATTAGATATACACCACAATAATAAATATCAAAATAATAATGACGGCAAAATAAATTCCTGGCTCGCCTAAAAAGCGCGGAGGCATATATTTCATCATCGTATCAACAGCCTGGATGAAGGCCTGATCGGTTGCGGGGCTGATGATTTCCTTATATGGATAGTTTGCCACATGATTATAGAAAAGGATGGTACCTGCAACTAAATAGCCATTCAAACCGCCCAGTACTGCGCCAAAGAGCGAATCCTGTAAACGCTCGCGCACGGCTTTGGATGCAAAACGCGCGATGGCTACTGTTTGGTACCCAAAGTAAACAAGCGCGACCAGGATAAGAGTGCGGATCCAAAACAGGGACCTGAGGGCATCAACGCTCGGTTCGGGAGGGTTGGCGAGGTTCTTGACTATGGGAATGTATTTCTCCAAAAGCAAATTGACTGCCAGCGCGGTGATGACACTGAAGGCAACGAGCAATTCCTTTGCCCAGCCGCGCATGGCGCCGATCACTGCAAAGAGGATGACATACATCCAGAAGATATAAATAATACTCATCATAAGGGTTGCTCTCCTGCCAGTTCAACCAACTGGCTGGCGATAATGCTTGCCGCATTGGGGTGTGACAGTTTTTTCATTGCGGTACGCATGGCTCCAAGTTTATTCTTATTAAGGAAAAGATCCTTTACCACAGACGGGAGTTTATCTTCCAATGATTCATCCTGCAAGATGACAGCCGCGTTTCGCCCCGCGAGAAACTCTGCATTCACCTTTTGGTATCGCCATGCATACGGGTATGGGACCAATATAGCGGGCAACCCAAACAAGGGATATTCGCCCAGTGTGGATGCTCCCGCACGCGAGAGCACCAGATCTGCGGCAGCAAGCGCGGCGCCCATCTCATGTGAATATGGCATGGCATGATAACGAGCCTGTAATTGCGCGGGTAATTCCTGCGCGGCTTTCTCAATGACGGGCCAATCCAAAGAACCTGTGATGTGAATAATTTGAGCCATATCCAATAACTCGTTGAGATGCTTCAAGACTGCCATGTTGATCGAACGTGCGCCTTTGCTTCCGCCGGTGACCAGCAGGGTGGGCTTTGTAGAGTCAAGCCCTAAGTGCTGAGTCGCTTTTTCGCGGGACCAGTTCAAGAGGTCGGCACGAAGCGGGTAGCCTGAGAGGACGAGTCTCTCCGGGTGGGAGAAATATTTTTTTGAGTCGGAGGCGGTTACAGCCACGACATCCGCAAAACGAGAAGGAAATTTGAGCGCAAGACCCGGCTCAATATCAGGTACATATAATGCGGTTGGAATGTTTCGACCTGCCACAGCCATGGGCGCGGCAACGAAACCGCCGGTAAAGAAAAGCACATCGGGTTTGAACCCGCGCAGGATACGGCGCGATTCAATCACGCCGCGTGTGAGTTTTGCAAGATTGCCGGGCAGCGCACGCAACCCAACGCCATGCAGGCCCGCGGCAGGTATGGAACGATAAGAGATGCCCGCGCGATTCACGAGTCCCTCTTCCATGCCGCCTTCGCCGCCAACCCACAGGGTTTCAACGTTCGCGTGTTGACCGGTTAGCGCGCTGTGAACGGCGAGTGCGGGATACACTCCGCCGCCCGTTCCACCAGCGCAAATTAACAACCGCACTATAAGACCTCCATTCGTCATCTGAAATCGTACCTTCGCCTGTCTGGCGGGAAATATTAAAGAGAATACCGAGCGCGGCAAGTATGGCAACCAGGTTTGAACCGCCCGCGCTGATAAAGGGCAATGCGTTTCCTGCAAATGGCAGCAGGCCGACCATCACCGCCATGTTGAGCAAGGCTTCAAAAGCGATCCAGACCACAAGACCGGATGCGAGAAGTGTACCCAGCATATCCGGTGCGCGGCGGGCAATGACCAATCCGCGCCAGACAAGAAAACCATATAAAGAAATCAACCCAACTGCGCCAAACCATCCGAGTTCTTCGACTACAACTGCGAAGACGCTATCGGTTGGAGGCACAGGCAAACCAGTGAGCTTGGATTGTGATTGACCCAAGCCAGCCCCAAACCAGCCGCCGTTGACAATGGCTTCAAAGGAACGACGCACATGATACGAAGCCTGCAACGGATCTTTGATGCCCGCAAGAAAATCGTCTACGCGCTGCTGACCCGTGATGCTGACAGAAGCAACCACCCACGCGGCAATAGATGCAACCACAAGCAGAACGCCGATCTGTTTTAAGTCACCACCGGCGAGGAAGAAGAGCAAACCACCCAACATAAAAACTGTCGCGGCGGCACTCAAGTCAGGTTGTTGATAGATCAAGCCGCCCACTACGCCAAGAATCACCCCCAGCGGAATCAAACCAAGCGAAATATCCTGCAAGTGTTGTCGTTTTGCATACAGCCAGACACTGAGATAAAGAATTGAAACCAATTTTGCCAATTCAGAAGGCTGGGCCGAGCCATCGAAGAACGCGCGCTTCGCACCAAAACGAATTTCGTTCATTAACAAAATGGTCATCAACAATCCAATGGTCAGGATCATGGCGGGCACAACAAGTTTGCGCCAATGATGGTAATCAAAGAACGCAAGAATGACCGCGATCGCCAACCCAAACCCAAGCCAGATCAATTGACGATCGAACATATACATCGGGTCGCCATATGCGCCGAGCGAGAAATCCCATGAAGACGAATAAAGCATGACCAAACCAAAAACGATCAACGCCACAACCGCTACAAGCAATGGCATATCGAAGCCGCGAAAAATCCCGATGCGGCGTGAAGCGTTTGGTCTCTCCGCGTAAGGTCGTTCGTCTACGAAAGTTCCAGTACCCATTTTCTAAAGGTTTCTCCTCTCTCAGCAAAATCCTTGAACTCGTCATAACTCGTGCCGCCCGGTGAAAGCAGGACGATGTCGCCTGCCCTGGCAATTTCTGCGGCGATGGCAATTGCCTCTTTAAGCTGCTTTGCGCGACGAAGGTCAACGCTGCGCGCCCCGCCGACAGTTGATACGGCTTTCTGAATCAGCTCCGCCGCCTCGCCAAAAAGCACCACATGATCCACGCGTTTGCAAATCAGTTTTGCAATTTCATCCCAGGGCAAATCTTTGTCACGTCCGCCAAGCATCAACACGATCGGTTCATCAAAGGCATGGATGGCCGCAATGCTTCGCTCCGGTGCAGTCGCAATTGAGTCGTTATACCAGCGCACGCCATTCAATTCGCGGACAAGCTCGAGTCTATGCGGCACGCTGCGAAATTCTTCCACGGCTGCAAGCATGTCATCCAGTTTGAATCCAGCCGCGTGACCGATTGTGAATGCGGACAGCACGTTCGCTACGTTATGGTCGCCGCGCAATTGAACCTTCTCGCGCAATATCAAAGGCAGGTATGCATTTCCATCGCGCAGGTTCAATAAACCATCGTGCAAATATGCGCCGTTCAAACCTTCATCCAAATCATGCAAACTGAAAGTAAACAATTTACCTTTTACTTTGTTTCGCAAACTCCACGCACCTTTGTCATCATGGCCGAGGATGGCAGTGTCTTTCCCAGTTTGAAATTGCAGAATGCGCGCCTTGGCATTTGTGTACGCTGCCATCGTGCCGTGACGGTCCAGATGATTGGGTGTGATATTAAGAATGGCGGAGATGTTCGGCGAGATGGTCATTTGCTCCAATTGAAATGATGAAATCTCAAGGATGGCGAGGTCATCTGCCTTCATATCGTCCACGTAGTTAATGAGCGGGTCACCGAGGTTGCCACCTACGTAGACGATGGACGATTCACGGTCTATGGCCTGCGGTCTACGGTCTAATTTCGCCATTTCACCTACCAGCGTCGTCGTCGTTGTCTTGCCTGCCGAGCCTGTAATGCCGATCGTCTTGCATGGTGCGACATCCATGAAAATTTGTGTGTCATTCGAAAGCGGAATGCCGCGTTTGACAGCTTCCTGCACGATGGGTAGATCCAATGGCACGCCGCCAGAAAGACAAAGTACATCTGTGTTTTCCAAAAGCTCAAGCGGATGCCCACCCACTGCCCATTCCACATTCGTATCCGCGAGAGATGCACGGGCGGAGGCAAATTCATCCGCACTGCGCGAGTCACTCAAGGTCACGTGTGAACCGTGACGGGAGAGCCAGCGAGCAAGGGCAATGCCTTGTCTCGCCGCGCCGAGGATGAGGGTGTGAGTGTTGTTCCAATTTGTCATATCTTTCCTGCGTCATTGCGAGGGCGTTAGCCGGAAGCAATCTCCAACATATTGAGGGGATTGCTTCGTCGGGAAGAGCCTCCTCCTCGCAATGACGGAATTTCTAAACCTGCGACAATCCAATGCCGATCAAGGCGGACATCAAACCAATCAGCCAGAAACGTTGCACAACTTGTGTTTCGCTCCAGCCGAGTAATTCAAAATGTAAATGGATCGGCGCCATTTTGAAAAAACGCTTGCCTTTCGTCCACTTGAAATAACCGATCTGGATCACCACGCTCAACATTTCACTCAGCGGAATGATGCCAATGACCAACAACATCGGCCATTGACCGGTCATCAACGCAACGACTGCCAACACTGCGCCAAGAGAAAGCGAACCCGTATCTCCCATGATGAGTTCAGCAGGATGTACGTTGAACCATAAAAAGCCGAAGAGCGCGCCGACCAAAATAAAACAAAAACGCGCGAGATACACCTGTTCCTGCATGAGGGCAATACCGCCAAACCCCGCAATCGCCGTGGCGGCGATCAAGCCGGCTAGTCCATCGAGACCGTCTGTAAAGTTAATCGCATTTGATTCCGCAACAATAATGAAAGCGGCAATCGGCACATAGAACCAGCCAAGTTCAACTTCAAAGAACAAGCCGGGGATGTAAACATCCGGCGCATCAATCACATATTTCAAAACATAAGCAGTACCAAGGGCAAGCAGCACCTGGAACATGAACTTGGTACTGGAACGCATTCCATCGCCTTTGCGCCTGCCGTGAACACCCTCCCAATCATCCACCGCGCCCAGGATGGCATACCCAAACATGACAACCATTGGCAAAAGAATAGAACGTCCCACGCCGCTCGTGGCTACACCGATCAAGGCAGCAGCATTCAACAGCCCGCTGAGCAACAGCACCGACAAAATGAACATGACCCCACCCATTGTGGGCGTCCCCATCTTTACACGGTGCGAATCAGGCTCCTCGACACGGATGATCTTGCCAACTTTGAAATGACGCAGGATGCGAAGCAGAGGTCCTCCCCAAATGGCGGTCATTATGAAAGCAAGCCCTGTCAGGCTGAGCGAAAACGCGATCTGTCTCATGAGCTGACCTCCAAAGCGGCGGTGATACGGTCCATACGTAATCCATGAGAGCCTTTGATGAGCACTGTATCGTTTGGTGTAAGGTTGTTATTCAACCAATCCACCAACGATTCCGATTTTTCAAACACTAAAATTTGTGTCGACTTCATTCCAGCACGCCGCGCAGCATCTGCAATCATCTGTCCACGGGGGCCGAGTGTGAGCACAACTTTTGCCACCTGGGCGGCGCGCATGCCTACGATCTCATGTCCCTGTTTTTCGTACTGACCCAATTCAAGCATATCCCCCAAAACTGCGATCTTGCGTCCATCCATTTCATCCAGCAGATTCAATGCGGCTAACATGGATTCTGGTGAGGCATTGTAGGTATCATCGAGGATCAATGCGCCGTTCCCGCTGCGCACAGCCACAAGGCGTAATTGCGCGTGTCCATGTGAGAGTCCTTCGAAAATTTCCTGCCAGGTTAAACCATCATTCAAACCGACGGAGGCGGCGCGCAAAGCAGTATGAACCGAGTGCCGCCCGATCATAGGAACATGTGAATGTAAGACCTCGCCTTCGTGGTGCAGGCGGAAGCGAATACCGTCCAAACCTAATCCTTCGATCTGATCAGCCCATAAGTCTGCTTCAGGTGAAAGCCCGTAGAAGAAAACACGCGCTTTGGATTTCTCTTCCATTTTGCGAACCCAGGGATCGTCAAAGTTGAGAATGGCGACGCCATCGGACGGAAGCGCCTGGATCAATTCACTTTTACCGCGCGCAATGGCTTCCTGTGAACCTGCGCGCTCCGCATGGACGGTGCCAACATTTGTGACGACGCCGATTTGAGGCTGGGCAATATCGCAAAGGAATTGGATCTCGCCGGGAACATAAAATCCCATTTCCAATACGGCGCGTTTATGTCCAGTGCCGAGCTTCAAGATGGTGAGCGGTAAGCCGATCTCATTATTCAAATTTCCGGGACTGCGCAGTGTACGATAACGTGTGCCAAGCACTTCGGCAACCATTTCTTTCGTGGTGGATTTTCCAACACTGCCGGTAATGCCGACAACGCGCAAATCCAGTTTGCGGCGCCAGAAACGTGCGATCTGCTGCAGGGCTGAGAGGCTGTTTTCCACGCGCAGACAGAGGGGAGAATCAAGCTGGAGGGGCGAATCGGTTGATAGACCGGCACGCAGGTCAAGGGTTGGGAAAGAGGCTGGTACGTCCTTCTGGATTAAAACAAAAGATGCCCCCCTCTTAAATGCATCTGCGATAAAGTCATGCCCGTCCACATTTTCGCCGGGGATTGCCACAAAGAGCGAGCCGGGGATTACCTGACGCGAGTCTATTGCGGCTTCAGTGATGACCGCAGTTGCGTTCGGGATGCGAACGGTGGTGAGGGCTTCGAGAACTTCGGCGAGTGTCAGCATTTTATTTTGCCACAAGTTGTTGTCGAATAACGTCCGGGGGAATATCCAGAAGGATGATAGTTTTTTCTGCCATTTGAGCAAAGACAGGGGCGGCGGTTTCAGATCCCCAATTGGATGCAGTGGGTCGTTCAAGCCAGACATAGATCATGAATTGCGGATCGTCCACAGGGCCCCAACCAATAAAAGAATGATTGGTTTGCGCGCTGTCGTAATAACCATTGACTGGGATTTGCGCAGTACCGGTTTTTCCAGCGATACGATAACCAGGGACAAGCGCCAGAGAGCCTTCTGTTTCAAGGGAGACGGCGAGCATTGTAGTAAGCGTATCTGCTGTTTGCTCGGAGATGGGCGAACCAGCATATTGCGCAGGCACATTGTATTGACGGCCATCACGCACCATTGCGTACAATGCATGCGGCGTCACTGACCGTCCATTGTTTATTACGGATGAAACTGCAGTCAACATCTGGATGGGGGTGGCGGTGAGACCCTGACCGAACGCATTTGTGCCGAGGTCAACGGGGTACCAATCCGCATCACCCGGAAGCTTAAGCCTGCCTGCAGCTTCGCCGGCCATATCGACACCGGTGAGATGACCAAAGCCGAAGTTATCCATGTAACTATAAAATGTTCCAGCGCCCATTTGCATGGAAAGCGTAGCCATGCACACGTTGAGCGAGTGTTGCAAACAACCGACCATATTCTGCACACCCCAAGGCTCTTGATTCCAGTTTTTGATATTAACTCCGCCGATGAGGATGGAACCGGTATCAAGATAAGTCGAATTGGGGGTGACTGTGGAACTGTCTAATGCGGCAGCCATAGTAAGGATTTTTGTGACTGAACCGGGTTCATAGGGTTTAGAAATGGCTGGGTTGAACTCACTGGCGTTGTCATAGATCACGCCGTAATTCCAGAATTGATTTAAGTCCATGCGGCGGGCGGCGGCAATTGCAAGCAACTCTCCATTACGCGGATCCATCACGATGATGGTACCTCCCTGCGCGCTATACACAAGCAGGGATTCATCCAGGATTTGTTCGGCGGCGGCTTGCAAGTCACGATTAATGGTTAAGATGAGAGTGGTGCCATCTGGCACACGTGGAATCTCAAAAGCTTTGTTTGGATCTGTGGGCACAAGCGCCTGCACAGGGTTGCCCGCCAGCAATGTATCGTATTTCTCTTCAATGCCAAAGTAACCGCGTCCTTCACGGCTGACAAAGCCCATGATATTTGAAGCAAGCGCATCTTCAGGATAACTGCGTTGTGGATGGGATTTGAACTGAAGTCCAGCCAGCCCGCCGCGTGTTCCCTGCGGAGCCTGTTCCTGCAAAGCCTTCTTCAACTCTTGAAGGTTCAAGGCCTGCTGTGCCTCGATAAAATCCGCAATGACGATATACGAAAGACCTTCAGGCGGGTTTTGAATTAGGTTGATGATCTGGTTGTAATCCATGCCAAGTTCTGAGCTCACCGCAAATGCAATCGCATGAGCATCCTTGGCGGCGCTCAGGTCGACACCGATCTCGTACACGGTTTTATTCCCCGCCAGTAAACGACCATTGCGATCATAGACCTCCCCGCGGTTCGGGTAAAAGGTATGCAGCTCATAAGCATAGTTCTCCGCCTGCTGACGAAAGACATCTGCTTCGGCGCTGTTTTGAATACGGGTCATTTGCACAATGATGGCAAGCGCAATGAACCCCATCACACCGGCCAACACCTGGGTACGGCGCGCATATTGCGCTCTCATTGCGAACCTCGATAGGATGAAAATTTTTCATCCATCCAATCCAACAATGACTGGTTATATACCGGTGGAATGGTCAGGGCGCTCAATTGCAGGTGCGGCGCGGAAGCTAAAATATACGATTGCGGCGCGGAATACCCCGGCACAATCAAATATTCCATTTCACCAGGTTCCATGGGGCGGAAACCAAGTTCGCGTGCACGACGTTCCATTGCGCTCGCAGATGTTAACGAAGCAAGCAGTGTTTGCAGATCTCCGCTTACCTGCTGGCTGACAGTGATTGAATAAGTCAGGTCTTGGATCTCGCGCCCGGCAATTGCAGCCCGCGAAGTGATAATGAGATAAAGAGTGGCAACCATGGCCAGCGCAACCACCGCAAGCAATATGTTACCGATCCACTGGCGTTGAATACGCCAGGGAGCAATTTTATATGCGTGGATGTAGTGATTTACGTTCGGTATGTTCATATTTTGTACTGCGGCATTCATGCCGCTTTTCACCTGACTTTTACGGACGACATAAATTTCGCGCTACATTTTTTCTATAACTCTAAGCTTTGCACTGCGCGCCCTCGGGTTATCTTTTATCTCTTCATCAGAGGGCATTATCGGTTTTTTATTGACCAGCTTCACAACTGCCTTGCGTTCCACTTCGTAAATTCTTTCGTAAGGCGGATTCACTAAGTCTTTGCTTTGTTCGCGGAAGAAGTCTTTGACGATGCGGTCTTCCAGTGAATGGAAGGAGATCACTGCGCATCTTCCACCGGACTTTAGGCCTGTTACGACTTGCGGAAGCGTTTTCTCCACTGAAGCTAATTCCTCGTTGACGGCGATCCGCAGGGCCTGAAATGTCTGCGTGGCGGGGTGCATTCTGTCGCCTCGTCGGGGAGACGCTTTCTCGATCACAGCGACCAGCTCACGGGTCGTGTGAAGCGGTCTATTCTCCACAATGGCTCGCGCGATCTTTCTTGAGTCACGATCTTCACCGTAGCGGAAGATCAAATCGGCGAGGTCTTCCTGACTCAATGTGTTGACCAAGTCCGCTGCGCTTTGTAAAGCATTCGAGCCAAATCTCATATCGAGCGGACCATCCTGCATAAATGAAAAGCCGCGCTCGGCGTTATCAAACTGCATGGAGGATGCGCCGAGATCTAGCATGATGCCATCCACCAAATCCCATTTCAACGCAGCGAGTTGTTCGCGGAGGGTTATGTGGGAGGCTTGCACGAGATGAATGCGCCCCTCGTGAGGAGCCAAGGTCTCACGAGCAAGCGCCAAAGCCTGCGGGTCTACATCCAGACCCAGCAAAAGCCCATCCGGCGCGCAAGCCTCCAGAATCCCGCGAGCGTGACCGCCCGCGCCCAAAGTGCCATCTACATAACGACCGCCGCTGTGGGGTTGCAGAGCGTGTATAATCTCTTGGTAAAGTACAGGTTTGTGTGACATCTATGCGATTTCGCCGGCGTCCCCGTCGCCCGCAGGGTGCTTCGCAAAGGACGGCGGCTGAACTCAAGCCGATTTTGATGAAAGATCAAGTGTGGAGAAGCGCGCGTTGTTGGCTTCGGTATCCTGCAATTGAGCCGTTTGTTCGCTCCATAGTGCGGGCGTCCACACTTCGAAGTATTCGCCCTGCCCTGCCACCACCAACTCGCCATTTTCAATTCCAAGAAAAGCGCGCAGGTTTTGCGGTACAAGAATTCGCCCGATCTTATCCACCTCCACAGGATAAGCATTGGATAAAATCAAGCGGCGCAAGAGGCGGGCCGTTGGGTCGGCAAGATTCATAGCCTCAATCCGCTCATAGACCTGTTTGAAATAAGTTCCTGTCATTACCATGAGACATTTATCAAAGCCCTGGGTAATGAAGGCGCCGCTTTCCAATAAATCACGGAAGCGCGCTGGGATCATCAGGCGGCCCTTGTCATCGAGGTTGTGTTGGAAGTGACCTAAGAACATATGTGCTATTTATCCTATTAATGCGCTGAACGCCGGGCTGCCCGGCGTCCTTACCACTTTTTACCACTACTTCCCACATTATACTGATTTATGGGTAAAAATCAAGTGGTTGAAAGCATTTTCTCATAATCAGTCAAGGACTTCGGAAGTCTGTTAATACATGCAAACCTCCCCCACCTTCACCCTGCTCGAAGCCGCAAACTGGCGTGATTATGAATTGCTTGATTCCGGCGAAGGTCAAAAACTGGAACGCTTCGGCAAATACATCTTTTCACGCCCCGAATCCCAAGCTATGTGGAGCCGCGCATTACCCGCTTCAGAGTGGAACAATGCCCATGCTGTGTTTCAGCCATCCGCTGAGGAAAGCGGCGGTCATTGGGATTTCAAAAAAAAAGTGGATGAAAAATGGATGATGAAGTATGCCCTGCCCCCCTCTGTCCCCCAAAATCCGAATCGGATTTTGGGGGATGAAAGGGAGGCATCGCTGCGATTCTGGGCAATGACGACCCCAGGGCGTCACCTTGGCGTATTTCCTGAAGTCGCCTCGCACTGGGACTTTATGGCCGATTCCGTCCGAAAGGCAGATCGCCAACCAAACATGCTCAACCTATTTGGCTACACGGGTCTGGCTTCTCTCGCAGCAGCAGCGGTTGGCGCGCAAGTGACTCATGTGGACGCATCCAAAAAATCCGTGAGTTGGGCGCGTGCGAATCAGGAACTCTCTGGCTTGAGCAGCAAGCCCATCCGCTGGATCGTGGAGGATGCCGTAAAATATGTCCAACGCGAGGCAAAACGCGGCGTGAAATATGACGGCATCATTCTTGATCCCCCAAAATTCGGGCGCGGACCCAAAGGCGAAGTGTGGGAAGTGTATAAATCCCTGCCAAATTTATTGGATATGTGCCGCGCCTGTCTGAGCAACAATCCGCTCTTCGTGATAGTCACCGTCTATGCAGTGCGGGCATCCGCCATTCATGTGGCACAGGCGCTTGATGAAATGATGAAAAAATACAAAGGGGAAATTGACAGCGGCGAACTCGTCACACGCGAAACAAGCGCGAATAGATTAATTTCGCAGGCGGTTTATGCGAGGTGGTACAGCAAATAACAAGACCTCCGAATTCTTGAAGAACCCGGAGTCTTTGTTGGTTACGAGGCTCATCACCTCGGATTTTTATGCCATTACTATCCGCTGCTGCTACTCGTGCTGCTGCTACTCCCCCCGCCGCTGCTCTTACTGCTGCTGCTACTTGTGGCAGGCGATGATATTTTCTTCAACAGATCGTACCAGAACGATGATCCTTGCGAGACAGCCACGGCAGTGACGCCCAGTCCAAGTACCTTCAGGAAAATGAATAAAGCCCATGCTCCTGTATCAGAACTTTGCGGGTATTGCTGCGTCTGCCACCAGCCAAACTTAATGGTGAGATCGCCCAACTCCTGTGTCAAGTCATCAATACTGGCATCTATTCCCTCCTGCTGTACGACCATATCCGCTTTGGCGGCCGTAATCGCGCGTAGTTCTGCATTATTCCATAAAGTGTTGGCAAGTTGAATGCTATCGGTGCCAAATAATAAAGTCACACCTATTGAGAGCATAATCACAATACTTCGCGCGCGTGCCCGAAAGGTAGCCGCCGCTTGTTCCAGCATCCCAGTAAAGTAAGCAGATGTGCGCATACGCAGATCAGCGATATTGGTCACGCCTTGATTGATCCAACTGATAAATGCATTTTTGCCCTCAGAATCAGGCAGTTTGTCTATTAACTCAGCCAAGCGCAGTAATTCCATTTCTTTTTTTGAAGACAAACCAGCAAGATCAAAAAACGCATCCACCAAAGTCGCAACCGGGATTTTCTCCAGTAATTTAGGTTCAGTATATGAACCAAACACACTCAAAATATTTTTATATCGAATAGGGCGCAGCGCTTGCAACTGCGGCATATTTAGAAGATCTTCGATCTTTTTCTCGCCTACGATTTTGATCAAGTATTGGCGCAATGCTCTCCCACGCGACTCAAACGCATCATTGATCCATTGTGTAATAAGCGAAACCACAGAACCTAAAAGATAATAGATAACGATGAGGCTTAATGCAACCTCTAGAATTTGTGGAATGGGCATTGTTTTCTCCTTGATATTTTCCTAATGCGAATGATTATCCACCTCTGCTAACCAATTCAGCGGCTTTTTCCAGCAGACCTGTGGATTCAGGCCAATCTGATCTTTCCAGGGTTTGACCGATTTCGGGTCTGACGAGCCGGATTCCTGGGTCAGCGAACCTTGAATACATCATAAGCCCTTATATTGTACACAAAGCGGCTCGGAATTCAATAGCATATTTTCCCATATTTTGATGGGCAGGTAGAGTGTCTTCCAGTCTGAAATGATTCAGGGAATGGAGTATTTTGGACCAGCTGGGAATCCATATCAAATATATCCCTATATTGAAAATGAGCTTCTCCCGCAATCTTTTTCGCGAACCGTAAAACAGATCCATATTTTTCAAGCAATTCAAGACCGGCTACATTACCTCTGCTATGGTATAACCGCGATTATGAACATTCGAAATCTCAAGCGAACTTTTGGGTCCTATTTTAACTCCGAATGTGAATTCATTGTCCGCGCGCCGGGACGGGTTAATTTAATTGGCGAGCATACCGATTACAACGACGGCTTTGTCCTGCCCATGGCAATTGACCGTGCCGTCTGGCTTGCGCTTCGTCCGCGAGCTGACAAAACCGTGCGCCTCTTTTCTCTGGATATTACGACGCCGTCCAATACAAGCCTGCAAGCTGATTCGGTTTTCGAGTTACATGCTCTTACGAATGGCAGTGGATGGATTGAATATCCCAAAGGAGTTGCTTATCAACTACAGGAAGCAGGTTACGAATTAAACGGCTTCGACGCGGTACTGACAGGCGATGTACCTCGCGGGGCTGGCTTGTCCTCCTCTGCGGCGGTGGAATTGGCAGTTGCACGTGCATTTGCCGCCGTCTCTGGTTTTGCATGGGATGCGCCAAGGATGGCAAAGATCGCACAAAAGGCCGAGAATGAATGGGTCGGGGTCAATTGCGGCATCATGGATCAAATGGCGAGTGCGGCATGCAAAGAAGGCCATGCTTTATTTTTGGATTGCCGTTCGCTCGAAGTTCAGCATGTTCCCCTGCCAAAAGGTGTTTCAATCGTAATTCTTGATACATCCACAAGGCGCGGGCTGGTGAACTCAGCTTACAACGAAAGACGCAGTCAATGTGAAGAGGCGGCGCGTTGGTTTGGGGTGAAGGCGTTGCGCGATGTAAGCGTTGAGGAGTTTGAACGAGGAAAGCTTGCCCTTCCGAAAGAACATCGGGACAATGTGAGCCCAGTCGAAGGGAGCAAAGAAGAAAGATTGGATGAGGTGGTGTTAAAGAGGGCCAGGCATATCATCACTGAGAACGCGCGCGTGCTGGAGGCAGTTCATGTGATGAAAGCAGGGAATATAAAACGGCTGGGAGAGTTATTCAATGCCAGTCACGACAGCCTGCGTGACGATTTTGAAGTCACCAATGACGCTCTCGACATCATGGTGGATTGCGCACGCGAACGGAAAAGTTGTTATGGCGCACGCATGACAGGCGCAGGATTTGGGGGCTGCGCTGTGGCTTTGGTTAAGGAACAGAATGCCAAAGAGTTTGCAAATGCTGTTTCAGCGGCATACAGGCAAAGGTCAGGCTTGGAGGCGTGTGTTTATATCTGCAAGGCAAGCGAGGGAGCGAGTCTAATTAAAGGATAAAAAAACGGGACACATTTCAGTGTCCCATCTTTTTATATATTGAAAGCCAACTGCTCAACTTCGACTGAGCGTTTGCGGTGCTGGCGTTTTATGATCATTTCCGCAGCGATGCGCGTCTGCCGCCTTTGGGCGTTTCGGATGATCAACTTCATAAACCTGGTGTGATTGACTGGGTCGTTGATAAGCGAGAAATCTGCCGAGCCTGGCTCGTGTGGCGGATAGAAGATGCCGCAATTTGGATTGATCTCAAGCATGTGGATCACGCCATCTGCGTCCATGCGGTAATCACAACGTGCGTAGCCATTGCCGCCCAACTCTTTGAAGACCCGCGTGGTTTGCTCGCGCAGTGTCTTTTCAATGCGTGGGTCAGTAACCACAGCCACCGACATTTTTTCGTATTCAACCCATTTCATGTCATAGTGCTTGAAGGATTCGCCTTCAGGGAAGATAAACTCGACCGGGGTGAATGTCAGCGGTTTCCTGGGATCAGCAGGATTCTCTGAAATGAGACAGGTGAACTCACGTCCTTCGATGAACTCCTCGATCAAGGCGCGTCCGAATTCAGCAATCTCAAGTTTTAGTTGTTCGCGCAATTGCTCGATATTTTCCACACGTGAATTGCGGCGGATGCCAATGCTGGCATATCCATGCGGCGGTTTGACCAACATGGGAAATTTTAAACGCGACGCAGCTTTCTCCGCATCATCCACGCGATTGACAAATACCCAATTGGGAGTTGGTACAGAAACTCGACATGCGGCGTTTTTCATTTCATCACGGGTGGGGTCAAAGAATTTCGAATCCGCACCTGTGAAAGCAGTATTATATTTTTCCAAAGCATGCACAAGTGCAATGCCTGAAAGGGCATCATCGGAAGTGCCGTCGCACAAGTTAACAAATGCATCCACCCCTTCGATGATGAGGTTTTTTATTTGCTTCTCAACATTTGATGGCTGTACCAAATGATGTTTCCAACGATAGCCATTCATGTATGGTGATGGGTCATACGGAATATCGTCCGCATCAGGTGTGCTTGTTAATACGCATATGTACATGATCTTTCCTTAGTTGTCTTTCCTTTTTATGATCTTATGTCGATTCGATTTCAACGAATCATGTTTGCTATTTGCATTTTATTATTAAATCTGTGATGACAAACATATAATCATTGATTATGTGTTTATTGTTATACAATTATTGATTTATGTAAAGGGTTTTGAACATACATTTATCTTAAAATATTACAGGCATTTTACATACTATTTAATGTTATGGTCGCAATTTTCTTTAAGGTTTTTAAGGTCTTTAACGTTATTAAGAATCAAAGACGGGCATATTGCCCGTCTTTGATCAACACAGGTTGTAAATTGTCATTCCGTGAAATTTCATTTATGGAACTGCGGCAAATGCTCTTTATACACCTTTAAGTAATCATGAAGAATATTCTTTGCGGTATCCATATCATGAATGACAGGATCAAGCAATAAACATTGCAATGCTTTTTCATAACTACCTTCAACAGCGGCATCAACAGACAATTGCGCGACCATTATTTCCCGACGGCATAATTCTGCAATGGGTTCCGGCAATGGCCCGACATGCACAGGATGGATTCCTGCCCCATTGACATGGATCGGAGTCTCAACGGGTGCACCCAAAGGCAGGTTGGCAATCTGCCCAACATTTGAAAGGTTTGCAGCAAGATGATAATGATTACCTGCGAGCGCGATGTTCTCGATCATCTCCAACGCGCCTTCCGAATCGGTTTCAAGCAGACTTTCAATGGTCATATTCCCGTTTGCCATTTCATTTAATCTATCCAAACTGAAATCTCGCAGGCCAGCCATCATCTCCCAGTCATACAAGCGGATGTTGAACTTTTCCCAGGGTTTGGCAACAGGGTCACTCATCCACGGGAGGTATTCGCAGAGATGGGTATCTCCGGGAACGGGCAGCAAGCCGAAATCCTGAAAGACGCGCCGCGTGAGCGGTTCAAATTTTTCATCAAGCTCAAAGAATCGTTTCTTCAAAAGCGGATACAAATCCTCGCCAGTGCGTTTGTCGTGGACTGAAATGATCCACGAAAAATGATTGATACCTGCGGCGCGGATATCCACCAATGGGACGGTTTGATCCATGACCATGTGTTGAAGCGGATGTTGGAGGATGTCTACATGCATGCCCTCAAGATCTTCAGGCACTTGAATGCCAAGGTCTTTGGCAAGCGCAACACCCACCATGCAATAACCCATATAGATTTGATGACATAAACCTACTGCTTTGATTTTGCTGTGACGATTCACCAGATCACAGATACGCACCATTGGATTTGTGAAATTAATAAACCACGCGTCCGGGCAAGCCTGCTCCATATCGCGGACAATTTCCAATACAGGCTTCACATTACGCGCGGCGTGTGCAAAACCGCCAGGTCCGCCATTTTCTGCATATGGTTGACGCACACCATACTTCAATGGGATTTCAAAATCGGATTTCCACAACTCCTCACGCGCACCCACTTCAATGGCTGAGACAACGAAGTTCGTATCTTTGAGGGCGTCTTTATGATGTGCGTATGCAGTGATCTTGAATTTGGAATCCCATTCCTTATTTAATTGCTTCGCCAGCCTGTGGACGATATCGAGGCTTTGCGGATTGCGATCCACCAAACGTAAGGTGGAGCCTTTCATTTTTTTTGAGCGCAACAATGCAGAAAGAGTATTCTCTCCAAATGAGGTACTGCCTGCGCCGATGACGGTGATGGTGGTCATGTGAGTCTCCATGTTTCCGTTATTGCGAGGAGCGTTTGTTGCGACGAAGCAAGCCTCCAGCTCAATGAGGAGATTGCTTCGCCAACAACGCCCGCAATGACATACAAAAATGAATGCGCTTGATCTCTCCAACGCATTCATTTTACTTGGTGCGCGATATTAATGTCACAACTATTTTGTGACGATCTGCACTTCCACAGTCATCCCCCAGAGCAAACCAGCAGGTTGTTTATCCAATTCGATCGTGACAGGATAGACCACGTCCCCGCCGACTGTTTTAGCAATGGGAGAGACGCGAATCACTTTACCGGTTACGGTCACATCCAATGCTTCGATGGACAAATTTACTTTTTGACCGATTTTCACACGGGTAATATCACGTTCGCTTAGGTCTGTGGTTTCAATTTGCAATTTGTCCAACGTTGCAAGCGTAAGGACAACCTGATCCACTTGAACAAGCTCACCGGGGATTACACTGATCGAAGCCACGGTCCCATCATAAGGTGCGAGAAGAGTAGCCTGAGCCAAATTGGCTTGACCAGACTCCAGCAGGGCTTGAGCCTGGTCAGCTTTTGCTATCGCCTTAAATTTCACTTCATGAGGCAGGGCCACAAAAGTTACCCGACCCGTGTATTGGTTTACCACCTTTACACGGTCCATATCCTGCAGCTCGGCGTTGATACTTGCAGAATGATAAGCCGCTTGCGCGGCTATCACTGCATACTCCAATTCTGGAACATCCAGCACAATCAGAGGCTGCCCTGCCTGCACTTGCCCTCCTTCTTTGACAGCTACTTCTTTAACAAGAGCGGAGAGTATAAATCCCAATTGGGTGACTTGAACAGGGAGGACAACCGCAGAAGCGATCACAAGATCGGGATCAGAGACAATGATCTCTTGAACAGACGCGGGCGAGGCGGGCGAGATTACCGCAGGAGTCGGGTTTCCACAGGCAGTCAGGATGATGGCCAATACCAGGGCTGACCAGCCAAATCGTTTCATTTTATTACTCCTCAATCTCCTTGCATTATTTTTCAACAAAAATATCCACATCCGCGCTCATGCCCCACAGCAAACCTTGAGGCTGTCGAATGAGGTCAATGGTCACTTTGTAAACCACATCCCCACCCAGCGTGGTTGAAGTACGGGCAACATCCACCACTTTGCCTGCAAGCTCATCATTCAACGCTTCGATATACACATTGACCCTTTGGCCCATTTTGACCTTATTGATATTGCGTTCGCTCAAATCAGTCGTTTCGATGCGATAACGGGAAAGGTCGCCTATGACGATCACAACTTCGCCCGGCAGCACTGTTTCAGCGGGGGAAATGTCAACTGAAACAACAGTCCCAGCAAAGGGCGCGGTCAGATGCGTTTGTGCGTTCAAGGTCGCGTTGGCGGAATCAAGCAATGCCTGCGCCCGGGCAACATCTGATTCAGCAAGTTCCAAATGTTTTTCATCTGTGCCCACGCGTTTCAAATACTTGACCTGTATCTGGGCGGCCGCTACATTTGCTTCAGCCTCTTTGACCTTTGCTTCCAGGATCGAAGTATCCAATTCAACGAGCACCTGCCCCGCCTCAACAAGATCCCCGACCTCAACATGGACGGAAGTGACACGACCAACACTGGTGAACGAAAGACGAGCTTCAGACAACGGGACCACAAATGCGGAGGCAGAGACAGTATTTCCACTGCTGGGTTGTGAGTTTGATGATGATTGGCCGCCATCCAAAGTCACGGTCGGAATGGCTTGCGGTGTATTCGACGACCCACAGGCAGTCAGAGCAAAAACCAGGATGCCGGCAAACCAGAAAACTTTTTTCATTCGTTTTACTCCAGCCTTATTTTGCGGATGCTTTGCTGTCTCTCGTGATCAAACCATCCTGCAATGTAACCACGCGCATTGCATACTTGATCACGCGCGGATCATGCGTGGCGAACACAAAGGTTACACCTGTCTCCTTGTTGAGCTTCTGCATGATGTCCATCACCTGCTTGCCGTTCTCGGTATCAAGGTTGGCGGTGGGTTCATCAGCGAGGATCAACGCCGGTTTCGGAGCAAGGGCACGGGCAATCGCGACGCGTTGTTGTTGTCCACCACTTAATTGATCGGGGCGATTTTTGGCGCGGTCAAGCAAATCCACCGCCTTAAGCAGTTCCATAACACGCTCTTTGCGCTCGCTCACTCCCTGACCATTCAGCAGGAGCGGCATTTCGATATTCTCATACGCGCTCAAGGTTGGGATAAGCGCGAAGAATTGAAAAATAAAACCGATGTTTTCCCGGCGCATATCAGCGCGCTGGTTACGATTGAGTGTAGTGACTTCCTTTCCATTGACAAGCACACGCCCCGAAGTCGGCTGGTCAAGACAGCCGATCATTTGAAGAAGCGTGGTTTTACCCGAACCGGAAGGTCCGACCAATGAGGTAAATTCTCCGCTTGCAATTGATAGATTAACGCCCTGCAAAGCGCGCGTTTCCAATTTTCCAATTTGATATACACGAGTGACGTTTTCAATCTTAACAACTTCCATTTTGTTCTCCTCGCGGATCTGTCCGCGTTTATTTTTCAGCGCGCAGGGCGGCGATAGGCTGCATACGAGAAGCCATTACTGCCGGGTAAAGCCCGGACAACAATGTAACCACAAAGGTCATGATGGTCAGGTTGAGCAGGTTATCCATGGTCAATTTGGCATAGATCGTATCGGTGATCAAAATGCCGCTCAGACCCATGTTGCCGATATAGAATCCATTAACGTTGAAGTAGAGGGTTGCCAGCACACCGATGACCAATCCCATGATCACGCCGCCAACCGCAAGCATGGTTGATTCAGCCAGGAACAACATCAAGATGCGCCCGCTTCTCATGCCAATCGCGGACAAGATTCCAATCTCGCGCGTGCGTTCGTAGACCGACATGATCAAAGTATTGATGATGACTGAGGCCGAGATCGCCAGGATGATCATGTAAAAGATCCCGATATAGCTTTGCGCCATTGCTTCATAATCCACGAACAAGGCATTCAAGTCTTTCCAGGTCTTGATTTGCAGGTTTGAAACATTAAGCGCATTTACAACGCTATCGGTCAGCGAAGTGTCCTTGAGCAGCACAAAAATTGTGCTGGCGTGATTTTCTGTACGGGTGATCGCCTGCGCTTTTGCAAGCGGCAGGAAAACAGTTGCGCTGTCGAACCCGTATGTATTGGTTGTGTAGATTCCCTTTACAGTAAAGGTCTGATCCTGCACATCGCCATCCGCAGTGTTGAGCGAAAGGCTGACGCTATCGCCTACTTGCAAGTTCAATTTCTCCGCCATCGGCTTGCCGATCAGCAACGCCTCGCGATCATCGGGGGCTAAATAACTCCCACTGATGACTCCCTCACGATATGGATCACTCGCGGGAGACAATGGATCAATGCCTGTGATTCTTGCGCTCGCAGTTTGAGTTCCTGATGAAAGGAATCCGCTCGCATACAGGCGCGGCGTCGCGGCTTTAACCTGATCGAACGCAGCGATCTGACTTGCGATCTGCTCCGGGTTTTCGACCAGATCCTCCCATTTGAGGCTGGATTTGTTCTCGTCGTATGAACTCGCGCGGAGCTGGATGTGTCCGCTTTGCAGTTTGATGGCAGACTCGATCGCACTGCCCATTTCGCCTTCGATGACAGAAGCCATCAGGATCAGCAGTGCAAGTCCGCTGCCCACTGCCAGCGCAGAGAAAAAGGAACGTCGGCGGTTACGCCCCAGATCGCGAAAAGCCATTTTAAGTATTTGCATCATGGCACACCTCATACAAAATGCAGGGCTTCGGCAGGTTCGCGTCGTCCGGCTTCAAATGCAGGAATGAGCGCTGCCAAAGCGGAAATGATCGCGATCATGGAGGCGCGCATTAATAATTTCTCGAGGCCCCAGGTGGGATAAACGCGGGTTTGAATCAAAGCCATATAACTCGTGACGGTCGAATAGGAACTGAAGTCCAATCCAATGCTCATCAAATATCCATTGATCGCCAACCCAAAGATGATTCCTACAGCGACGCCAACCAGCCCGATCATAATTCCTTCAAGGATGAACAGCAGGGAAATTTGATTCGGCTTGAGGCCCATCGCGCCTAGGACACCGATTTCGCGCGTTCGTTCATAGACCGCCATCAGCAGGAGGTTGAGGATGCCAACCCCCGCAATGGCGATGATGATCACGCTGAAAACGTTCATCACACCGCCCTTGGTATTAATCGCAGAAGCAAGATCAGGATAATTTGCTTGAAATGATTCGATCTCGTAACCAGGCAGACCGGGTTTCATCGCGTTAATCACATCACCTTCCTGACCGAGTCTTTGAAGGAAGATCGCCACTTCGGTGGATCTCTCCAATTCATAGAGAGCTTGCGCTTCACCGAGCGAGATGTAAACAATTTGCTTCTCAATGTCTGTCATGCCGAGATCGAAAATGCCGACGATAGTCATCGTGCGCTGACGCATTTGCTCGTGCTGTGAACGTCCGACCAATGTGATGCGGTCCCCCACCGTCACGCCCATCACATCGGCAAGACCTTTACCGATCAGAATGTTATCCAGATCATCGCTGGTGAGGTTGCGACCCTCTTTGACATTCTGGCCGATGATGTTGACTTTCATTTCTTTTTCAGGTTCGATGCCCGTAATGCCCACCGCAAATGCGCCCTCGCGGCTGGTGACCAGTCCACCAGTACCAATCCGTTGCGTGGCAGCCAGCGTCAGAGGATTCGCCTCCGCCGCCTTGACCACAGCCTGAGGGTCAGCCAGCGGCAGGAGCGGATTCGAATTTGCCTGTGCGCGGAAGCCTTCCGCATGGACTTGAATATTACCTCCCAGCACCTTTACTGCATTGCCGTAGATCGCATCGGTGAAGCCATACATAAGTCCATCATAGAACATCATCAACGCCAATGTCAACGACATTGCAAGGACGATGATAATCGTGCGGCGTTTGTGTCGCCAAACATTGCGCCATGCAAGGCGCAGATAAAGTGTCATAGGATTTTCTCCTTCATGGTAGATTATACAACTTTCCCGCCAAACAAAAGTATCCTGCCGCTTTTCAAGCGTTTCACTGATAACGGTTCGCTGATACCTGCTTACTTATCCCCAACTTCTCCCACACGATTTTCACATATATCCCCGCCCGCCAAAATGCGACCGCCGCCATGCCATGTGCGAGCACCGCAAATAATGGCGGTGTTTCATTTGTATAATACGTCCAGCACTCACGGGTTGTGCCCCACAGTTCCAGATAGTAGCCAAGACCTGTGCCTGCAAGGAAAGTGAGCAAGGCGTAACGATGATTTGTGGGTGTGAGAATTAGGAGAATGCAGAGAATTAGTGACAGCCATGTATAGGACTTGTCGAATGTTGGCGAAATAAAGATCAGCATCAAGGTCAAGAAGGAAGCGAAGATCAGCCGATAAAGAACCTTAAACACGAAGGACACAAAGTCCACACATCGTCCCGATGTTCTTTCGGGAAAGGGTTTAAATAAGTTTTTCTCCGTGCGCTCTGTAATCTCTGTGGTTAAAGCTTTTATCAGCCAATCCAAAAATCTTGTAATTCGATCAATTGAAAGACTTGCAATCGGCCAGGCAGGGATAATCCAAAGCGGCGGACGCTCTGCAGTGTAATAATGCCAAAGATTCGTTTGTGTGCCCCATGACTCAATTGCCAGCCCGCCGCAAATACCAACGAAGACGATCAGCACATCCGTTTTGAGATTCGCGCGCGCAATGATGGTAATGGACATGAACAGGAAAACGCCGAGCAAAAGCCAGTCCATGTAAAGCCACCACGCGCCGTTCCAATCCACATACGCGAGATATTCTTCTGCCAGCGGCCACCAGATATAAACGATTAGAAAGATGGTAACGAAGAATCCGCCCAGCAAAATGGATGAGTCACGAGTCCAGAAGCGTGTTCTATCTTTTTCCATGCGGGGCATTATATCTGTTTTTGTTGACATTTCTTTTCCCCTCGTCTACACTACATCTATGCTTGCTCGAATATTTTCCTGCGCTGTCGTCGGCCTTGAAGGCGTCATTGTTGAAGTGGAAGTTGATTACACCAACGGCCTGCCCGGCATGACCATTGTTGGTTTGCCCGATATGGCTGTGCAGGAAAGTCGCGAGCGCGTGCAAACTGCCGTGAAAAACGCGGGCTTGCATTTCCCTCGTCATCGCATCGTTGTCAACCTTGCGCCTGCCACAGTCCGCAAAGAGGGGCCTTCGTACGACCTCCCCATCGCGCTCGGCGTCATCGTGCTCGCGGGTTTTCTTCCGCACGACAAAGTTGAAAATACAATGGTCATCGGCGAACTTTCACTCGACGGCGTTGTGCGTCACGCGCGCGGAGTCTTGCCGATGGCCGCCACTGCCCGCGCAAATGGATTCAAGCGCATGTTCGTCCCCGAAGTGGATGCGCCCGAAGCGGCCTTGATGCCTGACCTTGAGATTTTCCCGGTTAAAACGCTTGCGGATCTCTTCGACCATTTAGCGGGTCGGCGTCTCATTGAGTCTTATCTCCCCTCAGCAGATTCACTTGAGCCGTCGTTCACGCCGACAGACTTCAGCGAAGTAAAGGGACAGGAACACGTCAAGCGCGCGCTCGAAGTCGCCGCAGCTGGCGGACACAATGTACTAATGGTTGGAAGCCCCGGCGCAGGTAAAACTTTATTGGCGCGCGCCATGCCCGGCATTCTCCCTGAAATGAGCATCGAAGAATCTTTGGATGTCACACGCATTTATTCCGTTGCAGATCAACTCCCCGCAGGCACAGCGTTGATTCGACATCGTCCGTTTCGTTCGCCGCATCACACCATTTCACACGCGGGTCTCGTCGGTGGAGGAAACATCCCGAAGCCCGGTGAAATTTCTCTCGCACATCGCGGCGTTTTGTTTTTAGATGAATTCCCCGAATTTGGCACGCGCGTGCTCGAAGTGATGCGTCAGCCGATGGAAGATAAAGTCGTCACCATCAGCCGCGCAAAAGGCTCGTTAACTTTTTCAGCAAACTTTCAATTGATTGCGGCAATGAATCCCTGTCCCTGCGGCTGGTATGGCGATTCGCTAAAACCCTGCAGTTGTGCACCTTCGACAGTAACAAAATACCAAAAGCGAATCTCAGGTCCGCTGCTCGACCGTATTGACATCCACATTGAAGTGCCACGCGTGGATTATGAAAAGCTAAGTGGGAATAAAGTAAGCGAAACTTCTGATGTTATTCGCAAACGCGTACAAGCCGCCAGAAATATTCAGCAAACCCGATTCGCGAATCCCAAATCCAAAACAACCGACATCATCTCCAACGCCGATATGCGCATCGGGGAGATCAGACAGTTTTGTCAATTGCAGGCAGAAGGTCAGAGTTTGATGCGGGCGGCGATGACGCAACTCAATTTGTCCGCGCGCGCCTATCATCGCATCCTAAAACTTGCGCGCACGATCGCGGACCTGGCGGGGAGCGAGGAAATCCAGTCCGCGCATCTGGCAGAGGCGTTGCAGTATAGGCCGAAGATCATGATGGGGTAGAGTAAAAATCTAGGGAATTGCAATTGGTGATTGCCCACATCTTTTGCGCCACGATACTATGCTTACTGATTTTCCAACGTAAAAGTAAACACTGCGCTCTCGTCAACTTTTCCCTCGCGCACAATCTCCCCGCCTTGCCTGCGGACGGAGCAGAGGCTCGATGAGACTTTCGGTCTGATTCAAATACTATGCCTCAATCTATCGCAGGTTGGGTCAGATGTGGCTTTGATGCCTACCAATGGATTTGGCATCCCCTTGGCAGATATTAAGTGGATAAGGGAATTTATACACCAGACTGATAGTCAATAAAAACCTGGATTTTCCATGCACATAACTCGTTCTGTGAGAAAGTTATTGACAAACAAACATTAATATTGTATAATATAAACAAATACGAACACATTTTCCTGACAAAGAGTCGCCATGCCATCTGAAGAGAGACACCGGATCATATTGAATATTTTGGAAAATAAAGGGTCTGTTCTAGTTACAGAACTAGTCTCCCAATTTAAGGTTTCAGAAATGACAATTCGTCGCGATCTGGTTACATTGGAGCACAAAAGGCTCCTTCGTCGCGTGCACGGGGGCGCCGTAAGTGATCGGGGACGAAGTTACGAACCCCCCTTCCTATCTCGTAGTACTTTAGGTCAAGAAGAAAAAGCACGCATAGGTAAGCTAGCTGCCGAGTTGATCCATAGCGGGGAAAGTATCGCCCTTGACGTAGGCACGACCACCTTGGAAGTCGCTCGTAACCTAGTGGAGAAGCAGAATCTAACTGTTATCACCCCCTGTTTCCCAATCGCTAGTTTGTTATGCGATAATCCTTCCATTCGATTGATACTTACCGGGGGCATCCTACGTCCCACCGAACTTTCCATGATTGGGCATCTGGCTGAGCGCGTGTTTGAAGAATTCTACGTGGATAAGCTGATTCTCGCTGCGGCAGGGATAGATTTTGAAACTGGCTTGACCGAATATAACCTTGAGGACACATTGGTAAAACGGGCAATGATCCGCCATGCAAAACAAGTGATCTTGGTTGCAGATGCTACCAAGTTTAATCGCGTTGCGTTTACCGCAATTGCACCGGTGGATGTGGTCAATACAGTGGTTACAGATAAATCAATCGATCCGTCTATCGTCGCCAAATTGCAAGAGCTTAATATTGATGTCTTGCTTGCTTAACACTATGCCTAAATGTCTCCCAATCCATGCTTCGAATATTGCCTATTTCATCTTACTGATGGTAGCTACTGGAGTTTTACTCGATACCTAAAAATTCATCCGTTGGAAACCGTTCTATTTGAAAATATTCCTTATTGCAAAATATAAGACTCACATTCCTATAAAATAATCTTTCTCGGAGGACTTTATGAATTGGATTAATGATGTTTTTTATGTGAGGAAACCAGTTATAGCTATGGTGCACCTTGAAGCACTGCCAGGAGATCCAGCTTATGACCCTCAAAAAGGGATGGGATGGGTGGTTGAGCGAGCCAGGCAAGATATGCTGGCCCTTCAAAGTGGCGGGGTTGACGCATTGATGTTTTCAAATGAACGCAGCCTTCCTTATAAGACCAACGTTGATCCGATCACGTCGATATGTATGGCAAGAGTGATCGCTGAAATTAAACATAAACTTGATATCCCCTTTGGGGTTAATGTGCTTTGGGATGCCACTGCCTCTATAGATCTTGCTGTTGCAACTGGCGCGAAATTTGTCCGTGAAATATTCACAGGGGTTTATGCCAGCGATTTTGGGCTGTGGAATACGAACTGTGGTGAAGTTATCCGTCATCAACATGCTATTCATGGTCAAGACGTTAAGTTGCTTTTCAATATTATTCCGGAATCATCTGTATACCTGGCCGAGCGCACTCCAGAAAGTATTGCCCAGTCAACTGTTTTTAATACCCGGCCAGACGGTTTGTGTGTTTCTGGTCAGATGGCAGGTAAAGAAACCGATACTCAATTATTGGAAAAGATTAAATTATCTGTCCCAGACATACCCATTTTTGCTAATACCGGCGTAAACCTTTCGAATGTAGAAGAGCAATTGAATATTGCCGATGGTGTGATTACTGGAACAACCTTCAAACGGGATGGATTTATCTGGAATGAAGTTGACTCAGGGCGAGTCAAAGAATTTATGGATAAAGTGAAAGCTTTTCGAAATAACATTAAGATCAATTAATTCTTGGAGGTAACAATGACAAATCATCCCGCGATTGAGTTAGTGGTCAACCGAATCGTAAAGGATTTAATCGGTGGAGCTGCTGATTCTGCTAGAGAGGTAATGGCTGCCATGGCTCAGGTGGCCTCGGATAGTCAAGCATCGTCACTCGAAAAATTATTCAAAGAAATGGACGCTGCCGCGATAGCTTTGTTGAAGATCTGTCCTTCGTTCGCCCCTCCTATCAATGTACTGCACATGATGATGGGAACCATTGAGAAGGATATAGAAAATGGCGTTTCCGTGAGTGAAGCAAAAATACACTTGGCAGAAACGCAAGCAAACTTCAATACCCTCATTGAAACCGCTTTTGAAAAAATTGCCAACATTGGGTCAGAGTTGATTAAAGAAGGCGATAACGTTTTTATGTTTAGCATGACATCATCTGTGTGGAAGGTTTTGCGCAGGGCCAAGGAACAGGGTAAGAACTTCACCGTGCTTGTGACAGAAGCTCGCCCAGCAAACGAAGGCTTGTGGACAGTGGATGAAATGCACAAGAGTGGCATCCCGGTCACTATAAGCATTGATGCTTGCTTGGCGGAATTGATGGCCCGCAGCAATATCGGATTTGCTGGTGTTGACGCGATTGCGGCGGACGGCTCGGTATTCAATAAAGCCGGCACTTACCTCTCCGCCTTGGCGGCTCGCGAATTCGGCGTTCCTTTTTATTTTGTTTCCGATACATTGAAATTCGACACTGCCACATTGCTGGGATTGCCTTTCCGTTCCGAACCAGTTCATTATCACGAAGTCTTAGGCGATAAAAAGTATGATTCTGGCGTCAGTGTGGTTGGAAACCTATTTGACACAACCCCTCCACATTTGATCACTGCGATTATTACCGAACTTGGACCGGTTCCTCCTAGTGCATGCATTAATGTCATGTGGAACATGAAACTTAGCAAGCGAATAAGCGAACTTCTTCCAGCTTGGGCCCACAACACGCTTTAGACTAATAACCCAAAGGATTCTCAGACCAAAGCAAATGATTCATAAAAATATTTCTCAGCTAGCGGACCACTTTCGTAGACTCGAATTGCACGCTGCCCATAGTGGGCGGGAAGTTTTGCGTGTTCTCACCGATGTTGTGTATGAGAACCAAGCAATTGTAATTTCTGACTTGGTTACGGAACTGCACGAAAATATACGCTATTTGCTCGATTCACTCCCTCCTTATGCGCCTCCATTAAACAACATCAACCTAATTCTGCTGTTAGTTGAAAATGCCTTGACAAATGGTGACAATATCGCAGAAGTGAAAAGCCAGCTGGGCTCTCTTCATAAGGATGCGTCAGACCCGTTAGCCAATCGTGACAGGATTGCTAATAACCTATTGGATATTTTGCCCCCGGATACAGTGGTCTATACCCATACACTCTCAGAAACAGTCCTGGGTGTTTTGTTGGAACTTCATCGCATTGGGAAGCTTAACATGGTAATCGTGACGGAGTCCCGCCCCAATAACGACGGGTGGGATACTGCCCGGCGTCTTGCCGAACACAATATAAATGTGCGCCTTACCATTGATGCCGCCATGCCTGCCGCGATTGAATTCGCCCACCTGATGCTTTCGGGCGCTGAGATAATCAACCTCGATGGCTCCGTTGTTGGGAAGATCGGAGCGTATTCGGCGGCAAGACTGTGCGAGCTGTATAAAAAACCTCTGTATATTGTCGCAGACAGCAACAAGATCAACTATATTTCCTGGAGAGATTTTTACCTTAATCCGATCACCACAACATCGTTGGGATTTTATTATTCGCACCCATCACTCGATATAACCGGCAATTATTTTGACGTAACCCCCCCTCACTTAATCAACGCTTACGCTACCGAAAAGGGATTAATTACTGCAAGTGATATTCCATCCCTTGTTTCTGACACAAAGGTGAGTCTCTGGCTAGCTCAACAAATGAGCGGATGATAGTAAGTCAACCCTCAGGATATAAGAAGAAGGAGTAAATATGTTTGATCCAAGATGGCAACAACTCGCAGAGATCCTGGTGAATTATTCAACGGCTGTAAAAAAAGGGGAGCGCGTATTGATCACAATGATGGAAATTGACACATTTCCTCTTATGCGAAAAGTTTATGACGCTGTGATCAAAGCCGGTGGACTCCCATTTGTGGAATTTCAATCTGCTTATTTGGAACGAGATTTGATGAAACACGGTTCCAAAGAACAGGTGGATTGGATATGCGAGATGCAATCATCCGGGATGGAATGGGCTGATGTTTACATTGGGTTACGCGGAGCTAGGAATCCCAACGAATTTATTGACATCGATGCGAAAACCTTATCAGATCATAAAAAATCCATGGGCAAAATATCTGGCATGCGCAACGAACTTACCCGCTGGGTTTTAATCCGGATCCCCAATGAGTCTTTTGCTCAGCAGGCAGGTATGAGGCTGGATGATATGATGGAATTTTTTTTCAGAGCAACCCTACGTGACTGGCAGAAAGAGGCTGAACGGTACAATCAGATCAGAGAGGTATTTCAAGCAGCGGAAACGGTTCGAGTGGTCGGGAAGGAGACCGACCTGATATTTTCGACCCGTGGCCGAATTTATGAAACTGCTGACGGTCATCTTAATATGCCCGACGGAGAAATCTTCACTGCTCCTGTTGATGACAGCGCTGAAGGTATGATTACTTTTGAGTTTCCTGGCGTTTATGCTGGCCAGCTTGTGGAAGGGATTCGCCTGGAATTTTCTAAAGGACAGGTTTTAAAAGCAACTGCCCGAACGAACCAGAGCCTCCTCGACAAGCTCCTGAATATGGATGCTGGGGCTAGCCGCATTGGTGAGTTTGGGGTGGGAGTGAATTTCGGAATAGACCGCTTCACTTATGACATCTTGTACGATGAGAAGATCGGTGGAACCATTCATATTGCTCTAGGAAGGGCTTACAGTGAGTGTGGTGGAATCAATAAATCCGATCTGCATTGGGACCTGATCAAGGACCTTCGCCAACAGGGCGAAGTCTACCTGGATGGGGGGAAGGTCTTTGAAAACGGAAAGTTCCTTTTTAGAGCTCTGGAGGCCTAAACAACAGCATCGTGAGGATCATGTCTATGTGGAAAATCGGAAACCAACAGATTCAGATAGGAGTGGGATTTATCCCCAACATGCCGCTGCCGGAGCTGCGCGAACTGGTCCGCCGGATGGACGCGGCAGGTTATGATCAAATCTGGTGTGGGAATGAAAAGCTTTATCGCGATATGTGGGTGACGATGGGACTCGTTGCAGCCCAGACAGAACGCTTGCAAATTGGCACGTTCATCGCTGATCCTTACAGCTATCATCCCGCCCTGATTGCCGCAGCGATTGCTACGGTGGCAGAAGCAAACTGCGGCCAGGCGATTCTGGTCCTGGGCGCTGGCGGGTTCAGTTTTCGTGAACTGGGTATTGATCGCAAAAAGCCGCTCAGCGCTTTGTCTGAATCGATTCTGGTCATCCGTGATCTGCTTGCCGGTCGAGTTTCCACGATGCAGGGTCAGGTAGTCACGACTCAGGAAGCAAAACTTCTGTTTGCACCATTGGCTGGCATTCCGATATGGATTGCCAGCCGGGGAAACAAAATTTTAGAGATGGCCGGACGCTTGGCCGATGGTGTCATGATTGCTACATATGCACAGCCTCAAAGCCTATCCTTCGCAAGGAATATCGTGAAAAAAGGCTGCTGGGAGGCAGGACGCCACATGGATGAGATGGCAGTTACCGTACGGGTTGATTTCAGCCTGGATGCGGACCGGGAGCGAGCTCGTGCCGCAGTGAAACCCATGATCGCTGGGATGGTTCATGCCAGCTATCCAGATCAGGCTTTTGTCGAGCAGGCCGGTTTAACGATCCCTGTGAAGTTGGGCACTTTTATGGGAACGGCTACATTCGCAGAAGTCTATGCAGCTGCACACGATCTGCTGCCTGAACGGTTTGTGGATGCATTTTCCTGGTCAGGTACCCCTGCCGACGTGGCGGGTATGGTCGCCAGTGTCATTGAGGCTGGTTTTACCAGAATTTGTTTAGTGCCACACCCGCCAAAAGGACGCACCAGCCTCGACATGATATTAGGTTTTGCCGAGCAGGTAATGCCGCATGTAAAAGCATTGCTCGGATAATCTGGAACAAATAGAAGATCAAAAGGAGGCCCTATGATGTGATTGTCCTCGCTAAAAATGCATACCCCCATTTCTCTATTGAGCAAGAATCCCTCCAACAAAGATTTCCGGTCTTACAATATTAAGAATAAAGGAGCAAAAAAATGAAACGCAAACTTACATTCGCTTTGGTGATCAGCCTGATATTCGTGACCCTCCTATCAAGCTGTGCGCCCTTGGCTACCCCAACGGAAGCAACACAGGCCCCCACACAGGCCCCCACTCAGGTAAGCTCTGAGGAAACAATCCCGAAAGAACCCATTGTTATCGGCGTTCCATCAGCCTTTAGCGGGCCGATCGCCTACGTCGGTGAGAGCTACATGATGGGTTACACACTTGCCCTAGAAGAACTTGGTAATGAAATCGCCGGTTACCCGATTAAACTGGTAACTGCGGACAACGCCTGCAACCCTGACCAAGCAGTTACCGCTGTTAGGAAGCTGGTGGATGTTGATAACGTAGACTTGATTCTTGGCTCTGGCTGCAGCTCGGCCACCCTAGCAGTGATGCCTTTGCTACCCGAGGCGGAGATCGCCCAAATTACTGAAGGTTCCACCAATCCAAAGATCTATGACGGCTCGGGAGTTGGCGGTAACATATGGCAGTTCCGTTATGTACCTGATGATCGGATAATGGCTGAGGGCTTTGCCCCCTTCATCGCAGCGGAAGTAAAAAGCCTTAGCATCCTGGCTTATAATGATGATTATGGGCGTGGTGCGGCTCAATCCTATCAGGACATTCTTGGAGGTTTAGGTGTGGAAGTTGTGAGCACTGAATACTTTGAACGCGGTGGCGCTGATTTCCGACCCTTATTGCTCAACATTAAAGAGGATAAACCGGAAGGTCTGCTCCTGGTGGCGACAGAAAGTGATGGTATCGTGATCTTACGGCAACTGAAGGAACTGGGCCTCACTCAGAAGCTGTTCGCCCGCGGTGCGATTGTTACCCCGTTGTTCATGGAAATGACGAAAAAAGAACCTGGCCTGAACGAAGGCATTATGGAAGGTACCTGGTGGGCACCTGGGCTAGATCCCAAATTTGATGTGGCATTCGTGAATCGTTGGGGAACCGCCCCAAGCCCACACCGCGCAACCAGCTACTTCATCATGCGCTATGTGGTGAAAGCCGCCATTGAAGAGGCAGCCAAGACAGGAACAGTCGATCGCAAGAGCATCCGTGACGCTCTGGAGAAGATTTCTGTAGAAACACCGGTTGGTGTAATTTCTTTCGATGCACACCATCAGGCCTATCCGAACATGGCCGTATCGACAGTTGAAAATGGAACGATCAAGCTTTTACAAGTACTAGAAACAAAAGCCCCAACCAAGTAAACATTTCCTGAATGATCACAGACTGAGGTGCGCCTCTCGGCGTACCTCAGTCGCTAGGAGGTCCTTCGGTGCTATTTTGAGGAATCATGGATATTTTTATCTTGCACTTGATCAACGGAATTACCCTGGGCGCAATGTATGCCCTGGTCGCAACAGGGCTCTCGGTTGTTTTTGGAGTTCTACGTATGGTGAATTTCGCCCATGGCGACCTATTCATGCTGAGCGGTTACCTGCTCGTTTTTCTCTATGTCGAGAAGGGAGTTCCTTATGGACTGGCGGTTGTTTTCACTGTTGCGGGTATGGTTCTGGTCGGCTTTCTTTTTGAACGCATTGTTATCCGGCCCGTTGTTCATCGTACCTGGCGCATACAATTGATCGCTACCTTGGCTGCATCGATCGTCCTGACGAACCTGGCAATCTTGATCTGGGGAACTACCCCTCGCCAGGCTCCCACTATTCTTTCACAGAATGTTTTTCGTGTAGCATCTGTCAATATCAGCTATCAGCGCATCCTACTTTTGGTTGTTGCGGTTGTTTCTTTCCTGCTCCTAACATGGTTCGTTCAAAAGACGCGGACTGGTAAGGCCATGCGTGCAATCTCCCAAAACCGGGAAGCCAGTGTCGTTTACGGGCTGGATATTCATGGAATTTCCTCCATTACATTTGGGATTGGCTCCGGTTTCGCGGCCCTGGCCGCCTCGATCATTACACCTTTGTACAGCGTCGAGCCCACGGTTGGGGCTATGGTGATGATGAAAGCACTTGCTGCGGTCATTTTAGGCGGACTGGGCCATGTGCGGGGTACGATATATGCCGCAGTCCTGCTGGGCATTACGGAAGCCTTGTTTGCCGGTTATGTTTCTTATCCGTTTCGAGACGCCGCGGCTTTTATTGTTTTGATCTTCGTTCTCCTTCTCCGCCCCCAGGGCATCTTCGGTAGAAAGGTGAGCATCTAATATGGGTAAGAAGTTGTTGTTACCCCTTCTGGTGATCATCTTACTCGGGATGCCCCTGATAGTACGGCTGCCGTACTTCCTGCACATATTGATCCTATCTGCCATGTACGTGGCTTATGCGCTAAGCTATGATATTTCTGCAGGCCACTTGGGGAGCGTTTCTCTGGCCCATCCGGCATTCTTCGGAACGGGCGCATATGTGACGGGTATTTTAGCACCAATGTTTGGGACCCCTTTCTGGGCGAACTTCCTGCTGGCAGCTGCTCTTGTGATGATCTTAGCATTCATCATGGCCCAGCCGGCGTTTCGGTTAGCGGATATTTCCTTCGCTATCGTCACACTCGGACTTGCGGTCTCACTTCAGCTTGTCGCTCAAAATTGGGTAGAGCTAACCCGTGGCCCTATGTGCATCAACAACATCCCTGCAGTTTCACTGTTCTCAAAAGGCTCATCAGTTTTGCTCAGCAGCTTACAAGGTTATTACTACCTGTTTCTGTTGGTGAATATTGTCGTAATCGTTATTTATCGCCTGGTGACCACTGGTCGTATTGGGCGGACATTCACTGCCATCCGGAATGATGAAATTCTTTCAGCCACACAGGGAATAAATGTCCTTCGTTATAAGCAGTTGGCTTTCCTTATAGGAGCGGCGCTGGCAGGCGGAGTTGGTAGCATATGGGCCCACTACATGACGGTCGTCTGTCCGGACTACCTGGGTCTCTCCTACACATTAAATCTGCTCATCATTGTGTTTATTGGTGGTGTTACAAACTATCGGGGAATCATTGTGACCGCAGTTGTCTTGACCATTGTCCCCGAAGTACTGCGTGTGGCACCCAGCATCCGCTTGATCTTATATGGTATCTTGCTGTTCCTGGCGATTGTTCTGATGCCAGAAGGCCTTGCAGGGCTAGTAGATTCCGTACGCAGGAGGCTCAGAAAATCAACTTCTGAGTTGCAATCAGCGGCAGCCGAAAATCAATCTGCGTCCGATTCGAATGATGCTACCCCGTTTTCAGAGTAGGAGAGATAAGATATGGCTTTGCTGGAAATTCAAAACCTGACGAAGAGTTTCTACGGCATTCCTGCGGTAGATCATCTCAACCTGTCCATTGAACGGGGAGAGGTAACCGGTCTAATTGGGCCGAATGGATCTGGAAAAACCACCATCTTTAACTGCATCACCCGACATCTCGAGTCCGATGAGGGCGTGATATTGTTCAAAGGGAAAGATATTACCCACACCGCTCCATATCGTTTGGCTTTGAGTGGACTGACGCGCACATTCCAGACCATCCGCGTTTTCTCCGAGTTGACCGTTCTAGAGAATTTGCTCGTTGCCTTGCAGCAGCATCAGGAAGATTCTGTAATCTCCAGGTTGCTCCGCTCCCCGTCAATTCGGAAGTTTGAACGGGTTGCACGAGAAAAAGCGGATGAGGCATTGGAGTTTGTGGAGCTTACCTATGTTCGAGACCTAAAAGCGGGCCATCTTTCATATGGCCAAAGGAAATTGCTGGCTTTAGCTTCGTGTTTTGTGTTTGAGCCGGATATCATCCTTTTGGATGAGCCCACTGCAGCTGTCAATCCGACAATGATTAACAAAATCAAGGAACACATTCGCATCCTCAATCAGAAGGGGATCACTTTTTTCATCATCGAACACAATATGGAGTTCATCATGGATTTAGCCAGGAGGATTATTGTGCTTGAACAAGGCCAGAAGATCGCTGAAGGGGAGCCTCGCGATATTCAAACTAATGAAATGGTTCTGGAGGCTTACTTTGGACGGTAATTCCCCCCTCCTGCTCCTGAGTGAAGTTTGTGCCTCTTATGGTGAGATCCATGTACTTAAAGGGGTAAGCTGCACCGTTCATAAGGGTCGTATTACCTGTATCATTGGCGCTAATGGCGCAGGCAAATCGACTTTACTGAAAACCGTTTTTGGCATAGTTCCAGCACGAGCGGGGAAGATTACATTCAACTCAGTCGAAATAATTCATCACCAGCCGATGAGTATCCTCAAAATGGGCATTTCCTATGTCCCCCAGGGCCGATGCAACTTTCCTCAGATGAGTATTCGGGAAAATCTTGAAATGGGAGCTTTTACCCGCAAAGATCTTAAGCAGGTGGCCGAAGAAATTGAGCGCCTGTATGATGAGTTCCCCATGTTGAAGATGAAGGACCGGGAAATGGCCGGCAACTTGAGCGGAGGTCAGCAGCAAATTCTGGAAATGGCCATGGCCCTACTGTTGAAACCAGCTCTTCTGTTGATTGATGAACCGTCTTTAGGACTGGATCCTCGCATGATGGAGCAGGTATTTGAGACGATCACCCAAATCAAGGATCGGGGAACTGCGGTGTTGATGGTAGAACAAAACGCTAAAAAGGCGCTTTCCATTTCTGACTACGCTTTTGTGCTCGAGCTTGGGCGGAATTGGCTGGATGGATCAGCGCAGTCTATTCTGAATGACCCGAAAGTGCGCTACCGTTATTTAGGCCTATGAAATTGGAGGAATATTATGCATCATGTGACCCGAACAGAAACTACAACCTACCTGGGACCTGGTTTAATTCCCGTTGCAACCGTGCAGCCCGGGGAAGAAGTACAAGTAGATACCCGCACTGGACCGAACGTTTACCCTCTGGAAGAGACGCTGCAGCGTTTGAATATGGACGTTGCCATGCAGTTAAGTGGACCAGTAGCCGTGGCAGGCGCTGAAGCCGGAGATGTATTAATTGTAGATATCGAGGAGATCGCACTTGCAGAACAAGGTATTTCTCTGGTTGATCCCCGCTTTGGAATTTTAAAACACGAAATCCGAGAAGGATTCAATCGGGTCATTGCCGTGAAAGGCGGTTTTGCCGAGTTTAGCACCCATATCCGTATCCCGGTTAACCCAATGATAGGATGCATTGCAGTAGCACCAGTCGAAGAGCACCCTCGTGGCAACCCGGGTGATTACGGCGCGAACCTGGATTTCGTGGAAATCCGGGCTGGAAGCCGGCTTTATTTGCCGGTGCAAGTACCCGGAGGCCTGCTTCTGCTTGGCAACGTCCATGCAGTGATGGGTGAGGGTGAGGTGACCGGTTTGGGGTTGGAGATTGAAAGTAGCGTTCGAATGCGATTGGATGTTATAAAAGACGTCAATTTAGAGTACCCGCTGATCGAAACGCACGACCATATCCTGATTCCGGGTTACGGAGTTCCGCTGGATGCAGCAATCCAATGTGCCACTCATCGGGCCGTTCACTATCTGGCAAGCAAGGGAGGGCTTGATCTTGTGGAGGCTTATTCACTGGTCAGCTTGGCCTGCAATGTTCGTCTCGGTTCGATTGTGAACGAAGTCACCTCGGCTTCCGTGCATATCCCCAAGTATTTATTCCGACAAGGAACGAAGTTGGTTCCCTGAGTCAAAAAATGCCTTTACCTTCACTTGTCATCGGGTTGGATCTGGGAACCACGCTCTGTAAGGCTTGCGCCTACGATCGTATTGGAAAAGCTCTAGCTCGGGAAGATCGAACCATCACAACGTACCGCCCACAACCTGGTTGGAACGAACAGGATCCGTTGGAATGGCGCGAGGCGGTTTTTCAAGTGCTCAAGGGTGTCGCAGAACAGCTTGGTCCACGATCCAAAGAAGTGGGAGCAATCTCCGTATCTGCCCACGGCCCCAGTCTGGTCTTGACGGACTCGAATCTTCATCCACTGATGAGGGCGCCGATCTGGCAAGATCTGCGCAGTTCGGCTCAGGCTAGGTATTTGATCAATCATGTAGATGCAGGGTGGATTGGCCTGGGCACCCCAGAAACCGGCCTGCCTGCAAAACTTGCCTGGGCGAAAGAAAACCAGCCTGACTTGGTGGATAGCGCGATGTACGTTCTGGGTACGAAAGCCTATCTCATAGGCATATTGACCGGACGCATTGTTGATGAGCCCTCCAGTTGTTCTCATCAAGGTGCATGGTCCTGGCCCGTATTTGACTATCTTGGCGTAGGTGAAGGAAGGCTGGCCGAAATAGCCCCGTCCGACTCAATTGCAGGAGTTCTCCGGCCGGCTTTATCAAGATCTTTCAGTTTGCCGTTGGATACTCAGGTGATATTGGGGTTGAATGACGGCGCTGCGGCCTGTTTGGGGGCCGGTCTTTTACATCCCGGTCAGGGAATCGTAAGTCTGAGCACAAATGCCGTCGCAAGAAGTGTGGTATCAGCTCCTTTGCCCACCTCCACCTTGTTGGATAGGTCTCTGTTCTCCTATCCTTATATCCAGGGAAAATCGATCGCCGGAGGTTTCACTAAGGCGGGAGGGGACAGCGCTCGTTGGTTCTCGGAAGTTTTACACGGACGGTCTGTGTCAACAGAGGAAATTCAACAAGAATTTGGAAATATAGTCAGTCCTGCTGGTGCCAGAGGTGTACTCTTCCTGCCCTTCTTAGCGGGTAGAGGTACACCAAATTCCAACGAGGACATGCGAGGCGCATTTATTGGCCTCTCTCGTCATCATACACAACAGGACCTGGCCCGTGCAATCTTTGAAGGTGTAGCCTTTACACTCAAAGATATCCATCAGGTATTTGATACGCTCGGCCTGGAATGGTCCGATGTGCGCTTGACAGGCGGGGGCGGCAATAATCTTCTCTGGAGACAGATCTTGGCCGATGTTCTCAACCGGACTCTGATCCGAATGGAAGCAGACAGCCTCTTGGGGACAGCCATTGTGGGTTTTGTTACCCTTGGACTCCATTCAAACTACGAGGATGCCATCGCCACCATGGTAATACCTGGCGAGCGAATTACCCCCAACGCGGACAACGCTGAATTATATACCCGGCTGTATGCCCGCTTCCAAAAAACCCTGGCTACTTTAGAGATACTTTCTATGGAAGGAACTTAAAAAATGAACTCTCGAGAACGCTTATTAACCGCATTGGCGCACGGGGAACCTGATCGAGTTCCAATAGATCTTGGTGCCACCGATGTGACTTCCATTCATCGAGACGCTTATATTGAGCTGATGGCGCATTTGGGGCGTGATCCGGGTAGTATGACCATTGATAACTTGGTGCAACAGCTTCCTAAACTTGATGAAACCTTTCTGCAAGAAATCGTGAAGGCAGACGTGCGAGCTGTGAAAGAAAACATGGGTTCTGCTGGTCCTTTACGCATTGAAGAAAGAGACGGTTATTGTTGTACGGTAAATGAGTGGGGCATCGGTATGCGCATGCCGAAAGATGGTGGTTTATATTTCGACCTGGTTGATTTCCCGATCAAAGAATCCACACTTAAGGCTCTTGATGCATACACTTGGCCTTCCCCAGCAGATCCAAGCCGTTGGGTTGGAGTTGCCGAACGAGCCCGCCATCTTTACGAAACGACACCTTACGGACTTGTCACTACCTGGGCTACAGGAATGGGAGTCTTTCAACTCTCTCAGTTTTTACGTGGTATGGAAGACTTCTTTATGGACTTGGCTAGCAACCCAGGGTTTGCCACTCGATTGATGGGTAAGTTAGGTGAAGTTATGTCGGAATGGTATTCTATCTTACTGGATCAAGTCGGTCCATATGTACAGGTCGTGCGAATTGCTGATGATCTAGCAGGGCAGCAAGGTCCCTTGATTTCTCCCGTCTTATACCGCAAGCTAGTTAAACCCATTCAAAAAAAAGTGATTGCAGCAATCAAGGCAAAAGCGAATGTTTATGTGATGTACCATAGTGATGGTGCTATGCTGTCCTTTCTACCCGATCTGATTGATATCGGCGTTGATATCTTCAATCCTGTTCAGGTCAACGCCCGGGGGATGGGTGATACTCTGTGGTTAAAGCAAGAGTTCGGTAGGGATCTATCCTTCTGGGGAGGCTTGTGTGATAACCAGTTTACCCTTCCTTTCGGAACTCCTCAGGATGTGCGTAGCGAAACTCGCCGCCGTCTGGAAGACCTCATGCCAGGGGGAGGCTTTGTGGCTGCACCGATTCATAACATTCAAGCTGGCGTCCCGGCTGAGAACATTGTTGCAATGCTGGAGACAGTGCATACTTATGGTATTTACTAACTTGAGTTTAGAGATGCAGAACTGAGCGCAAAACAGCGCTCACAAAATTTTGGACCTTATAACCGAGGCAGTCAACAAGAACTGCGATCAGGTGCCTGCAACCGTAAAAAAGGAAAAAACAATCATGAATGAAATACTCTCAACACTTTACAATGCTGTTTTAGAAGGCGACGAAGCAGGCACGAAACAAGGAATCCAGGCCGCGCTAGATGCCGGGCTGGAACCGGGGAAAATCCTAGCTGACGGCATGATTGCGGCGATGAAAGAAGTTGGAAAACGATTTGAAGATGGTGACTACTTCGTGCCGGAGATGCTGATCTCAGCTCGTGCCATGCAAAGCGGGCTGGCGCTATTAAAGCCGCACCTGGTGAACAGTAATGTAAAAGCCGCCGGGAAAATCGCCATCGGCACCGTCAAAGGCGACCTGCACGACATCGGCAAAAACCTGGTGGCGTTGATGCTGGAAGGCGCAGGATTTGAGATCAAAGACCTGGGTGTGGATGTACCGATCGAGGAGTTCATTCGCGTGGCAAAAGAAGAGAAGCCGGATATTGTGGCCATGTCTGCATTGTTGACTACCACCATGCTAATGATGAAACAGACGATTGATGCCTTCGAAGCCGCTGGTTTGCGCGATAAGGTGAAGTTCATCATTGGCGGCGCGCCCATATCAGAAACATACGCCAACCAGATCGGCGCGGATGGGTTCGCTTCTGATGCAAACCGCGCAGTCAATATGGCGAAGTCATTGCTCAGCAAATAAGATATTGATCGCTTCATAAAATTTTGATATGGCTTGGAGGCTGGCTTTGAGAGTTGATCTCAAAGCCAGATTTCTATTGTAATGTCGAAATGCGTATGGAGAGGATGACATTTATTAAAGTAGATATACGGCACTGTATCAAGTCTGTCGAAGTATCGGGATTTGATGCAGTTTGTTGTGAGCCAATCTTATGCAAGGGAAGATAATGCGATGAATGAAGGTTATCTCATTATTACGGCGACCTTGAGAAAGACCTTCAGAATCACTCTTTTTCCCCTTACAGAACATGAAAAATCTGGTCGATTGTGTGTAACCCTGCCCGTGCGGTTGGTATGGCGATTCGCTAAAACCCTGCAGTTGTGCACCTTCGACAGTAACAAAATATCAAAAGCGAATCTCCGGTCCATTGCTGGACCGCATTGACATTCACATTGAAGTCCCGCGTGTGGATTATGAAAAGTTAAGCGGCAATAAAGTGGGTGAATTATCCGAGACCATTCGCCAACGGGTTCAAGCCGCGCGAGATATACAAAAGAAACGCTTTGCAAATGGGGAAGCGAAAGGCATCATTTTGTCCATTGCAGGCCGAAGGCGCTGGGTTGAGCCCGTCGAAACATCAGACCTTGATGCGGGCAATCATGAGTAAATTGCAGTTATCTGCGCGCGCTTATCATCGCATCCTGAAATTATCGCGCACGATTGCAGATTTGGCAGGGAGCGAGGAAATCCAATCCGCGCATTTGGCGGAGGCGTTGCAGTACAGGCCGAAGATCATGCACAGCACCATGTGATGTGATCAACGTCTTCTATGAAGATGACATTTGTTTTACAAATGAGCAAACACTTATTCAATTTTATTTTCTCCTAACCTAAAGTTTATCAATTCTCAGTGTGTCATTGTTTACTTTGTTGCTATAGTAGTGCAAAGGAAAAACAAAGCAGCCATGCACATTCTGTCCATCGGTCTCAGTCACATATCTGCCCCTGTCAACCTGCGTGAACGCATTATCTTTGGGGAAGAACAGATTCGCGCTTCACTCGCCCGCCTGAGTTGCGGACATTTATCCGGCAATATGGCGGAGATGATTATCCTTTCCACTTGTAATCGTATTGAGATCTACGCGGTCTCCAGTCAGGAAATTTTTTCTGAACTGGAGATTTTTTTATCAGAGGCACGCGGCATTAACTGCGATGAATTCACTCCGCATCTCTATCGTCACAGGGATGTGGATGTAGCCCGTCATCTCTTTAACGTTGCCGCGGGATTGGATTCGCTTGTCGTGGGCGAACCGCAAATCCTGGGACAGGTCACACGCGCGCTCGAACTGGCCCGTGGACAAAACACAGCAGGATCCCTTCTTAACCGACTCTTCCAATCCGCCATCCATGCAGGCAAACGCGCCCGCACGGAAACAGCCATCAGCCGCAACCCCGCCTCGGTTTCGTCCCTCGCCGCGTCCTTGTCTGAACGGACGGTACATAAAATCTCCGGCTCGCAGATCGTCATCCTTGGTGCGGGAGAAATGGCAGAACTGGCTGTTGAAGCATTACGTAAGCGCGGCGCGAATCGCATTCTGGTCGTCAACCGCACATTGGAACGCGCCCATGCCCTCGCTCAACGCTGGGATGCGCAAGCCACCACCTTTGAGAACATCAACGCCGCGCTGACTTCTGCGGACATTCTGATTGCATCCACGGGCGCGCCGCATACGCTCATCTCACACGAAATGGTGAAGGAAGCAATGACACAACGCGCCGAACGTCCGCTGGTATTGATTGACATTGCTGTACCGCGCGACATTGATCCTGAAACAGCCAATATCCCTCATGTGCGGCTTTACGATATGGATAGCCTGAACGGTCAACTTGAACACTCCCTCGCCGAACGCATGGCGGAAGTGCCGCAAGTCAAGACCATTCTTGAAGAAGCACTCACGGAGTTTGAAGATTATCTAAAGTCATTGGATATGTTGCCCATCATCGCAGACATGCACCAACAAGCGGAAACCATTCGTCAGGTGGAATTGGATAAAACCTTTCGCCGCCTTCCCGATCTGACCGAAGCCGAGCGCAACCGCATTGAAGCCATGTCTCAGGCGTTAGTCAAAAAATTATTGCAGGCCCCAACCCATCGTCTGCGCGCCGAAGCGGGGTCGTCCCAGTCACCCGAATACGCTGCTCTAGCCCGCTCACTCTTCAACTTATCCGATGAGTGCACACATCCTCTATCCACTGCGGCTGATTAACCATGAAATTATTTTTTGCAACTCGTCCCTCTGCTCTCGCTCGCTGGCAAACCAATTGGGTAATCAATGAATTGAAAAACATTCATCCCGATTTGGAATGCGAAGAAAAAATCATCATCACGCAAGGCGACAAAATTCTCGATAAGCCATTGCCTGAAATCGGCGGCAAGGGTTTGTTTACAAAGGAACTAGAATCTGAATTGTTGAGTGGAGCAGTACATTGCGCGGTTCATTCGCTCAAGGATTTGCCTGTTGAAAATCCCGCTGGATTAACCATTGGATGTATTCCAACGCGCGCCGAAGTGCGTGATGCGCTGATCTCTGCAAATGGATACACCATCGCCACCCTTCCCGCAAACGCTTCGGTCGGGACCTCAAGCCTGCGCCGCTCTGCCCAGATCCTTTCCCACCGCCCAGACATTAACACCCAATCCTTGCGCGGCAATGTGGATACCCGTCTGCGAAAAGCACTGGACGCTCAGTACGATGCTATTATTCTCGCGGGCGCGGGCTTGACTCGTTTAGGGTTGGACAATCACGTGACCGAATGGCTGTCATTGGATGTGATGCTCCCCGCGCCTGGACAAGGCGCGCTTGCCATCCAATGCCGCGCCGACGATCAGACAACCCTCAGCCTGCTCGCCGCGCTTGAGGATGACTCCACCCGCAAATGTGTCACTGCTGAACGCGCTTTCCTGAGCGGACTTGGCGGAGGGTGTGCGGTGCCTGTGGCGGCGTATGCAGTAATTGGTAATCGGTCATTAGTAATAAGTTTGACTGGATTGGTGATTTCGGAAGACGGGAAGAAGGTTGTCAAAGTCATAGGGCAAGGCACAAACGCGCTTGAACTTGGAAATGAACTCGCTCAACAAGCTGTCGCACAAGGGGCAAGCGAAGTCCTTAAACTGATTACTGTTCACTGATAACTATGAAAGTACTGATTACCCGTCCCCGCGCACAATCCGAATCTTTTGGCGAAGCCCTGCATGCCGCTGGTTTTGAGCCGATCTATTTTCCCGTGATCGAAATACGTCCGATGGGAAATAATGCCCAACTCGATCGGGTATTGAACAATTTGAACAAATACGACTGGGTGGTGTTTACCTCGGTCAACTCGGTGGATGTGGTGTTCGGGCACGGGCGACCGCAAGGGTCGCCCCTACGTGTTGCAGCGATTGGTCCCAAAACCGCTGAAGCATTACGCAAACACAACATCGAACCTGAATTTATTCCCGAAGAATATATTGCTGAAGCCATTTTGCCTGGACTGGGTGACTTGAAAAACAAATGGGTTTTGCTTCCCCGTGCAGAGATTGCCCGCAAGGAATTGCCAGAAGCAATTGTCAAGGCAGGCGGAAGCGCGCATGAGATCGTGGTGTACCAAACTCTTCCCGCAGAAGTTGACATGGATGGACTCGCCGCGTTGAAATCGGGCGTGGATGTTATCACCTTTACCAGCGCATCCACAGTTGAAAACTTTGTCGCAATTGGGCGCCAAAACAAACTTGATCCATTGAAACTGCCGAACAATCCATTGTTTGCCTGCATTGGTCCCATTACAGAACAAGCCGCGCGGGAAGTAGGGTTATCAAATATCGTTGTTGCCAAAGAATATACAACCGATGGATTGATTAAAGCCATCGCAAATTTGGAGAAACTATGACCCTGCTCGAACATGAAATGACAATTAACAATCACCAATTACTAATTAACCGCCCACGGAGACTTCGCGCAACCGACGCCCTCCGCGCCATGGTGCGCGAGACAGAACTCAACGCGCGCGATTTTATTTATCCGCTTTTTGTGCGGCATGGTGAAGGCCGAAGCGAGATTCGTTCGATGCCGGGCGTATATCAACTGTCAGTGGAGGAAACTGTCCGTGAAGCGGAAGCCGCCGCGAGGTCGGGGGTGAACGCTGTGATTCTGTTTGGGATCCCCGAAGAGAAGGATCCGATTGGGTTGGAAAATTTCGCGGAAGATGGAATTGTCCAACAGGCAATTCGCGCCATTAAAAAGGAAATCCCAGAGATGGTGGTGGTGACGGATGTGTGCCTGTGCGAGTACACCGATCACGGGCATTGTGGAATTTTGAACATGGGCGAGCATTTCCATGCAGGTTTGCCCGAAGGTTATGTACTCAATGATCCAACGCTGGATGTGCTGGCAAAAGTTGCGATCTCACATGCCGAATGCGGCGCGGATATTGTTGCGCCAAGCGGCATGATGGATGGAATGATTTCAGCGATTCGTGATGCGTTGGATTTTTCTGGTTATGAAAATCTTCCGATCCTGTCTTATGCTGTGAAATATGCCTCATCGTTTTATGGACCGTTCCGTGAAGCCGCGGAGGGTGCGCCAAAGTTTGGTGATAGAAAATCGCACCAGATGGATCCCGCCAATGTGCGTGAGGCGTTACGTGAAGCGGCAATTGATGTGGAAGAAGGCGCGGACATGTTGATGGTCAAACCTGCGCTGGCGTACCTGGATGTGATCCGCGTGGTGAAGGACGCCTTCCCTGAAATGCCGATGGCGGCATACAACGTCAGCGGCGAGTATTCAATGATCAAAGCCGCCGCCGCAAATGGCTGGATTGATGAAGCGAAGGTAACGCTCGAAACGCTGACTTCGATCAAGCGCGCGGGCGCCGATCTAATTATTACGTATCATGCGGTGGATGCCGCAAAATGGTTAGCAAGTTAGCAGTTTTCAACCTTCTAACTTTTAAACGATAGTATCGGAGATTCCAATGACATTAAATAATTTAGCCCCCCGAGCTGCATCTGAGCGGTCAATGCACAACGAACACATGGTGCATGCCGATTTTAATTTAGCTCCATTTACAATCGCATGGGAAGTAACACGTGCCTGCGCTTATGCCTGTGTTCACTGCCGCGCGGATGCAATGCACACCCCTGATCCAAACGAATTAAATACTGAAGAATCCATGCGCCTGATAGATCGTCTGGCTGAATTCGGTTCACCAATATTGGTCTTCACAGGTGGCGACCCGATGATGCGCAAAGATTTGCATGAACTAATTTCCTATGCGACTCAAAAAGGTCTGCGATGTTCTTTGACGCCGACTGCCACTGCTTTGCCAACAACAGCGCGGCTTGAAAAAGTGCGTGATGCGGGTGTTCGCAGGATTGCACTTTCACTAGATGCACCGAACGCAGAGATCCATGATAACTTTCGGCAGGTGCAAGGCTCATGGCAGCGCACGATGGATATTTTGCGCCGTGCTCAATCCATTGGGATTAGCGTACAGGTCAATACAACGGTTGCGAAACACAACGTGGATATTCTGGCTGAAATGGTGCCGTTCTTGCAGGAAGTCGGCGCGGTGCAATGGTCATTGTTTTTTCTTGTCCCAACAGGACGCGCGCAAGCCAGCAATATGATCTCCGCTGAACAACACGAGCAAACTTTCAATTGGCTTTATGACCTTTCCAAGACTGCGCCTTTTGACATTAAGTCCACTGCTGCGCCGATGTATCGTCGTGTGGCGATCGAACGCAAACGCGCGGAACAAGCTGATGGAACTCCTGTCACATTTCAAGGTGCGGGCTTCCAATACACAGATGGACTTAATCGCCCGACGCGCGGCGTCAATGATGGCAATGGCTTTCTGTTTATTTCACATGTCGGCGATATTCAACCTTCTGGTTTTTTGCCCATCACGGCGGGCAATGTCCGCACGGATGATGTGATCAATGTGTACCGCAACTCACAGCTTTTCACTGACCTGCGTAATCCCGACAAGCTCAAAGGACGCTGCGGTATCTGTGAATACCGCGATGTATGCGGTGGTCAACGCGGACGCGCATATGGTGTCACAGGTGATTATCTTGAATCTGATCCAGCGTGTTCCTATATTCCGCAGGTGGCTTAATTAAATGGACAACACTACCACTGAAGAAACTTTACATCGCACGCTCAATCATTACGCCTTGATTTCTTTCAAAGACGCGTACTGGTCTGTTCTCTCAAAAGAACGCGAGGAGTTCCATAAAAAATGGCTGAGCGGATTACGCGCTGCCGCTCAAAAAGTGGACATCTTTCAAGCCACTGAGAGCGGCATTGATTTGATCGTCTGGTCTGCGCTTTCTGCAGATGATAAACAAGATGCCGCTATATTTTTTGATAAATTTGCACTGGCATGTAAACCCTATCGTCACCTGATCGAAATCAATGATTCATTGTGGGGCTTCACACGTCCATCCCAATATTCGAAGGCACGATCCAAGCAGGAGATCGATCCATTCTCTGAAGAACGCAAGCCTTATCTGATCATTTATCCATTTAGCAAAACGACAGAATGGTATTTGATGAGTCGCGAAGCACGTCAAGGCATGATGAATGAGCATATTCGCATCGGCAAACAATATGACGATATTAGCCAATTGCTTCTGTATTCATTTGGTTTGCAAAATCAGGAATTCGTAGTCGTGTATGAAACCGATGAACTTACCCGTTTTTCTAATCTAGTAAATGAATTACGCGACACGGAAGCCCGTCGCTATACATTGCGTGATACGCCATTGCATACTGCCATCTATCATCCTGCCGAGGAGACTCTATCCTTATGGAAATAAATCAACGTTTTTTACAAGCATGCAATCGCGAGCCCGTAGATGTGACACCTGTCTGGTTCATGCGTCAGGCGGGACGCTACATGCCCGAATACCGCGCCATCCGTAAGAAGTACTCGTTGATCGAAATCTGTCAGCGCCCCGAAATTGCGGCGGAAGTCACCATGCAGCCAGTCCGCGCTTTGGGCGTGGACGCGGCGATTCTCTTCGCCGATATTCTGCTTCCTGTGATTCCACTCGGACTCGGCTTGGAGTTTGCCAAAGGGGAGGGACCCGTAATCGGGTCGCCAGTTCGGACGCTGGAAGATGTCCGCGCGATGAAACCTTTCGATGCTGAATCAAATCTCGGCTATGTGATGGATGCGATTCGCATCCTGCGCGAAACTTTGGGCGGCGTGCCATTAATCGGCTTTTGTGGCGCTCCGTTCACGGTCGCCTCATATATTATCGAAGGCGGTTCTTCGCGTGAATTCCTGAAGACTAAAACAATGATGTATTCTGCGCCTGAAGTTTTTCATGCGTTGATGGAAAAACTTTCGGTTGTGCTTAGTAATTATCTCGTGGCGCAAATTCATGCAGGCGCACAGGTTGTGCAAGTCTTTGACTCATGGGTCGGCGCCCTCAGCCCAGCAGATTATGAAACTTTTGTTTTGCCTTACTCACAAAAAGTGCTCAAGGCTGCTGAAGCGATGAACGTACCTGTCATCCATTTTGGAACGAACACCACAACATTACTGCCACAGATGAAACGCGCAGGTGGATCGGTGCTCGGACTCGATTGGCGTCTTCCGCTTGATGATGGCTGGAAAATTATCGGTCATGACCGCGCTGTGCAAGGTAATCTCGACCCTGTTTTATTGTTCGCTCCGTTGTCTGAGATCAAAACGCGCGTTCACGATATTCTGCGCCGCGCCGAAGGCAGACCTGGTCACATCTTTAATCTCGGTCATGGCATTTTGCAACACACCCCAGTGGACAGCGTGAAAGCCGTAGTGGATATGGTTCATGAATTTTCTGCTGAGAAAGTGGAAGCCTGATGAACTGGATCGGGCTGGTTGCCGCGCTGACTGCCTTCTTTTGCATTTGGGTTGGGCATGTTGCTGTCCGCAAGATTGAATTTGTCTCGCCAACGATTTGGTTTCCAACTTTCATCTTCATATCTCTTGGGCTTTTCACTGAATACTTATCATTGATTACTGCTCAATTGCCTTTGCAAACAGCCCTTGGGATTGCAGGCATCACCCTGCTCTGGGATGCTCTTGAATTTATCCGCCAGCAAAACCGCATCAAAAAGGGACATGCTCCCGCGAACCCCAATAACCCGCGCCATGCCAAAATCCTTGCGGAACATTCATCTGCCACAACTATTGACCTGCTCAAACGCGAACCAACAGGTTCCCCTCTCCTTTTGGGAGAGAGGTTAGGGGTGAGGGAAAAACCATGAATTACTTTGGTCTTCTCATAGGTATCGCTACGTTACTCATCATCGGGCTTGGCTTTCCGCTTGTTATTCGCGGCGAAAGATACCTTGGCTATTTATGGTGGCCTTACATGATGGGTATTGGCTTGGTTGGTATTTCGGCTTCCCTTTTTATTTCTACAAACTGGTTATCTGTTGTGATCGGTGTACTGGGCGCAACTTTTGTTTGGGGGTCAACTGAACTCAAGGAACAAGCTGTCCGCACGGAACTTGGCTGGTTCCCTTTTAATGGTAACAAGATCAAACCACCTTTTGAAAATATCATCAAAAAATGGAGAGCACCGCACTTATGATCGGTTTATTGGTAATGGCTTATGGCGGTCCTAATAACATTGACGAAGTCGAACCTTATCTTATGGATGTGCGCGGGCACCGTCCCACCGCGCCTGAAATCGTCCATGAGGTGCGCGAACGTTACCGCGAAATTGGCGGAGGCTCCCCGATTCTGGAACAGACCCAAGCACAGGCAGCGGCGCTTGAATCCGCATTGAATATCAACGGACAGGAATTCAAAGCCTTCGTTGGAATGCGCCACTGGTATCCGTATATCAAAGACACGCTCGCAGAGATGCAGACGCAAGGTATCCAGCGTGCTGTCGGATTGGTCATGGCGCCGCATTATTCACGCATGAGCATTGAAGCCTATTTCCAAAAAATTGGAGAAGCCGAATCGCCCGTAGCAATGGCACCCATCAACAATTGGCACTTACTTCCTGGCTACCTCGACTCGCTCGTTAGCCGCGTGCGCGCCGCGTTGGAACGCTTCCCAGCGGATGTCCGTTCGCAAGTCCCTGTGATTTTCAGCGCGCACAGTTTGCCTGAAAGAATTCAGGCATGGAATGATCCTTATCCCGCCCAACTGCTTGCCACTGTTGATGCGGTCATGCAACAGCTGGGTGATCAACCGCATGATTTTGCTTTCCAATCTGCAGCGATTTCAAATGAACCTTGGCTTGGGCCCGATGTCTCGGTATTGATTAAACGCTTTGCCGAGCAGGATCAGAAGAACATCATCAGTTGCCCAATCGGGTTCGTTTGCGAACACGTTGAAATTCTATACGACATCGATATCGTTTATCAAAAACTAGCCAAGTCATTAGGGGTGCGTCTGGAGCGCATTGAAATGGTTCACATTGCCCCACAGATGGTCGTTGGACTGGCTGATCTTATCTGCAGGACTGCAAAGGAAGCAAACTGGTTATGAGACAAATCGTTATCATTGGCGGCGGCATTGCGGGACTCTCTGCTGCGTATTACGCAACAAAAAAACTTCCCGACGCACAGATCACGTTGATCGAATCCGACTCGCGTTGGGGCGGCAAGATTACCACTGACCGCGCTATGTTTGACGACGGGCAATTCATCATCGAAGGCGGACCCGATACCTTCCTTGCCACCAAACCCTGGGGCGTTGCGCTTTGCAAGGAACTCGGTCTCAGTGAGCGCTTGCATGGCACAAATCCCAATCAAAAAAACACATACGTTTTAAACAAAGGTCATCTGCTTCCTATGCCTGATGGACTCGCCATGATGATTCCAACAAACGTGTCTGCCATCCTGCGTTCGCGATTGGTTTCATGGTTTGGCAAAGCGCGTATGGGACTTGATTTCATGCTGCCATCACACACTCTCAACTGCGATGAATCTCTCGGTTCATTTGTCAGCCGTCGGCTTGGGCGTGAAGCGTATGAAAATCTCATCGAACCGCTCATGTCTGGCATCTACGCAGGCGACGGCGACGCGCTTAGTCTCGCATCCACTTTCCCATATCTGCGCGATCTTGAAATCAAATATGGTTCGCTTGCACGCGGAGCACTTCAAATGCGTAAACAATCAAACGGAAAATCCGTTCAAGGTTCACGCTCTGCCTTCCTCACGCCAACCACAGGGCTCGCTGAAATTGTTGAAACCCTCGTTGCACATCTTCAAACCAACAATGTTGACCTGCGCCTCAACACATCCGTTTCCCGAATATCAAATATCGATTCTCGCTACCTTGTGGAATTGGAAGATGACTCAAGCCTTGACTCTGATTCCGTTATCTTAGCCTCTCCCGCCTATGTCAGCGGGACTCTACTCGCCTCATTTGACCCGACGCTTGCTTCTGATCTAAAAAGTATTCCCTACGCTTCGACCGCTACTGTTTCCCTCGCCTACCGACAGAGTGACCTGACCCGCGAGTTGGATGGTTATGGCTATGTCATCCCGCGCCGTGAAGGACGCAAAGCCCTCGCCTGCACATGGACATCCACAAAATTTCCGCACCGCGCACCTGATAGGTATGCTCTAATTCGCGTGTTCGTTGGCCGCGCGGGACAAGATATTCCGTGGAATGAAAATGATCTGCTTGCGTTGGCAAAGGAAGAATTAAATCTCACACTCGGTCTCACCGCCGAACCCATCCTCTCGCGTGTCTTCATGTGGGACAAAGCCATGCCGCAATACAATCTCGGTCATCCTGAATTACTCAAACGCATTGACACTGCATTGGAGAATCATCCAGGTCTCGCAATAGCGGGCAATGGCTATCGCGGCATTGGCATCCCTGACTGCATTCATTCGGGTGAACTTGCTGTAAACAAGATATTAGAGAATAGTGCAGTAGAGAACAGTTCTGTTCCTGCACAAACTACTCACTAATCTCCATTCTCTATTCTCGAGGTTTTTATGAACATTACAAAATCCATCTCTCTTTTTCAAGAAGCACAAAAATTATTCCCCGGCGGTGTAAATTCGCCCGTGCGCGCCTTCCGCGCTGTAGGCGGACAGCCGCTCTTCATAGATCGCGGCGAAGGCCCCTATCTTTATGATGTAGATGGCAATCGCTATATTGATTACGTTTTGTCATGGGGACCACTCATTACGGGACACGCGCACCCAAAAGTTGTGGAAGCGATTCAACAGGCGGCGCTCAAAGGCACATCGTATGGCGCGCCCAGTCTGCTGGAAATTGATCTTGCCAAAAGCGTGATGGACTTCATGCCCAACATCGAGATGATTCGCTTTGTCAACTCGGGCACTGAAGCGACCATGTCCGCGTTGCGATTGGCGCGTGCTTACACCAAGCGGGATAAGATCATTAAGTTTGATGGCTGTTATCACGGCCATGCGGATATGCTACTCGTGCAGGCAGGTTCAGGTGTAGCGACATTGGGCTTGCCTGATTCACCTGGGGTGCCCGCCGCTGTCGCGGCAGATACATTGGTCGCAAATTTTAATGACCTTGATTCAGTGGAAGCGTTGTTCAAAAAATATCCCGAACAAATCGCGGGGATCATCGTTGAACCCGTTGCAGGAAATATGGGAGTGGTACCTCCTGTGAAAGGTTTCCTCGAAGGCCTGCGTGCAATTACTTCTCGCGAGGGAAGCGTGCTGATCTTCGATGAGGTGATGACAGGCTTTCGTGTCCATTTCGGCGGGGCGCAAACACTTTACAACATCAAACCCGATTTAACAACATTGGGAAAAGTCATCGGCGGCGGGCTGCCTGTCGGTGCGTATGGCGGCAAACACGAGATTATGCAAATGGTCGCGCCTGTTGGTGCGATGTATCAGGCGGGGACACTTTCGGGGAATCCATTGGCGATGAGCGCGGGTATCGCAGCGTTGAGTTTGATTCGGGAAGAGGGCTGCTGGGAGAAACTGGAGCAGGCTGCGGCTAAGTTAGAAGCGGGAATTTTGTCCACGGCAAAACAAGCGGGAGTTCCCATCCAGCAAACGCGGGTGGGTACGATGTTCACAACTTTCTTTAGTGAGACAGAACCCAAAGATTGGAATACAGTCAAAGTGGCGGATAAAGTCCGGTTTGGAAAGTTTTTCCAAAAGATGCTGGAGAATGGGGTCTATCTTGCGCCCTCGCAATTCGAAGCAGGATTCCTTTCGATCATGCATACGAGCACGATCATTGATAAGACTATTGAAGCTGTAACGGAGGCATTTCGCACATGGTAACAAATGAAAAGATTTACAACACAGCGTTAATGCGGTATCGCCTTGGGAATTTGTTGATCTGGCTGGGTGTGCTGACGTGGCTGCCCTTTATCGTTTTGCGTATCGCGGGTGAAAAACCATCGCTGTTTTGGTATTTGCCGTTTCATCTGGTTGGCGTGGTGGGCGGGTCGCGCTTGCGTGCATTCGCCCGCAAAGAGCTGGGCGTGCCGCCTCGTAAAAAGGGGCGACTGCATATGATTGGTCATGGATTGATTTATTTCGGTATTTTGGTTTGGGTACCCTACTTTTATTTGAAAGTAACTACACAGGTATCGGTGGATGTGATGAATTTTCTGCCATACCACTTGACTGGCGTGTTAGGCGGCATCACGCTTTTGGTGATAAGTTACTTGATTTCTCGAAGGGATGACGTGAAAGTTTGAAGGACTCTGGGATGATTTCTTTTTGATAGTTTGATTCGGGTATCAGTATTGAAATAAGCCTTTATTACAATCTTTTTGTCCCTTACTAAGCAAAAAAATTATATCCGATGTGTGTATCCATGGGCATGCGGTTATTATGGCGACTCGGTCAAGCCATGCTTCATTGCGTCAGTCCTCGTGACAAAATATTAAAAGCGAATCTCAGGTCCATTGCTGGATAGAATTGATATTCACATTGAAGTTCCGCGCGTGGATTATGAAAAGTTGAGCGAAGATCGTTTGGGCGAATCAAGTGAAATGATACGCGCACGTATCCAAGCCGCGCGAGATATACAAAATAAACGCTTTGCATATCGGGAAGCAAAAGGCATCATCTGCAACGCGGATATGCGCGCGCCTATCGTTGCATCCTGAAATTGTCGCACACGATTGCAGATCTGGCGGGGAATGAGGAAATCCAGTCCGTGCCTTTGGAGGAGGCAGCGCAATATCGTCCGAAGTTATACATGATGTGCTGTTATGAGTGCTTGAACTGAATTGCTCGAATTAAGTTTTTTTCTTCCCCATCTCAATCAGTATACGTTAATGGATATCGTGTCAATCGGATCGAGGTAATAGTGGATTTCCTCATTTAACTCGATCCAAAGTGGTGGAACGATGGAGCCTGCGATGATAACTTCGCCCGCGCGCAGCGTTTCGCCCAACATGGAAAGAAGATTGGCGGTATGGCTTACGATGTCAATAATGTCGCCAGTCAACGCTTGCAATTCTGTGACGGGAGGCATATCCTGTCCATTGCGGGAGATGCGGCCAGTCAATCCATTCAATACACAGCCAGCGCGCGAAGGATCGGCACGGCCCAAAATGATATGCCTGTTGTAAATGTTCCACGCCAGGATTGCCTCCACATCGTCGGGTGGAAAATGCACATCCGCGAGTTCAATCGCGGGTCCGAGTGAGGCTATAGCCGCGGGCGTCCTTTCGCGGTCAGAGGCTTCAGTCAAATCTTTTCCCATGTAGACGGCAATCTCAGGTTCCATTGCTGGTTTCGTCCAGCCCGCGATGGAGATCGTTGCATTTGAGTGTAGAAGCGTTTTATCGGTCAGGAACCCGATCAGGGGCGCGTCGAGGCGCAGGTGTTCCAGCGCAGCCGGCGCGCCAAATCCAACTTTCCAGCCAATGGATTTCTCGCCCGCATTCAGGCGATCCTGTCGAAGGCGCAATTGTTTTTCCATGCCGCGCAAGATGCGCGGATCATTGTAAGACTTACTCATGATAATGGGAATGAACGTCTTCGTTCGAGACTTCGTAGCCCGCTGATTCCAATGAACCTGCGCCACTCCAGCCCCAAACCAATATCACTTCATCGTCCGATATGTTGTTGAAGCCATGCCAGTGGCCGCGTGACGTGAAGACGACATCGCCTTCGCCCGCAGGCTCGTTACCTTCATCAGTATAGATTTGACCGTGACCTTTTAGCACCAGCAAAAATTCTTCCGCATGAAAGTGACGATGACGATCATGCCGTGCGCCAGACGGCAGGACTGTCCAGCCGAGCACCAGTTTATCTGAGTTGGCGGTTTTCTCGTCAATCAAAAACTGCACCTGCATGTTAATCCAGCCGTCTCTGGGAGATAGTCCCTGAACATAAGGCACGTCACGAAGGTTGGTTCGATAAGGTTTCATTTGGACATTCCTCCTAACATGCGATAGACCTGATGCGCCGTAACAAAATCGCGATTATCAATGCCGAGACCGCGACAGGCGTTCATCATTTCGTTGGCCGCTGCCGCGAGCGGAACCGGGGAGCCTAATTTGCGTGCCTGTTCGAGCACAAGCAACATATCTTTTTGTTGCAAGTTGACATCTGCCAGCGGCACTTCGGGCATTTTGCCTTCGAGAATAAACGGTCCGCGATAGCCAAGCACAGGCGATGCGGCTACGCTGTTGAGCATGGCTTCCACCGCGGCTTCGCGCGCAACGCCTCCTTTTTCGGCCAGCGCGATGCCTTCACCAAATGCAATCACTTCAACCATCAACACAAGGTTGATGGCAAGTTTCATTTGCACAGCCATGCCATTGTCACCAATATAAGTGGCCTTTGCGCCTATTTCGAGCAACATTGGTTTTACGACCTCAAAGGCGTTCTTATCACCGCCAACCATAATTGAAGCCTTACCTGCTTCAAGCGTGACAGTACTTCCAGAGATGGGCGCGTCAAGCATGGTCAGCCCCACCTTTTTGAACTCAGACGCGATAGCCCGACTTGAGTCCGGCGCGATGGTACTCATATCCAGATAAATGCCGTTCTTTGGAAGTCCCTTGATAATTCCATTGGGACCGAGCGCCACATCGCGTACAGCCGTCGCGTCCGTGACAATTGAAAAAATAATTTCGGATTGACTTGCTGCTATACGCGGACTCTCCGCCCATTTCATTCCCTCTTTTATCAACACTTCAGCCTTCGACTTTGTGCGGTTCCACCCCGTGACGGTGTATCCTGCCGCGAGCAGTCGCGAAACAATCCCCGCGCCCATCGCGCCGAGTCCTACGAATCCAATTTTCATAAATACCTCCATACCCGGACTGTTTCAGTGACTATTAGGTACAAAAAGTTGATTGTCAATATGCTATTTGTGAAATAAAACACTAATTGGATATTGACAAGTTTATTTGTCGTGATATACTGGCAGAGACATCATACCACCACACCACAAAGGATGGTAGCTTAATGTACTTACCCATTCAGTCTGAACGTCTGTACGAGCAAATCGTAAGCCAGATTGAACAGCGGATCGAGGCAGGGGATTTAAAAGTCGGCGATCAACTGCCTTCTGAACGCGAATTGGCGGAGCAGTTTGCTGTCAGTCGTACGGCTGTGCGCGAAGCGGTCAAGGCTTTGCGCCAAAAAGGATTGGTGGAGATCAGGCCAGGTCGGGGGACATTTATTACAAATGGAACAACGGACTCTATTCGAAATTCTCTCGGTTTGCTTATGATATTCGGGGGTAAGGATGGCTCTATTAATTTGGTGGAAGTACGTGAAATCCTGGAACCCGAAATAGCAGCATTGGCCGCGACGCGAATTACAAATGAATATATAGCCGTTATGCAGGAAGCTGTTGAGGTAATGGATAGAGCGCTGGCGGATGTAGATGTCTTTGTTGAGGCGGATCTGGATTTCCACCTTGCGCTGGCTGAGGCGACACAAAACCCCTTCATCCCTATTCTGATGGACTCGATCATTGAACTACTCCGCGAACAACGGAAACGTATTGGACTCACGAAAGGTGGCCTCCAACGTGGACAAGTTCACCACAAGAGAATTTTGGGTGCTATAACACGCCACGACCCTCAGGCCGCGCGCCAGGCAATGCAGGATCATTTACAACAAGTACGCGAAGATTCAAAAGCCTCTACCGTTGAAACGGCATGAGGCTTATTCTATTTGGAGGATTTCATGACGAAATTGGGATATGTCGGACTTGGTGTAATGGGAAGTCGCGTGGTCAAACGTCTTTTGGATGCCGGCCACCAGGTTACCGGTTATAACCGCACGAAATCAAAAGCCCAATGGTTGTTGGATGCTGGCATGAAATGGGCGGACACGCCGCGCGCGGTCGCAGAAGCTTCAGATATCACATTTACGATGGTCACAAATACAAATGCCCTTCGTAATGTCATGGAAGGCGAAGAGGGCCTGCTGGCTGGCATCAGCAAAGGCAAAATCCATGTGGATATGAGCACGGTCAGCCCGGCCTTCAGCCAGGAACTTGCAAAAAAGATTGAGGCGAAGGGCGCGGCAATGTTGGATTCGCCTGTGTCTGGCAGTGTAATAACGCTGGAAGAGGGAAAGTTGTCCATCATGGTCGGCGGTGACGCGGCTGTCTTTGAAAAAGTAAAACCGATCCTTCTGAATATCGGGCCGAAAGTAACGCACGTAGGCAGGAATGGTCTTGCTGTGACAATGAAAATAGCGACTAATCTAAGTCTCGCCGTGCAGATGCTTGCCTTTAGCGAAGGTGTCTTGCTAGCAGAGAAAAGCGGGATCAAACGCGAGACCGCAGTTGAAGTTTTGCTCAACAGCGTGATCGCTTCACCGATGGTGAAATATCGCGGTCCATTCGTTTTGGAAATGCCCGACGAAGCCTGGTTCGATTGTTACATGATGCAGAAGGATATGAATCTGGCATTGGAACTGGGACGCGAGTTGAGCGTTCCCCTACCCACCACAGCGGTGACGAATGAATTCCTCACGGCTGCGCGTGGCATGGGACTGGAGAAGCAGGACTTCGCAGTAATGTTCGACGTACTCGCGCAAATGTCGGGAGTGGAGCGATGACCAGGAAAACAGAATCAGCCACAAAGCGCAGTCCTGAAGCGATGGATGTCGAGCAGTGGCTGCACGTCTACGAAAAGATGGTCAAAATCCGTGAGTTCGAGGAGAAGGCAAACGAGTTGTATCTGAAAGCCATCATGCCCGGACTCACCCACTTGTATTCGGGACAAGAAGCGGTGGCGGTGGGAGTCTGCGAAGCATTGCGGCGCGAGGATTACATCACCAGCACACATCGCGGACATGGACATTGTCTTGCCAAAGGCGCGTCGGTGGATTTGATGTTCGCCGAACTTTTGGGAAAGGAAGCGGGCTATTGCCGCGGGAAAGGCGGTTCGATGCACATCGCCGATCCCGCTTCAGGAAATCTCGGCGCGAACGCGATTGTTGGTGGGAGCGCGGGAATCGCGACTGGCGCTGCACTATCTGCAAAGAAGCGCGGAAGTGATCAGGTGGCGGTTTGTTTCTTTGGTGAGGGGGCTTTAGGTCAAGGCTTATTATATGAAGTGATGAACATGGCTTCGCTATGGAAACTGCCCATCATATATGTTTGCGAAAATAACCTTTACAACGAATATACACACTACAGTGAAGCGCTGGCCGGCAAAGTAACCGCCCGCGCAGAAGCGTTCGGCATCCATGCTGAAACTATTGACGGGCAGGATGTGCAGTTGGTGTACGAGACAACCAAACGCTTGGTGGAACGCGCCCGCCGCGGCGAAGGGCCAGCGTTTCTGGAATGTATGACTTATCGTTATTACGGACATCATGTCGGCGACATCAGCCGAACTTACTATCGTTCAAAGGAAGAGGAACAGGAGTGGCGTAATAAGCGCGACCCATTGAAATTACTCGCAGACAAACTTGTCGGGGGAAAACTTACCGATCAGTCTGTGTTGGATCGCATTGTAACAGATGTGAGATCCGAAGTGGAAAAAGGGATGCAGTTCGGCATTGACGCGCCCTACCCCGATCAAAGCGAGGTAAATCAACATGTCTACGCCTGAGCGCGAAATAACATTTGCCGAGGCGGTGCGCGAAGCGCTGGCGGAAGAAATGCGCCGCGACTCGAATGTTTTCATCATGGGCGAGGATGTTGCCGAGGCCGGCACGCCGTTCAAGGTGCTGTCTGGTTTAGTGGAAGAATTTGGCAAGGAACGTGTCATGGATACGCCCATTTCGGAGCCTGGTTTTACGGGCATGGGTATTGGCGCAGCAATCACGGGCATGAGACCTGTGATTGATATCATGTTTGGGGATTTTCTCACCCTAACCATGGATCAAATCGTCAATCAAGCCGCGAAGATTCATTACATGTCTGGCGGCAAGATGAAAGCGCCTATTGTCTTTCGCACAACAATGGGCGCGTCACGCCGTTCGGGCGCGCAGCATTCCCAGAGTTTGCAGGCCTGGGTCAGTCATGTGCCAGGATTGAAAGTGGTCATTCCGTCCACGCCGTATGACGTGAAAGGTTTGCTCAAAACCGCCATTCGTGATGACAATCCCGTTGTCTTTATCGAAGACAAGATGATGTTCAAAATGAAGGGCCCCGTCCCCGCCGAGGAATACACCATCCCGTTCGGAGTTGCAGATATAAAGCGAAAGGGAGATGATATCACTTTGGTGGCAACCAGCTCGATGGTCCAGGTTGCGCTCGGAGCAGCAAATATGCTGGAACAAATCGGGATCAGCGCTGAGGTCATTGATCCGCGCACGACTACTCCGCTTGACAGACAGGCATTCATTGAGTCGGCAAAGAAAACCTCGCGCGCCATTGTGATTGACGAAGGATATGAAAGTTATGGCGTCACCGCAGAGATCGCATCGGTGATCGCGGATGGCGCATTTTATTATCTTGATGCGCCCGTCAAACGCATGGGCGCGATGAATGTACCGATCCCGTTTTCACCAGCTTTGGAAGATTTAACCGTACCCACAGAAGAGACTGTATTTCAAATGGCTAAGACACTATGTAGGAGAGATTGATATGGCAATCAAAACTTATGGCACGATGGCTGTGGATTGGGAACAGCGCATTGATTTTGACCGCTTGCGCCGCGAACGGCTGGATCGCGCCAAAGATCTGCTTAAAAAATCCGAGATGGGTGCTCTGCTATGCTTCGACATGAACAACGTGCGCTACATCACCGCAACTCACATAGGTACTTGGGCGCAGGATAAGGCGAATCGTTTTACGCTTTTGCCACAGGATGACGAACCGATCTTGTGGGACTTTGGGTCTGCCGCAAAACATCATCAACTCTACTCGCCCTGGCTGGGTGAAAAAAGATCGCGCGCCGGCATTTCCCTGCTGCGCGGTGCCATGTCTCCCGAAATGGGCCGCGCCGAAGATGTGGCAAATAAGATCTGGACAGAACTCAAAGAACGCGGTTTGGAGAAAGAACCCGTCGGTGTTGATATTGCCGAGCTGCCAGTATTGTTCGAACTCCAGAAAAGGGGATTGACGATTGTTGACGGTCAGCAATTATTGTCCGAAGCGCGCGTCATCAAGACAGTGGATGAAATCGCATTACTCACACACGCCGCCGCGCAGGTGGACGCGGCTTACGATGAGTTGTACCGCGCCATGAAACCGGGCATGCGCGAGAACGAAGCGGTCGGTCTGGTCTCCAAAGTTCTTTACGATCTCGGCTCGGAATATGTCGAAGCGGTCAACGCGATTTCAGGCGAACGCTGTAATCCTCACCCGCATGTCTTTTCTGATCGCATGTTACGCCCCGGCGATCCTGTTTACTACGACATTTTGCAATCCTACATGGGCTATCGCACTTGCTACTATCGCACCTTCACCATCGGCTATGCGTCTCATGCCATGACAGATGCCTACAAACGTTGCCGTGACTATCTTGATGCGGCGATTGAACTTGTCCGCCCCGGACGCACGACCGCTGAGATCGCCTCCGTGTGGCCCAAGGCAACCGAGTTCGGATTCCCAAATGAAGAAGCGGCATTCGCCCTACAATATGGGCATGGTGTTGGTCTCGCGATTTGGGAGAAGCCGGTCATCAGTAGGCTCGTCTCGCTCGATCATCCGGCCGAGATCAAACCAGGCATGGTCTTTGCGCTTGAAACTTATTGGCCTTCCACAGATGGCTGGAGCGCGGCACGCATCGAGGAAGAGATTGTCGTCACCGAAGCAGGTCACGAGATCATCACGCGCTTCCCCGCTAACGATCTGATGGTCGCCGGCCATCATTATTACACTGCCACCGGGCCATTGCCCACCACGCGTACGCATGAACCTGAATTGAACGAACAGGTTGTGGAAATGGTCAAGGCAGTTCGAGGATAAATGGCGACCAGTGTCATTATGCCCGCACTTGAAATGACGCAAGAGTCTGGCAGACTCGTGAGCTGGCTTAAGCGCGATGGTGAATCCGTTGTAAAAGGCGAAGCGCTCATGGAGATTGAAACCGACAAGGTCACGATTGAGATCGAAGCGCCTGCTTCCGGGATACTCGGCGGCGTTCTCGTCAAAGAGAACGATGTCGTGCCGGTCGGCCAGACGATCGCTTGGATTCTTGCGCCGGGCGAAAAAGCGCCTCCCTCTTCACCTCTCGATTCACATTCTGGTCGCGCTTCAACTGTCGCTGTACGCGGCGACGGTAAATCAAAGACAACTGAAACCCCGGGCAACATCGCACTCGAAGTTTCCCCGCTGGCGCGCAACATCGCCGACGAACATGGGATTGACCTCGCGCTGGTGAAATCAAATGGAAAGCGAATCGAGAAAGCGGATGTTCTGGCTTACATGGACGCCACGCGTCAAACGACACCTCGGCCTGCTTCTGCTGCGTCAAGCCTTTCCTCCCCAACGCGGCTGATGCCAGCCTCTCCCAAAGCCCGCAGACTTGCATCCGAGCGCGGCATTGATATCACAACACTCAAAGGCTCAGGTCCCGATGGCGCAGTCCTGGTTGCTGATGTGCCTCTTGAAGCAGTGACTGTCGGTTCAGTAGGCAGATTGGAGACTCCAAGCACAGTCTGGCGCGTGATGGCGGAACGCATGACCGCCAGTTGGACAACTGTCCCGCACTTTTATCTCATTCGTGATGTGGATGCCAGTAATCTTATCGAAAGGCGTATACGCATCGTAGCGATGGCTGAAAAACAAAACGGTATCAAGCCTACATATACTGACCTGCTTGTCAAATTGATCGGTTTTGCTTTGCGTGAACATCCGCGAGTCAATGCGGCCTGGACAAATGGCAATATTCAATTCAACAAGGATATTAATGTCGGCATTGCCGCCGCGATTGATGATGGACTCATTGTTCCAGTGATTCGCCATGCAGATAGTTCATCAATCAGTGAAATCGCCGCGCAACGAAAAGATTTGATCGAGCGCGCTCAAAACCGCAAACTCCGCCCTGTGGATATTTCCGATGGAACCTTCACATTATCAAATTTAGGCATGTATAACGTGGACGTGTTCAACGCAATCGTTAACACACCCCAAGCCGCTATTCTGGCAGTAGGGAGAATCGCGGAGCGAGTTGTCCCTGTCAATGGGCAGCCAGAAATTCGGTCCATGATGACCCTCTCCCTCTCGTGTGATCATCGCGTCGTAGATGGCGCGCGCGCGGCTCAATTTCTAGATGATCTAGCAAACCTGATCGAAGAACCGTTGGGAATGTTGAGCTGAAACGGTGTCGCGATGAAGTGGATTGAACCTGGTATCTATTCGATGTGAAAGGAGGTGATGACGAGAAGCACCTATGTTGGATTTTGTTGGACCTGAAAATCAAACCAATATTTACAAACCAAAAAGGAGATTAGTATGAAATCAAAAATTTTGAAACTGATGATTAGTATGGCGATATTCAGCCTTCTGATCACCGCCTGTGGAAGCGCGGCCCCGACCGAAGCGCCAGTTGCTCCCGCGACTGAGGCTCCGGCGGCGACCGAGGCACCCGCTGCGGCCCCCGAACCTCCGATTAAAATCGGCGCTTCGCTCCCATTAACCGGTGATAAGAGCGAACCGGGCACAGCCGCCAAGCAAGGGTATGAAGTCTGGGCTGAAATTGTCAATGCAAATGGCGGTCTCCTTGGACGCCAGGTCGAGTTGACAATTGTGGATAACGCGAGTGATCAGGATACCGCAGTGGCGGATTACGAAAAACTGATCACCGTGGATAAGGTTGATCTGGTAGTTGGTCCGTTCTCCAGCTTCCTTGTTATCCCAACATCGGAGGTTGCGGCACGCTATGGTTACGCGTTCGTAGAACCTGCCGGTGGCGCGCCAGATGTGTTCAATCGCGGACTTACCAATATTTTCTTCGCTCAACCTGCACCAGGAAGCGAGCAGGCAATTCCGTTTACCGACTTTGTTATTGCCCTTCCAGATGACCAGAAGCCGAAAACTTATGCCGTCGTCAGCCAGGATGACCCCTTTACGCTTGGTGTAATGGATGGTGTGAAATTAGCCTTGAATGCTGCGGGGATCGAGCTTGTCTTCGATGAGATCTATGCTCCGGAAACAACCGACTTCTCGTCGATTGCAATCCAGGTAGCCGATCTCGATCCCGACCTGATCGTTGGCGGTACGGTGCTTGAAGATTCGGTCGGTCAGATCCGCGCCTATCAGGAAGCCGGTTATCAACCGCGCCTTGCGTTCTTCACCACCGGCCCATCACTTCCGGTGCCTTTCCGTGAGGGCGTTGGTTCTGCAACTGAGGGTGTATTTGCCTCCATTTCATGGTTCCCTGAAGCTGAGGAATTCCAAAATGCTGACATGGTTGCCAAGTATCTTGAGATGTTTGGCGGTAATGCGGGTGACATCGCTGAAGATGTAGCCAATGCCTTCACGGTTGGACAAGTGCTCCAACAGGCAGTTGAAACGGTTGGCTCGGTTGATAATGCTGCGCTGATCGAAGAACTGCACAAAGGTACGTTCCAGACAGTCGTTGGTCCGCTAAGCTTTGACGAAGTTGGCCGTCCGCAGGGCACATTCATGCTCCTGCAATGGCAGGGCGATTCATTCGAGATCGTTGGTCCTGGTGACCGCGCTCGCGCAGAACCGATCGTTCCCAAGCCAGGGTGGTAATTCAATAAATTAATTGTTCGAGGAACCAATCGCCTTGGTTCCTCGAACAATTCAGGAGATTGCGATGCATCTTCCTTCGTGGAATGTACTTCTTCAAGTAACGATCATTGGATTCTTGACAGGTGGGGTATACGCCTTGATGGCAACGGGCTTGACATTAATATTTGGCGTAATGCGCGTGATCAACGTTGCCCATGGCGCTTTTTTGATCTTTAGCGCCTATCTTTCCTATTGGATGTTCACGACCTATGGTATGGACCCATTTCTTTCGATTATTGTGTCGGTGCCGGTATTATTTACGATGGGGGTTTTATTCCAAAGGTATGTTCTATCCCGTGTCAAGGGTGACCCGGGCTTGGGTGTGCTTCTGACCTTTGCGATGGCAATCACATTGGAAGGGGCCATGGGTTCGCTTTGGGAGTCAACAGGTCGATCCGTCCGTACTGCCTATACCAGCAAAGTTATTCCGATCGTATTGACTTCCGACTTAACCCTGCGTCTTCCATGGGTAAGGGTCGGAGGTTTGGTTGCAGCCGCAATTGCCTTGGCGGCAATCTATTTCTTTCTCAAAAACAGCAATTTAGGACGTGCCATCCGCGCCACGATTCAAAACCGATCTGCCGCGCAATTGATGGGTGTCAACGTCGAAAGCGTTCAAGCCTTGACATTTGGAATTGGTCTGGCGACAGTCGCTGGAGGTGGCGCCTTGTTCAGTCTGATTTGGACATTTAATTCTGGGAGCCATGAAGCGTGGATTTCCAAAATGCTTTCGATCATTGTATTGGGAGGCATGGGCAGTCTTCCCGGTACTTTTATTGCAGCTCTGATCATGGGAGTGACCGAGTCTGTTTCTGCAGTCGTCATGACTTCCTACCTCTCGCCCATTGTTTTTTACCTTATTCTATTTTTGGTGTTGATCTTCAGGCCACAAGGTCTGATGGGCACTCGGATTCGGGAAGGATAGGGAAATGGAATTTCTTCGCCGTTGGTGGAAATTAATTGCACTGTTAATTCTCCTGGCCTTTCCCTGGGTATATCGGGAACCTTATTATCATAGTCTGGGATTTTTTGTTCTTCTATATGCAATGATGGCAACCAGTTGGAACATCATGGGTGGTTACACTGGATACAAGTCCCTTGGTCATAGCGCGTTCTATGGGTTGGGAGCCTATCTGGTCGCAATTGCCGCAAATAAACTGGGATGGAACCCTCTGATTAGTGCGCCATTTCTGGCGATCATAGTGGCGTTGGTGGCCGTTCTGCTGGGTTGGATTATGCTCCGCACGAGCGGGTCGGCATTCGTCATTGCGACGATTGCCATGCTGCTCATCTTCCGCATCACGGCATTGAACCTGCGCGAGATCACCAAAGGCGCGCCGGGTTTAAGCCAGCCGCTTCCGCCCTGGAGCCCTGAATTTTCCCGAATGCCGTTCTATTACTATATCCTGTTTTGGTTGATCGTTGCACTGTTCGTTTCGTGGTATATCCGTCGCTCCCGTTTCGGACTTGGGTTGGTCGCAATGCGAGACGACGAAGGCAAAGCCGAAATGGTCGGGGTGAATACCACTCTGTATAAGATCCTGGCATTTGGCGTCAGTGCTTATTTTGTAGCCCTGGGCGGCGGCGTATGGTCCTATTTCACATCACATATTAGCCCTATTTATGCATTTGACATTCTTGTCGGGGTTGACATGATCTTGATGACTATGCTGGGCGGGCTGGGCACACTTTGGGGACCTGTTTTGGGCGCATTTATTCTTGTGCCGGCAAGAGATCTAATTCTGTTCAAGTTTGGTTCGACCTCAATATATCTGGCGATCACAGGCGGGTTAATGATGCTGGTAATCATCTTTATGCCGAAAGGCTTTCTGACAACCATTACTGATTGGGTGGAAAATCGGCATGCCCCGCGTGCCGCACATCAAGGTGCGCGTTCCATGGCGGATATTTATGACTCATCTAGTGAAAAAAAACAGGGAGAGGATGAATCATCCCATGAATGAGATGTTGCGCATTGCCTGCGTCTCTCGTCGCTTTGGCGGGATTCAAGCTGTCAGGGATTGTAATATTTCTGTACAGTCTGGCAGTATCACTGGTTTGATCGGTCCAAATGGGTCGGGCAAGACCACCCTGTTCAACTTGATCACAGGCGTGTATTCCCCCGATGAAGGTGAGATCCTTTTCGAGGGAAAGACGATAACAAATCTGCCACCTAGCAGAATCTGTCATGGTGGACTCAGTCGTACGTTTCAGATCACACGGCTTTTCTGGGAAATGACCGCTCTCGAGAACATGATCGTTCCCATTCGACAGGTTGGATTTCGATCCTTGTTGGGTCCGGACATGTTTCGTAATGAGATCGACCGTGCAATGGGCTTGTTGGAACGTGTCGGATTGACTCATCTCAAGGATGAACCCGCTCGAAAATTATCCTTTGGTCAACAGAAACTTTTGGAGTTTGCCGCAATCCTGATGGCAGACCCCAAAATGGTGATGCTGGATGAACCCGCTGGAGGCGTCAACCCAACCATGATCCGCTTCATCATGGACCTGATCCGGGATCTCAATAAAGAGGGCGTGACCTTCCTGGTAGTGGAACACAACATGGGTGTGGTAATGGAGCTTTGCGATCATGTCATTGTATTGGATCAAGGCACAAAACTGGCGGAAGGTTCACCTGAGATGATCCAGACCAATCCTGCTGTATTAGATGCTTATCTGGGAACATAATGATGATTCTTGAAATAAAAAACGTCGTCGCCGGGTACCTGCCAGATGTCAATGTCCTTCAAGGGATCAATATTCATGTGAGTCAGGGTGAACTGGTTTGCATGATCGGGCCGAATGGTGCGGGCAAGTCCACTGTGCTGCGCGCCATCTCGGGAATTTTGAAACCCAGTCAGGGTGAAATTCTATTTGGTGGAAAGAGTATTGGTGGTCTTCGTCCAGACCTCGTCTTGCGCCAAGGTATCGCCCACGTCCCACAGGGACACAGTTCCTTCCCTGAGATGACTGTTAAAGAAAACATGCTCATGGGCGCCTATGTCTTGAACAATAGGGCAGAACGCGAACGCCGCATGGACAAGGTTTATGAAATGTTTCCATTCCTGAAGGAAAGGAAGAATGAGAAGGCAGGGAACTTCAGCGGCGGTCAGCAGAAAATACTGGAAGTTGGACGGGCCTTGATGCTGGAGCCAAAAATGATCCTGCTCGATGAGCCTTCCCTCGGGTTGGCGCCGATCACAGCCAAACAAGTCTTTGAAACGATCAAGTCCCTCAAAAATGAAATGGGGATGACCGTCTTAATGGTCGAACAGAATGCCAAAAGCGGGCTGGCTATTGCTGACCGCGCGTATGTCCTTGAACTGGGGGTGGAACGTCTCGAAGGTCCTGCCCAAACGTTGCTTTCAGACCCACGCGTCGCCGAACTGTATCTCGGCGGGACTCTGAAGAGTTGATATGAGTGGAGCATTATGGGCACTTGCGGCTGGCGCAGGCTTTGGTCTCTTTCAAACACTTAATCGCCAGGCAGTGCGAGGCATGGATGTTTACATGGCCACTTTTGTTCAATTGTTGGTCTCATCCATTGTGCTTGTTGCGATTTCTTTTGTAACGGAAGATATAAGCCTTGTTTTCAGTGCTCCCATCACTGCCATCCTTAGTTTCGTGGCGGCAGGTTTTTTTCATTTCCTCATCGGTTGGACGCTTCTAAATGGCAGCCAAAAACGCATTGGCGCGGCCCGTACAAGCCCGCTGATCGCCACCGTGCCTTTGTTTGGCGCCATTGTCGCCGCAGTGGCATTAGGTGAGTTTCCCACCTGGCTGGAATTTCTTGGAATCGGCATCATCGTGCTGGGTGCTTACCTTGTATCCAAAGAAGGTGAGGATCCTGCAAATGCCGCCAATTCAACACAAAGATTTTCTGCCCTTCTGCGCGCCTCCTGGATGGGACTGGCTGCGGCTTTCTTTTGGGCATTAAGCCCGGTTTTTATTCGCGTTGGCTTGGAGGGTTTACCATCTCCCATGTTGGGGGTAACCATCGGTGTGACTGCAAGCGCCGTTGGTTATGCCATCATTCTGATCTGGCAGCGTGAGCGCTGGATCCATATACCCATCACCAATGAAGCTTGGATGTTCAAACTTCTGGCCGGTCTGCTTGTAGGGCTCTCCACGTGGATGCGCTGGGTTGCGTTGGATTTGTCTCCTGTGGCAGTTGTTCTCGCGTTGACAATGATCTCATCGCCTATTGTGATCCTGCTTTCGCCCTTGATTTCAGGCAAACATTTGGAACGCGTGACTGCCATATTGTGGATGGGAACCGGTTTGATTTTAAGTGGAGCATTGCTCCTGACTTTCCTATAAGCGAGGATGAAGTATGATCATTGATACGCATGCACATATCATTGTCCCTGAGATTTTGCGGGATGCAAAGCCTGCTGAAGAATGGCGTCCGAGGGTGGTGTGGGAAAACGGGAAACAATTCGTTGAATATGGTCCCAAACGGATCGGTTCGGCATTGCGTGAATTTGTAACGCCCGAAACAATTATGGATGAAATGAAGAAATCAGGCGCGGACGCGGTCCTGCTCTGCCCATGGGTGTCGCTGGTTCGCTATGAGGGAACGCCCGAAGAATCGCTGAGCGCGTGCCAAGTCCAGAATGACGCGCTTTCAGCGCTTGTAAAAAAATATCCGAAGCAGGTCGCCGCGCTGGGGATGATCCCGCTTCAGGATGTCGCGCTTGCCATCAAGGAACTAGAACGCTTGATGAAGTCTGGGTTGAAGGGTGTCGAGATCGGCACGCATGTCAACGGCGTTTATCCTGGCGACGCGCGCTTTCTTTCGTTTTGGGAGGCGTGTGAGTCGTTGGGCGTGTTTGTTTTTATTCATCCCGTGGAGGGCGGCGGGCGGGTGGAATTGCGTGACTACTACATGTGGAACGTGATCGGCAATCCGCTGGAGACAATGGTCGCCGCGGGACATTTGATTCTGTCCGGCATAATGGAGGCATATCCGCGTCTGAAAATTATGCTCGCGCATGGCGGCGGCGCATTGCCCTATCTGCGCGGACGATTGGATCGCGGTTATAAAATGCGACCTGAAATAAATAAGGTGATTTCCAAACCGCCGATGGAATATCTCAAACAATTCTATTTCGATACGATCACACACGATCCCGTTGTTTTGAAAAGCCTTGTAGATTTCGTCGGCGCGGATCATGTCCTGCTTGGTTCCGATTATCCCTTCGATATGGGTAATGAAAATCCCGTTGAACTTGTGCGTTCAGCGAATCTGGGGACTGAAAACGAGAAAAAGATTCTCGGAGGGAACGCAAGTCAATTGTTGAATTGGGAGGCATAAATGGCAAGACTACTGACATTCGATCAACTGCCGCATTTGCATTCGACGCGCGATACGCGCGATCGACTCGACCTTGTGACGGACAACGTCAAATTGGGCGCGCAGTTCATCCGCGCAGACCGTATCATCTATCACCCCGGCGATACCGCCGCCAAACATTACCACACCGATTGTCATCATCTCTTTTATGTGTTGTATGGCAACGGCATTTTGCACGTGGATGAAGGCAGTCACCGACTGTCCCCAGGCATGGTCGCTGTCGTTGCGCCAAGCGAAGTGCATTGGTTCGAGAACGATACACAGGAAAATTTTTCATTTGTTGAATTTTGGGGACCACCGCCAAAAGAAACGATATGGATAAAAACTGACGATATATGAACGTGGGAACGTCACGCCTGAGTTTCAGGCGCTTAATTTTGCTGCCGTACATTTGAACCGCGAAACCCGCAAAGTTCGCTAAGAAAACCATTTCAGTGCAAAAGGAGAATGGAACATGCAAATGCAAATGTTGGACCTCACAGATGAACAAAAACAAATGAGGCAACTGGCGCGTGATTTCACCGACAAGGAGATTATCCCCTTTGTCAGCAAAGACCGCGAACGGGAGTGGACTGCGCCGTCCAGTGAGCGCATGCCCTGGGAGTTGCTCAAGAAGGCGGACAAACTCGGTCTGCGGGGATTGGGAGTGCCGGAGAAATACGGCGGGATCAAACTGGAGGATCAGGCGCAGACATTTGCCATCATCGCCGAGGAATTGGCGCGCGGCGATTCGGGCTTTGCAGACATCATGGGGCAGGTGTGGAAGGTGCCTGTTTTGCTCGGCAACATCATGCCCGAACATTTTCAGGATATATGGTTTCCGAAATTTATTGAGGATCCCACCTTCCTGATCGCGCATTGTCTCACCGAGCCGCGCGGCGCCTCTGACCGCTGGCTTCCATACAACGTCCCTGAAGCCGCCATGAACACCAAAGCCGAACTCAAGGATGGACACTGGGTTCTCAACGGACGTAAACAGTTCATCACCAACGGTTATGATGCAAAGTTATATATCGTTTATGCCAACACAAATCCCAAAGTGGGAATGATGCAGGGCACCAGCAGTTTCCTGATCCCGCGCGATACGCCAGGACTCATCCCCGTGCGTACCAATGAAAAAATGGGCGCGCGCTACATGAACAACGGCGAGATCGTGTTCGATAACTGCCGCATTCCCGAAGACTCCATCCTCGTCAAGGATGAAGCGCTCAAACATGCGGGCGTTTATTTCAAGCCAGGTAAGATCCTGCAAGCCGCGAAGAATCTGGGCGTCGGTGTCGCTGCGTTCGAGGATACCGCTGCTTATGTCCAGCAATATGTGCAGGGCGGCAAGATCATCATCAAACACCAGGCAATTGCCAACATGCTGGCGGACATGGCGATCAAGGTCGAGACGACGCGCGCCTTCACCCGTTATGCGGCGCGCGCACTCGATAACAATACCTCCGACGCATTGCAATTGTGCATGATGGCCAAGGTCTATGCCGCGGACGCGATCTTCGACGTTGCCAAGAAGGCGATGGAAATCTTCGCGGGGAACGGTGTGATGATCGAAATGGGCATCGAGAAACATTTCCGCGACGCGGCTATCTTCCTACATATGGACGGCACACAGGATATTCATCGCTTCAAGATCATTCGCTCCATGTTCCCGGAGACAGCTGGTAATTACGCTGGTAATGATTAACTAGACCCTGTCTCAAAAACATCCTGTCACTCTGAGGGAGCGTTTGTTGCGATCGAAGAGTCTCGCATTTTTGGGGTAGAGACCCTTCCCCTTCACTATCGTTCAGGGTCAGGGTGACATTTTAGTGATGCATCGTAATAATTAAAAGGAGAGAACCATGCCAGATGAACGAGTAGAAGCCGCAATAAAAAACTGGGCGCCGCGTTTCACATCACAGGGCGTTGATTACAACGATTTCTATCGTACCACCGCGCGCGTTGAGAAGTGGGAGGATTGGTGTCGCGAGTGGCTCGTGACGGGCGATACACATTACGATCTTGCAGTGAAAGCGGAAGCCAGCGGTAATTCCATCAGCGCGGGCGAAGCTTACATCAGCGCGGCGCTTTGTTATCACTTCGGCAAATTTGTCTTTCAGGATTTTCACGATGAATATATGTCCGCTGCGAACAAATCAGTGGAGGCTTTCGCCAAAGGTTTGAAACTGCTTGACCCAACAGGCGAGCGCGTGGAAATTCCCTTCGATGGCGCGACGATGGTCGGGACTCTGCGACGTCCCGTGGATATAAAAAACCCGCCTCTCGTTCTCCTCCTGCCTGGGCTTGATTCAACTAAAGAGGAATTTTTCTCCTGGGAAAATGTCTTCCTCAAACGCGGACTGGCGACTTTCTCGCTCGATGGACCTGGTCAGGGGGAATGCGGATACAACTCTCATATCCGTCCCGATTACGAAGCCGCAGTTTCCACTGCGGTGGACACATTGACCAAACGCAAAGATATTGACCCAAACCGAATCGGGCTTGCAGGCGTCAGTCTTGGCGGATATTATGCGCCGCGCGCCGCCGCCTTTGAACCGCGTGTCAAAGCCGCAGTGGGGAATTGTGGTCCATGGAACTTTGCGGAATGCTGGTCAGTATTGCCATCGCTCACGCGCGCCGCATTCCAACATCACTCGGGCGCGAAGAATGAAGAGGAAGCCAAAGCCAATGCGAATAAACTTTCATTGGAGGGTGTGGCGCAGAAGATTAAACAGCCGCTGCTTGTCATTCAAGGCAGGCTCGATAGATTGATTCCTTGGGAGCAGGCAGTGAAGATCGTGGATGCAGTTGGCTCGAATGCTGAGTTGGCAATGTTCGAGAACGGCAATCACGTCTGCAACAATATTCCTTTTGCGTATCGTCCGCTCACTGCTGACTGGTTAAAGGAAAAACTTGGATGACCTATCCGCGCTTCTCTGACGTTGAGTTTCAACGGAGGAATAACCTCGCACACGATCTGATGCGCCGCGAGGGAATTTCCGCACTGGTGGTCTTCGGCAACTCTGGCATTAATCGTCACAATGAAGCAAATGTTTTTTGGTTAACGAATTATCTCGACCTGCACCACAATTATCTTGTCTTTCCATTGGATGGTGAAGCGACCCTGCTCACGGGGCTTGTCAATCATGTGCCGAACGCGCGCACAGCGTCTGTGATCCCCGATACGCGTTGGGGAACGTATGACCCTGCCCAAGAGATCGTTGCCAAATTAAAGAACGATGGTATCGGCAAGGGACGAGTCGGGTTGGTTGGTATCAATGCGACATTTGGCATGGGAATGCCATTTCAACATTACAAGACCTTGAGCGATTCGTTGCCTGAAGTTGAATGGGTTGACGTCACACGTGATTATGCTCGTTTACGTGTTATCAAAAGCGAAGAAGAATTTGACTGGTTGAAGATCGCCGCCGAATATACGGATGATACTGTCACGGCATTGGAAAATGAAATCCGTGTGGGCATGACCGAATTCGACCTGATCGGAATTGTCGAAGCATCCTATCGTCGCAAAGGCGGACAGCCGCACATCGCATTTTTGCGCTCCATGCCGATGGATGCGCCGACGGCTTGCGTCCCTGCGCAGAATGTAACTGATAGGGTAATCCAAAAAGGTGACGTGATCATCATGGAGATTAGCGCCAGTTATTGGGGCTATTCAGGGCAGATCCACCGTCCGATTGCGGTGGGACAGGATCCAACCCCAGCTTGGCAAAAACTCTTTGAGGCTGGCAAGCAGGCTTACGGTCAGATCTGTGAGGCAATACGTCCCAACGCAAATGAGGGGGATGTAATCAAAGCCGCGTCAATCATCGGCGAGTCGGGCTATCGCATCTATGATGATTTGATCCACGGATATGGCGTGGATATTCATCCGCCGTTGATTGATCAATCGTGTTGTGATTATTGGAATGCTGCGAAGCCCATCCCTGCGGGCAGGACATTTGCGGAAGATATGGCGATGGTCGTTCAGCCGAATCCGATCACGCCCGATGAGCGCATGGGCTTGCAGGTAGGCGCGTTGACGCGTGTGACGAAAAACGGCGCGCTGAGTTTGCAAAAATATCCGATGAAATTTGTTGTCGCAAAAGGATGATTATGGAACAACCCGATTATCTAAAAACCATCCGTGCCAGAGGTAAATGGTTGGGCGGGCGTGTCAATGATCTTTATGTGCGCGACTTTCCCGTGATGCGTTCGGATGAGCCGCCGCACAATGAAGGCACAAACACGGGCCCCACGCCGCTGGAACTCACGCTTTCGGGTCTTTGCGCTTGAACTGGTGTCTCATCAGCCAGGATGGCTGAAAAAATAAAATTTGATTTGCAAGGTTTGGAAGCCTCTGCCGAAGGCGTGTTGGATATTCGCGGTCGCAAAGGCGAAGCAAATGTGCCTGTGCATTTTAGTTCTGTTCGTTTGCATGTGAAGATCAAGACGACCGAATCAGATGAGCGTGTAACCCGTTTGATTGAACTCGCGGAAAGATACTGCCCCGTGCAAAGCCTCATCCGCGCCGCTGTGCCTGATTTTGAAGTAACCTGGGAACGTTTATGAGTCTAAAGGTAAAAGTTCTTTATCTTGTTTCATTTGCCGCATTCCTGCGTTCGTTCGCGCAGGTAATTTACGTTCCGTCATTGGCTGTCATGCGAGTTGATTTGAACGCAACAACCGCAATGCTTGGGCTGACAATTTCGATTTATGGTTTGTGTCTTGCGTTTGCGCAGATCGCATACGGTCCCATCGTGGATCGCTTTGACAGCAAACGCATTTTGTTGATCGGTCTCATGCTTTATTTGATTGGAAACTTTAGCGCATATTTCACGCGCGGTATCGGTTTACTGCTTGCGGCGCGCAGTTTACAAGCGCTGGGCATTGCCGCCGCGGCAGGCGTTGGGGTTGCGCTTATATCTGATCTATTCCCAACCAACGAACGTGGTCGCGCGATGGGCGTCTTTTCCATGTTCAACTCGGCAGGCGCAGCATCGGGTCCCGCGTTTGGCGGTCTCATTGCGGTGTGGTTAAGTTGGCGCGCAGATTTTCTGATCCTTGCGATCATCACCATCATGCTTTTGGTGTTCACCATTTGGCAGTTGCCCGCGCAACCTGTTCATGGACAAAACGTCGGCTTGAAGGATATGTGGACAATCGCACGCACGCTCCCAACGTTCGGAGCGCTCATCCTTGGCTTTGTTCATTTCTATGGGATTTACACGATTCATATCCTGACTCCGATCCTGCTCGCCGATAAAATGAATTTGCACGAAGCTGGCATCGGCGCGGTCACCACGATGACTGCCTTGGGAGTGATCCTTGGCACGTATGTGGGCGGACGTGTATCCGATCAGCGCGGTATGCGCTTTACGTTGATCGCAGGTGTGATTGGCGCAACATTATCGTTGGCCGCGATTACGTTCATCAGTGCGATTGCTTCTGCGAATATGTCACCAGTTGTGGTTGGAGCGGGGTTGCTCGCATTCGGGTTAACCGCTGGCTTCGGCTTCGCCGCGCAACTGAACATCATGGTAGATTATTTCCCTGCCATGCGCGGTACCGCGGGTGCGTTGCAATTCTTTGCCCGCTTTATTGGTACAACGCTTGCACCATTGACGGCGGGTTATTTGGCAGATGGTTTGGGCGTGCCCAGCGGATATGGTCTTGCAACTGGCTTATTGGCGCTTGGCGCGGTGATCGCTTATTTCACGGTTTCCAATCCTGTTCATAATTTGGAGGTAGTTGCGAAATGAAGGCGCTTGTTATCAAAGAGTTTGGTGGACCATTAATTTTGGAAGATGTACCCATTCCACAACCAGGCGCGGATGAGGCGTTGATCCGCGTCAAAGCCTGCGCGGTGGATCAATTCGATCTGACGATTCGCGACGGAAAATTTCCGACCGCCAAAACGCCGATCATTCTTGGACATGAGATTGCGGGCGTGGTCAAATCTGTTGGCGCGAACGTTGACAACATCCAGCCAGGCGACCGCGTGACCAGCACACTTTATCTCACCTGTGGAAGATGCCGCTACTGCCTCACAGGTCGCGAAACCATCTGTGCGGATTTCAAAGGTTATGTTGGCATCCACACGCCTGGCGCATACGCGGAATATACAACGATACCCGCGGTCAATCTTGTAAAACTACCAGAGTCTATTTCATTTCCAGAGGGAAGTGTGATTGCCAATGCGATCGGAACGCCCTATCACGCGCTGACCAAGCGCGCACGACTCCAACTTGGCGAGCGCGTCATTGTCACAGGCGCGGGTGGAGGGGTGGGCGCACATGCGATTCAGCTCGCGAAGATGATGGGCGCGTTCGTCATGGCAGTGGATATCGGTGAAGAGAAACTAGCCCTAGCGCGCAAACTTGGTGCAGATATAATCTTCGATGCGTCAGCAGGCGACTTCTCAGAAACAGCCCGCGAATGGACGAACGGCGAAGGCGCAGAGGTCGTCCTTGAACTGGTAGGTACAAAGACGTTTGAATCCTCTTTGAAATCCCTTTCACGCGGCGGACGCATGGTCATTGTTGGTTCACACACAGGCACTGAACTGAAAGCCAGCCCACAGGCGATGATCGCCAACGAGTGGGAGATCCTTGGCTCGCGCAATGTGACGAAATGCGAGTTGGCAGAAGTTGTTGCTTTGGTAGCAGCGGGACGCGTCAAGCCAATTGTTACAGGAACATATCCGCTAGAAGAAGCGGAAACGTTACATCAGAAATTACGAAAACAGGAAATTATCGGTCGGGTTGTTCTCGAACCATGATCGGAGGAAACCATGCCAACCATTTTTAAACCAAAAGATTTACCAGTCAGCGAAAAGGCTGGCGTAAACATCACCACACTCGCAAACCAAGCCATGCTCGGGACAGATGCACTACAAGTCAAGCGTATTACGCTTGAAGCAAGTGTAAAGTCATCAATATTCGAATCAATTGCCCCTGAAAGATTTGTGTATGTGGTTCGTGGTAAAGGACAGGCTTATGTAGGCGAGCAATCATTCCCACTGGATGCCGAGTCTATGTTATGGCTCGAAAAAGATGATACTTTTTATCTGGAGGCAGGCGCGGATGGACTCGAAGTTCTCTTATGTCACGCCCCTGCGAGTGAATAGATTATGCAGATTAAAGACTCGTTCGTGATCAAAGCCCCGCAGGATAATGTTTGGGACTTCCTATTCGATATTCCGAAACTCAGTCAATGCGTGCCTGGGATTGAATCGGTTGAAGCCGTGGATGATAAAACCTATCGCGGCAAATTGGTCCTCAAAGTGGGACCCATCAAATCAGAATTCGGCGGCACAGTGACTCTAATAGAAGTGGAAGCGCCGAATCGAATTGCGGGCACAGTGGAAGGCGACGACAAATCCAGCGCGTCATCTGTCAAAGCGACATTTACAGGAACGTTGACTCCCGTGGAAGGCGGAACCGAAGCCGCGTTTGAAGTGGAAGCCAATCTGCGCGGCAGGCTGGCGCAATTTGGCGGACCCGTCATTACTGCAACCGCGAAAAAGTTAACGGCTGAGTTTGCGAAGAATTTGAGAGCGCAACTTGAATAACAAGCCATGTCGTTGCGAGCGCACTTTGCGAAGCAGTCCCCCTCACGATATGGAGATTGCTTCGGGCGGACGAACGCAGCCCTCGCAACGACATATTTAATCCTATGAATCCAATTAAATTCCTCGAACCCACAAATTTCACCGAAGCCATATCACTGCTTGACCAACATGCCGATGATGCAAAGATCATCGCGGGCGGTGTGTCGGTTACATTGATGCTTCAACAAAAGTTGATCGCGCCGTCTGCGCTGATCAGTCTCGGTCATATTTCAAATTATGCTTTCATCCGCCATGAAAAAGATGGTTTGCACATCGGCGCATTGACCAAACTGCGCGACATCGAACGTTCGGATGTCGTGAAAAAGTTTTGTCCCGCGCTGGCGTATACTTTCAGCGTTGTCGCCAATGTCCGCGTACGTAATCAGGCAACCATCGGCGGCAATTTGTCAGCGGCGGATTATGCGGCGGACCCTCCAGCGATGTTAACTGCTCTCGATGCGCGCGTGCAGGTTCAGGGCGCGGAAAAGAACCGTGAAATTCATCTCAGTGAATTTTTTCTTGGCTTTTACACAACCGCGCTCGAGCCAAACGAAATCCTTACTGAAGTCATCATCCCTACGTTGCCGTCGTCAGCGAGCGCGGCGTATCACAAGTACACATCCATCTCCGCCGAGGGGCGTCCATGTGTGGCGGTGGGTGCGGTCGCTGATTTTGATAATGATCGAAAATGTTCGGATTTGCGAATCGCGGTGGGCGCGGCAGTGGAGACTCCGCAACGCGTGCGAGATGCGGAAACGCTGGCGCACGGTTCAACCCTGACCGATGAACTGGTCGCCGCGATTGCAGATGAATACTCGCTGAGGCTTGATCCACTGACTGATGTGCGAGGTTCGGCGTGGTATCGCAAGGAGATGATCCGCGTGTTTGTGAAGCGTGCGTTGGAGGAGGTGCGTTGTGATCGGTGAATCGGTACCGATGCTTGACTCTGTGGCGCGTGTAATGGGCACTGTGGATTACATGATCAACCTGCGATTGCCGAAGATGTTGTTTGGCAAGATCGTGCGCAGTCAAGCTCCTCATGCAAAATCATTGAAGGTGGATGTAACGAACGCAATGCGAATTCCTGGTGTTGTGGCGATTCTCACGGGCGAAGATCTGGGAGCAAATGCCTTTTACGGAGTTGCGATCAAAGATCAAGGTGTTGTTGCTGTAGACCGCGTGCGATATGTTGGCGAACCGATTGCGGCGATTGCCGCTGAAAGTTTGGATGCTGCAGAACAAGCCGCAGTGTTGATTGATATTGAATACCATGAACTGCCAGCGGTGTTCGACGCGCAGGATGCGATTCAAGCGGGCGCGCCGAACTTGCACGAGAAATTCCCGAACAATATTTTCAAGCATGCCAAATTGCGACACGGCGATATGGATGCCGCCTTTGCCGAAGCAGATGAAATCTTTGAAGATACGTTTACAAGTCCTGTTGCACAACAAGCATCACTGGAGCCGCACGTCTCAGCCGCACAATGGGATGGCGAACATCTAACGATCTGGACAGCATCGCAAGCGCCATTCATGGTGCGAAAATCTTTATCTGAAATTTTTGGGATTGCACCTGAAGCGGTGCGTGTGATCGTCCCGTCGCTTGGAGGCGGGTACGGCGGCAAAGGCCATATCCGCATTGAACCTTTGGTTGCAGCCATGGCGCGCAAGACGAATGGTCGCCCTGTAAAATTTGTTCTCTCGCGCGCGGAAGAGTTTGTGACTGTGACCAAGCACGCCGCGTCCATCACGCTCAAGACAGGTGTAAAACGTGATGGAACATTCACCGCGCGACAAGCCACGCTTTACTGGAATGGCGGCGCGTATGCAGATGCCAGTCCGATGCTCGTACCTGCGGGAATGGTGCGCGCGGTCGGACCGTATCGTATCCCTGCCGTGCATGTAGATTCGTATGGTGTTTACACCAATCTGCCTCCTGCGGGTGCGTATCGCGGCGCGATGAGTTCACAAACCACCTGGGCTTATGAATCGCAAATGGATATCATCGCGCGTAAGATGGGTTGGGATCCGTTTGAGTTTCGGATGAAAAACCTGTTTGTCTCAGGCGAACATTTTGCGACGGGCGAAGAATTGCATGATGTGCATTTTGTGGAATGTCTTGAGGTGTCTGCAAAAGGGTTGGGTGTGCCCTCACCCCTAACCCCTCTCCCGAAGGGAGAGGGGCAGGGGATGAGGGTGGGTCGCGGATATGGTGTGATGATGAAAAGCACGGTCGCGACTTCAAAATCTCAAGCGCGGTTGAAACTTAAGGATGATGGAACAGTTACGCTATATACGAGTACGGTTGAGATGGGACAAGGTGGGCATACCACGATGGCGCAAATCACCGCAGAAACTTTGGGTGTGCCTCTCAGGGCGATAAAGATCATCGGACCCGATACTGCGATCACTCCGTTTGACTCAACTACCTCCGCCAGCCGTTCGACAAGCATGATGGGCAATGCCGTCATTGCGGCGTGTGGGACAATGAAAAAGAAATTGTTTGAATTGGGCTCGCCTTTGTTGGAAACGCCTGTTGATGGATTGCGGACTGAAAATGGTTTTGTCGTTGCAGATGAAATATCCATTTCATTTGGCGATATTCTTAAGCGCAATGACTTGAACACTGTGGAAGAATCTGGCGAGTATTCCACATCTTTTGGAATTGACCCAGAAACGGGGCAGGGAGTCGCGACTCCGCACTGGCACCAGGGCGCGGGCGCGGCGGAAGTGGAAGTGGATACTGAAACAGGTCGCATTACTATCCTGAAATATTCAGCCGCGGCGTTTGCGGGGCGGGTTGTTAATCCGCGCATGGCGCAATTGCAAAATGACGGCAACGTCATCTTTGGGTTGGGTCCTACCTTGATGGAGGAGATCGTCTACGATGGCGGTCAACCGATCAATCCGAATCTGGCGGATTATTCAATTCCGTCCATTCGTGATATTCCTGCTGAATTGATCAGCATTTGCATTGAATCAGGCGAAGGCGAAATGCACGGAATCGGCGAGATGACCCTGCCGCCCGTCGCACCCGCGATTGCAAATGCGATTGAAGATGCGGTTGGCGTAAGAATCAAAGATTTGCCGATCACAGCCGAGAAAATCTTGCGAGCATTAAGGGAGAAGTCTCAGCGATGATTCTGAATGTAAATGGAAGCAGGCATGAAGTCGAGGCGGGGACGCGGACGTTACTCGAAGTTCTGCGCGATGATTTGGGATTGGTCGGCGCAAAAGAAGGCTGTGGCATCGGCATGTGTGGAGCATGTACCGTGCTGGTAGACGGCAAGCCCATTAGTGGATGTTTGACATTAGCGGAACAGGTTCCTGGAAAAGAAATACTCACTATTGAAAGCCTCGAGAAGAATGGGCAGCTACATCCCGTTCAACAGGCATTCATTGATGAAAGAGCATTCCAATGCGCTTATTGCACACCTGGGTTTATATTATCAGCAGTAGCGTTACTCAATGAAAATCCAAACCCAAGTGAAGATGACATCCGTGAATATTTGTCTGGAAATTTGTGTCGCTGTGGTTCGTATCAGAATATATTGAAAGCAGTGGTTGAAGCAGGTAAAAGACTGAGATAAACGATGGCTCTGGTTTCAGTGTGAATGGAAAGTGATGCGATATGCGCGCGGTCGTTTTTACAGAACCCGACAAATTTGAACTGGCAAACGTGCCCGATCCCGCTTCAGGCGCGGACCTGGTAATTGTTGCCATTAAAGCGACCACTATCTGCGCGACGGATGTCAAGATCCTGCATGGGACGGTCCCTTTCGTAAAATTTCCACACAATCCAGGACATGAGTTTGGCGGCGAAATCGTTGAGGTTGGCGCAAACGTAAAAGGCTTGCGCAAGGGAGATTTGGTCGGAGTGGAAGCGCATGTAGGTTGTGGAAATTGTCCACGTTGCTTAGAAGGTTTGTATAACCTTTGCGAGAATTATGGAAATCGGGAAGCAGGTCACGCGCACATAGGTTTTACGGTGGCAGGCGGATTGGCCGAATATTGCGCCGTCCCGGCCAAAGCTGCGCACCTTATGCCAGAAGGACTGAACGCAAATCATGCCATGTTTACTGATACACTCGGGATTGTCCTTTGGGCGTTTGAACGCGCGGGCGGCGTGAGAGGCGGAGAGACAGTAGCAGTTGTTGGTCCTGGCGCGCTTGGATTGTTGGCCGTGCAAGTCGCGCATGCGTTGGGAGCGGGACGAGTCATTGTGGTTGGAATCCCCGCGGATGGAAATCGGCTAGAACTGGCAAGTCGCTTGGGAGCAGATGATGTGGTTATAGCGAAATCAGATATCAGTCCCGCGCGAAGCGTGCGTGAGTTGACGAATGGCAAAGGCGTTGACCTCGTCATCGAATTTGCAGGAACTGCCGACGCGGGCAGGCAGTCGTTGGAAATGGCGCGGCGCGGCGGGCGAGTCGTCCTTGCTGGCTCGACTAGTCCGGGGCGTGAGTTGAATGTGGATTTGAGCGTCATCGTGCGCGGTCATTTGAATGTGTACGGCTCTGTGGCTAATCCGCAGGGCATTTCACGGCGGGCAAATGTGTTGATGCAAAAAGGATTGGTGGATGTGACACCGTTGATCACACACGAGATTGCGCTGAGTGAATTTTCGTCGGCGTGGAAAATGTTTGTTGGGCGTGATGGCGATCCCATCCGCATTTTGATGCGACCCTAGGAGCGAAGATGCGCGCTTTGGTAAAGACGGCAGTTGGGCAGGGAAATTTGGAATTGCGGGATGTTCCCGTTCCGCAGGTGGAGGCGGGCGAAGTGTTGATCCGTGTGCGGGCCTGTGGGATTTGTGGAAGTGATCTCAAGATTCAGGATGACCAGCATCCGTACACGGCGCCCGTTGTGATCGGACATGAGTTCGCGGGCGAGATCGTTGAAGTCGGCGCGGAGGTTTCGGGCTGGGCGGTCGGCGAGCGCGTGGTCTCGGAGCAACACGTCAAGGCTTGCGGACATTGCCGTCAGTGTTTGACGGGCAATGCGTTTGCCTGCAGTTCCAAGCGCGCACCTGGTTATTTCACGGATGGCGCGTTCACGGAATTGATAAAAGTGCCTGCATGGTTGTTGCATCGTATCCCGTCGAATTTGAGTTTTGTGGAAGCCGCATTTACCGAACCATCGGCAGTTGCCGCGCATGGCGTGTTGGATCGCACAGGGATTTTCCCTGAAGATGTTGTTCTCATTTTAGGTTGCGGCCCGATCGGATTGGTCGCGGCGAAGATGGCGCAATCCGCGGGCGCGTCGAAGGTCATCATCACAGGTGTTGACCATGACGAAAAGGCGCGCCTTCCGAAGGCGCGCGAACTTGGAATTGATTACGCGGTCAATGTCATGAAAACAGATTTGACGAGTTTAATCAATGACCTGACACATGGCGAAGGCGCGGATGTTGTGATTGAGTTATCGGGCGCGTTGCCTGCCGTCAATCAATCTTTTCAACTGGCGCGCCGACTCGGCCGCGTCGGCATCATTGGGCAACCTCCCGCCGACGAAATACAAATCCCATATCGTCAAGCCATGTTCCGCGCGTTGACGGTATCATTCAGTTACAGTTCGAAGTTCACAAGTTGGGAAAGAGCGCTGTCGTTGTTCGAGCGCGGCGCAATCAAACCATCGCAGTTTATCACGCATGTTTTGCCGCTGGAAGAATGGTCGCGTGGATTTGATCTGTCCCGTAGTGGTGAAGCGGTGAAGGTTGTGTTGGAACCATAATCGTTGGTTGAGTAGGCGGTGTTCGTCCGTCGTATCAAAACCAACAGGGATTGAAAAAATCCGAATATGTGGTTTCGATACGCGCTTCGCTATCGCTTCAGGCTACTCAACCACCACTTGATTCGAAATATTGTACAAGGAGACTCTATGAGCATTCCCAAAACCATGAAAGCCGCAGTGTTGTTCAATTTTGGTGATTTGCGGGTCACCGAAGTGCCCGTACCTTCGCTCGGAGTTGGCGAGGCGCTGGTCAAAGTCCATTCGGTTGCCATTTGCGGAAGCGATCCCGCCATCATTGCCAAAGGCTGGAAGGGCTATCCCAAACTGGGTGAATTCATCCCAGGGCACGAATTCACTGGCACGGTGGTCGCACTCGCACCAGATGTAACCGAATTAAAGGAGGGCGACCGTGTGGCTGTTGAGCCGCATAAAGGCTGTGGCCGCTGTGAGAATTGTCTGCGCGGCTTGTATACAACCTGTCTGAATTATGGCAATTATGAAAAGGGACATCGGCATTACGGCTTCAGCACCAACGGCGGATACGCTGAGTATGCAGCCTGCCATGTCAATACCTTGCATAAAATTCCAGACAGCATTTCATATGAAGAAGGCGCCATGTTGACTGGCGCTGGGACAGTGTTGTATGGCTACGACCGCATCGGATGGATTCATCCTGGTGAAACGGTTGTAGTGATGGGACCTGGCTCGATTGGATTGATCTCTGCGCACATCGCCAAAGTCCTCGGCGCGGGACGCGTCATCCTCACAGGGACTCGCGCCGACCGTCTGGCTGTTGGAAAAAAAATGGGCGTGGACATCACCCTGAACATCAACGAAGTCAAGGTGCGCGAGAAGATCATGGAGTTGACGAATGGTATCGGTGCTGATATGGTCGTCGAATGTACGGGTCAACCTGCGCCCGCGGCGGAAGCGCTGGAAATCATCCGCAAGAATGGACGCATCTCGTACAATGGAATCTATCACGAGCAGGTCACGTTGCAACTTGACAAAATCGTCCAGTGGAATCTGCTTATCACGGGACCGAAAGCTGAAGGGATGTTAAATCTCGAACGGGCGATTCCATTAATGGCAGATGGCCGCATCAATCTCAAACCGTTGCATACGCACACGTTCAAACTTGATGAAATCAACAAAGCGTTCGATACATTCACTGGCCGCATAGGCGGCGCGATCAAAGTCATTGTCCAACCATAGGAGAAAACGATGAGCAAATACAATTGGCAAATCCCGCCGAGCGGCGGGCACATGGACGCGGCGGATGGGATTTACTTCCAGAACATGACCATGCTGGAGGTGGAAGCGCGTTTGAAGAAGAACGACTTCATCATTATTCCAGTCGGAAGTTCGGAAGCGCACGGTCCTCATGCCTGCTATGGCGAGGATACTTTTCTCGTCACGCGCATGGCCGAGGCGGTCGCAAAGCAGACCGGATGCACGGTGTCGCAGCCCATCTGGTTTGGAAGTCATCCGTATCATCACATTGGAATGCCCGGCACCATCCCTGTTGATGAAGATACTTTCACCGCATACTTGAGTTCGGTCATTGCGGGATTTTGGAACGCAGGTTTCCGCAAACAAATCCTGCTCAACGGTCATGGGCAGGAATATGTCATTCCAACAGCCATACATCGTTTCGCGAAAAGATATCAGGTTCCGTCTATCCTCGTCAATCTCAATTGGTATTATGCTATCCAGCCTTTCGTGAAGGATAAAGCGCATGGCGGCCCCTTTGAGACGCCCTTTGTCCATGCCGACGAAGCCGAAACATCCTTCTCGCTTGGTCTCTTCCCTGAGATGATCCACATGGAAGATGCGGTGGACACGGAAGCACATGGCTTTTTACCAGCAGGTCATGTCGACTCAGCGGCCAATGCTTATCAACGCCCCATTCCCTGGTATGCGCATGTCGGTCTCGGCACGATAGAGATCATCGGCAATCCCGAAGGCGTTGTCGGCAAAGCCACTCTGGCGAGTGTGGATAAAGCACGGCCAGGTATTGAAGCCCTGCTTGATTACATGGTCAAACTGCACGATGACATCATGGAAAAATTTCCCGTTGGCAAATTGCCCGATGCCGACCTTGTCACACAGCGGTTTACACAAGAGCAGGTGGATGAACTGATAAAAGGTCCGTTGCATGGGGGCAAGCATCTTTACACTGTCGCCTGGCCGCCTGCATAATGCACTTCGCCCTGAGCGGAGGTCGAGTAGAGAGAGTGTGCTTCTTGCTCGTATCGAGATCGAAGTCGAAGAACATGATACATAAGTACAATGCGTTTCGACTGCGCTCAACGCGAATATGAGGTTGTCAAATGACTGATGTTGTTACCTTCGGCGAAACAATGATCCGCCTCTCGCCTCCCGATCACCTGCGACTTGAACAAACGGCTTCTCTCAATCTGTCAGCGGGCGGCGCGGAGTTGAATGTCGCCGCGGGCGTTGCGCGCCTTGGGCTCAAATCGGCTTACGTCAGCCGATTACCATCCAATCCGTTGGGGCGCATGATTGCAAACAAAGGCCGCGAGTTCGGCGTGGATGTGAGTAATATCTTGTGGGCGGAGGGGGAGCGCGTCGGTGTGTATTTCGTTGAATATGGCGCGGAGCCGCGCCCTACCCGCGTTTACTATGATAGAAAAGATTCCGCGTTTGCCCACATCCAGCCGGGTACGGTGGATTGGAAAACAGTCTTTCAAGATGCGCGTCTATTCCATGTTGGCGGCATTACACCTGCACTTAGCGTGTCCGCATACGAAACTCAAAAGGAAGCGATGATTGCCGCACGGAAGGCTGGCTGTCTTGTCAGTTACGATGTCAACTACCGTGCCGCCTTGTGGACAGTGGCAGAAGCGCGCAAAGCGCAACATCCTTTGATGGAGTACGTGGATATTTTGATCACATCCCTGCCTGACCAGCCTGATGTTTCCGAATTGATTTCGGGATTGAAGGGAAACGATCCAACAGATGTTGCTCAAAAGGTGTCAGAGAAGTTTGGATTCAAGGCTGTACTGGTAACCATGCGCAAATCTCTTTCTGCTCAACGCGCTTCTTTGACATCCCTTGCATTTTCGGATGGCAATCTATACACAGATCGCCAATACGAAGTCGAGACCATTGATCCGCTTGGTGGAGGCGATGCCTGCGTAGCTGGATTTTTGACTGGCTACCTCGAAGGCGACATCCAACATGCTGTTCGATTGGGCAATGCGTTTTCAGCCCTGCAGCAAACCGCGCCGACCGATCTTCCTTGGCCAACGCGTGCCGAGGTGGAGGCCTTGATCGTCGAAGGTGGAATCAGCATGTCGCGCTGAAGGAACGCTTAACATCTCATTCAGAAATGGAACCATAAACATCCATGAAATCTCATTTTGAAATCCTAAAAAAAATACTCGATGAAAAAATCGTCGCCATTGTGCGACTGGACAGCGGCGAACAATTGGTGCGCGTCGCGGAGGCGCTGAACGCGGGGGGTATTTCCATAATCGAATTCACCTGCTCCACGCCAGGCGCGCTGGATATGGTAAAGGAAGCATCCGCTCATTTTGGCGGTGAAGTGCTTATCGGCGCCGGCACGGTCCTGGACCCGGAAACGGCGCGCGCTGCCATCCTGGCGGGTGCTGAATTCATCGTTAATCCAGCAATTAATCTCGACACCATTAAAATGTGCAAACGGTATGGCAAACCCATCATCGCCGGCGCCATGACTCCCACAGAAATGTTGACGGTTTGGGAGGCAGGCGCGGATCTGGTGAAAGTCTTCCCTGCCAGCAATATCGGCGGGCCAGATTACATCAAGTCGGTACTTGCTCCCCTGCCGCAACTACGACTGGTACCGACTGGCGGCGTCAGCGCGGACAATGCCGCTCAGTACCTCAAGGCGGGAGCTGTTGTTGTTGCCGTTGGAGGGAGCATGGTGGATAAGAAAGCCGTCTCTCGCGGCGACTGGTCTGCAATCACTGGAGAGGCGCAAAAGCTGGTCTCTGTTGTGCGGAGCGTATCGAGGTGAGTTATAAGATCCTGGTTGCCACCCGTTCCTTTGGGAGCACCTCACCCAAACCTTGGGATGTCCTAAATCAGGAGGGCTGTGAGATCGTCAAGGCGGACATGTCGCAAAGGATCACGGAAGAACGCTTGATCGAACTGCTTAAGGGAATGGATGGAGCCATTATCGGTGTCCTACCGATGACAGCCCATGTGATTCAAAACTCGCCTAGTTTGAAAGTGGTGAGCATGCACGGCGTAGGTGTGGATCATATTGATTTAACGGCAGCAGCCAATTCTGGAGTCGTGATCGCAAACTGTCTGGGGATGAACGACCAGTCTGTGGCGGATCTGACCCTCGGTTTGATGATCTCCATCGCAAGGAATATTCCCTCTGTGGATGGCAGCCTGCGCAAGGGAGGCTGGGGGGCACATGCAGGCAATGAGTTATGGAATAAAACGCTGGGGTTGGTCGGCCTTGGGCGAATCGGGCGCGGCGTCACCAAACGGGCTTTGGGGTTCGACATGAAGGTGCTGGCCTATGATCCCTATGTGAGATATGAAGACATCCTGCCGGGCATCTCGCTCATGAGTTTTGAAGACGTGTTAGGACAAGCCGATTATGTTTCCCTGCATGCAGCTTTGACAGAAGAAACCCGTCACATGATTGGGGCGGATCAATTAAAGATCATGAAGCCGAGCGCCTATTTCATCAACACCTCGCGCGGAGCGTTGGTGGATGAGGAGGCGTTGTATACTGCGTTAACCCAAAAGCAAATCGCCGGTGCCGCCCTGGACGTATTCAACGAAGAACCTCCCAAAGACAGCCCGCTCCTGGGATTGGAGAATTTAGTGGTCACACCACACATCGGCGCGCACACTCGTGAATCGATCGAACGTGTGGGCATCATGGCTGCCGAAAACGTATTGCGGACCCTGAAGGGTGGTCAACCGCACAATCGGGTTGCATAAACTTCAGAAAGTTAAGATGGCACATAAACAACAAACCGAGTGGTTTTTAGGCATCGACCTGGGTACGGGGAGCTGTAAAAGCGTCATCATCGATGCGGGATCGCGCCTGCTTGGCTTTGGCGCGCAAGGATATACCTCCGCTGAAAACAACAGGCAAGGGGAGCAGGATCCTGAGGAATTGGTTCACGCGCTGGTGGGGTCCGTGCGCTCTGCGATCGAGACTGCGGGGGTCTCTCCCGGCGACTGTCAGGCTATGAGCATCGGGGGCGCATATCATAGTTTGATCGCGGTGGATCGATCCGATAAACCTCTGACCGGAGTCATGACCTGGGTGGATGATCGTGCAACGAAACAAGCCCTGGCCATACGCGAGTCACCCGGGGTTGACGCGATTTACCGGCAAACCGGCTGTCCGGTTCACAGCATGTACCCCCTCTACAAAATTATCTGGCTGCGCGAGGAACAGCCTGACATCTTTAGTCAGGCTGTCCGTTTTATCTCTGCCAAGGAATACGTGACCAAACGCCTGACGGGGGAATACCTCGTTGATTTTGGGATTGCCGGGGGAACAGCTTTGTTGAATACACATAGCCTGGAATGGGATTCCCAATCCCTTGATCTGGCAGGGATTCGTGCCAGCCAGCTTTCATCACTTGCCAGTCCACGACAGGTGCTCAAGGGTTTAAATCCAGAACTGGCTGGGCAAATGTTTATCCCGGAAAAGACACCACTTGTGCTGGGGTCGGCGGATGCAGTCAATTCCAGCCTAGGCGCAGGCGCGGTGAAATGGGGACAGGCCACCTGCATGATCGGCACAAGTGGCGCATTCCGCATCATCGCACCGCGCGTCATGCTGGACGCACAGGTTCGCAGTTGGTGTTATGCGATTGACGAGGGTCACTGGCTTGTAGGTGGTGCGATCAACAACGGCGGTCTTGCACTGACCTGGCTGCGGGACGCCTTCAATCAGATGCTTCAAAGCCTGTCCAAGGATGTGCGCATCTCTTTTGACGAATTGATTGCTTCTGCCTCACAGGTACGACCCGGCGCTGACGGCTTGATCTGCCTCCCCTTTTTCGCTGGAGAACGCAGTCCATACTGGAACATGAATGCGCGCGGTGTCTTCTTCGGATTGAATCTGAACCACGATGCCCGCCACCTGGCACGGTCATTAATGGAGGGAGTCGCCTACCGCCTGCGCGGTATCCGCGATACCCTCGATGACCTGGGCGCGGAAGTGAGCGAGATCCGTGCCTCCGGCGGTTTCACCCATTCCGATCTCTGGCCGCAGATCATTGCCAGCGTGCTCAACCACGACCTGGCTATCCCTGCCAATGGGGAGACATCAAGTCTTGGAGCGGCATTCTGGGCGTTGCTGGGCAGTGGAGTGGTTGAGCGCTTTGAGGATTTGCATTCCGTGGTGGAGATTACCAAAACATACAACCCCGAGCCAAAAGATGCAAACTTATATGATTCACTTTATCGGATCTATATGGAATTGTATTTTCGGCTTGGAGAATCGTTCGATCAAATTTCCATAATTTGAAAATCGTTGTAATTATGTATGGCAATGAAATAGATTAACCTCTCAGTTAAGACCACTAAACATTGTGTAAGATCGCATTTGTGGATGCGGGCGGAATTTAGTGGTTACCTTTGATATAGACCGGCAAAATCACCTTTTTATCTCTTACCGAACAAGAAAAATCTGTCCAATTGTGTTCGTCCCTGTCCTTGCTGCTATCATGGCGACTCCCTCAAGCCATGCACTTGCGCACCTGTAACTGTAACATAATATCAAAAGCGATTTCTTGTCCACTGCTCGACCGTATTGACATTCACATCGAATTCCCGAGAGTAGATTATGAAAAATTAATCGGCAACAAAGTGGGTGAATTATCCGAGACCATTCGTAAACGGGTGCAAACAGCCAGAAATATTCAAAACACCCGATTTGCTAATCCCGGCTCCCGAATATCGAATAACGGCTCTTCCACCGACATCGTCTGCAACGCGGACATGCGCGCACGCCTATGCACAGCACAATGTCACCGCATCCTCAAACTCGCTCGCACTATTGTAGATTTGGCAGGCAGTGAAGAGATTCAGTCTGTGCATCTGGCGGAGGCGCTACAGTATCGTCCAAAGTTGATGATGTAAAACAAAACAACAGGTGATCAGAATAGTCACCTGTTGTTTTTCAAGAAACCTATCCTAATTTACTTTGTTACATTGTTCTCGAATGTAACATCCACAGGCATACCTGGTTTCAACTTCCCATCCATATTATCCACAGACAACTCAATTGCGTAGACCGTTGTCTGTCGTCCTTCTTTGGTTTGGACGTTCTGCGGCGTAAACTCTGCTTTATCTGCAATGCGCATGACGGTGGCGGTGAAGGTTTCGTTCGGGAACGAGTCTACGCGCAAGGTTGCCTGCTGTCCCAAACTGATTTGCCCGTATTGGGTTTCGGGAATATACACAGTGACTTTCAATGTGTCGAGTTTGCCAATGGTCAGTGCGGGCATGCCTGCTTGTATCACCTCGCCGACTTCAATGCTGCGAACCAGCACCACACCATCCATTGGTGCGCGGACAGTGAGTTTGTCCATCTGCGTATTGATCAAATCAAGGTTGGTTTGAACTTGCCTGGCGGTGGTTCGAACCTGACCCAATACTGCCAATGCCTGTTCCAATGCTTTTTGGGCAGAAGCGACTGCGGGAGATTGCTCGCCTGTCTGCAAAGCGCGTAGTGCATCCATGGCGGAGTTGTAACGTTCACGTGCCACCGCAATATCTGCGCGCGCTTCGAGAACATCCTTCGCGCCATCCGTTGTCAATGCATCATCATAATCCTTTTGGGCATTATCGAGTTTGATCTTGGCATCGTCAAATGCAGTTTGTGCAGAATCGTGTAAATTCGAACCATCGGACGCACCGCTAGTGTGCTCGAGAACAGCCTTTGATACTTCGAATGCAATGCGCTCGTCAGATAGTTTCCTTTCAGCAGCAACAAAGGTTGAGCTTCCCGCTCTCTTTTCTGTATCGCTTAGTCTGGTTTGTGCTTTTTCAAGTGCGGCTTTTGCAGTGTCAACTTCTGCCTGAGCAGACGTTATCCGTTCATCTTTTGAAAAATACCAATTGGGCTGGTCAAATTCGGCCGGTTTCGATTGCTTCCACTGATCAAGGCGGGTCGACTCTTCTTCTGCCAGTGCGGCAGATAGAGCCTGGTCATATTGCAGTTGGGCCGCCTCCAATCCAATTTGAGCGGTGTATACATTGGCGTTAGCGGAATCCAGCGCGGCCTGCGCGGCACGCTTTTCGGACAGGAGCAGGCTGTCGTCCAGTCGAAAAAGCGGATTGCCCGCTTTAACGGAATCCCCTTCATTGACGGAAACTTCAACGACGCGGCCGGATAGTTCGGGTGCGACCGCGATCTCTTTCGCTTCAATCTGACCCGAAGCCTGGACCGCTGTACTATCGGCCGATCCACAACTGACAGTTGAGAGGGCGAACAGCAGGGCAAAGATGATAGTAAACTTTTTCATGAAATTCTCCTTAAAGGCGGTTATGCTTTCATGGCAGAGATAAAAACATCTTCGAGCGATGGCTCGATAATGGTCATGTGACCCGTGCGGATATTTGCTTTGTGAAGTTCTTTCTCGATAGCGCGTTGGTGTTTGCGGACATTCGGTGCAACGATGTGGACGAGCGCGCCATAGAGTTCGACTTCTTCGATGGGCAGGGTTTGATCGGCTTGCGCGGCACGCAACACCTTGACGGCACGAGGCGCATCGGACGGTTCGAGTTCAAGCACATCGCCGCGCATCATTTTGTTTTTAATTTCCGCGGGTGACCCGTAGGCGATGAGATCCCCGTGTTGAATGAAGGCAAGACGATGACAATGCTCGGCTTCGTCCATGTAATGAGTAGCTACAAAAACAGTAATGCCCTCTAAAATCAATTGATAAAGCAAGTCCCAAAACGCGCGGCGGGAGAGAGGGTCAACGCCCGCGGTAGGCTCGTCGAGGAAAAGTACTTCGGGACGATGAAGGATGGCCGCGCTGAGCGCCAACCGCTGGCGCCAGCCGCCAGAGAGGTCTTTGGTTTTTGTGTTCCTGCGTCCTTCGAGTCCGGCAATGGACAACGCGTCTTTGATACGTGGGTGAAGTTCTGAGTTTGAAAGTCCGTATGCCGCGCCGTAGAAATTCAGGTTTTGCAGGACGGTCAGGTCGTTGTACAAACTGAATCGCTGG
>JAUXUL010000015.1 GCA_030680795.1 Anaerolineales bacterium | reverse complement strand
ATCTCAAAACAAAAAGACTCGCCGTGGCGAGTCTTTTTGTTACCATTTTTTTCTCCACCGTACATTTTCCTCGCAAAGAAACCCTAAAGGTCTTTTCGGCGAATCGAGAATCTGCGAAGGAAAAGGAGACCTTTAGGGTTTGCGTGTACGGTAGAGAACATTTTTTTACTTCCCGACCATTTCCTTCATCTGCTCGACATACGCGAGAGATTGATGACGGAAGTAGGTATTGTACAACTCGGCGTAGTGACCGTTCTGATCGAGCAAGCCGTTGTGACTGCCTTCCTCGATGATCGTGCCTTTTTTCATGACCACGATGCGGTCTGCAGCTTTGACGGTGGAGAGGCGGTGCGCGATCAGGATGCTGGTGGAGTTTTTCAAGATGAGATTCAACGCCTGCTGGATTTGCCATTCGGTAAATGGATCGATGCTGGCAGTGGCTTCGTCGAGGATGAAGATGGCGGGATTCTGCACAAGCACGCGCATCAACGCCACAAGTTGACGCTGTCCCATCGAGAGGCGGTTGCCGCGCTCACCGACTTCGGTGTGCAATCCGTCCGGGAGGGTCTCCAGCCATTCACCGTTGCCGATGCGCCTGGCGAGTTTGAGCATTTCCTCTTCGGGCACGCCCGGTGCGGCATAGCGGATGTTATCCGCAATCGTGCCGGAGAACAGGAATGGAACCTGGGACACAATGCCAAGCTGTCTTCGATATTGCGTCAGGTCAAAGGTGCGGATGTCGCGCCCGTCGATGAGCAGGCGTCCCTGCTGGTATTCGTAAAAACGCGCGATCAACTTCGCAATGGACGATTTGCCCGCGCCGGTATGTCCCACCAGTGCAAGAGTCTCTCCGGGTCGAATGAGCAGGTTGAAGTCGGTAAGAACCGATTCCTTATCCGAATAACGGAAGTGCATGCTCTCGAAGTGAATCTCGCCTTTGAGTCGCGGCACATCCTGTCGTTTCGCTTGAACCACATTCGGGTCGGCATCGATCAGGGCGAAGACACGCTCGGCGGCGGAGAGTCCGCTTTGGATCTGGGCCCAGAACGCGGTCAGGTTGAGGACGGGGAAAAAGAACTGGTCGAGGCTGATGATGAAGAGGTACCACGCGCCAATGCTGACAATACCCTGCGCCGCGCTGAACCCGCCGACATACACCAGCACGCCAACGAAGATGCCGCCCAACGCGTTGAGCACGGGGAAGACCAGCGAGAGCACAAATCCGCGCTGCACGTTGACGTGGTAGGACTGCTGGTTCGATTCATCGAACGATTTGAAGATGCTGTCTTCCTGCCGAAAATTCTTGGCAATCGAAATGCCGCTGATGGTTTCCTTGATGGCGGCGTTCACGTCTGCCATGGCTTTCATGCCGCGCCTGGTCACACGCCGCGCCATGGCACGGAAGCCCGCCGCAACGGCGAAGATGAACGGCAAAAATCCGAGCAGCAACAGCGAGAGCCGCCATTCGGTGCGGAAGAGCACGATGGCAATCAACACCGCCTGGAACATTTGCGCGGCCACATCGGTGACGATGACCACAAGCTGCCCGAAGTCGTTGGTGTCTGAGGTGATGCGCGAGACGATGCGCCCCGATGAGAACTGGTCGTAGAAGGATAGGTCATGCTCGGCGGCGGCGCGGAAGGCGCGGGAACGCATGTCCAGCACCACATCGCCAACGGCGCGCACGATCAGACTCCGCCGCAGCCAGTTCAGTCCCCACATGCCGAATGCCACGCCGACCAATGCCAGCCCCACCCACACAATGGACATGATGCTCGGCTGGCTCTGGATCAGGTCCACCATGCGGCTGACGACGATGGGCAATGCCGCACCCACAACTGCCAGCAGAATGATGGTAATGGATGAGTAGACAAGCCGCGCGGTCTGCGTGCTGAAGTAATTGACCATGCGTTTCGCCAGCACTCGGTCGGTGTACTGGCGGTCGTATTTTTCGTCGTTTAATCCTGCAAAGAAGCCCATTGTGATTTCCGATTTTGGATTTTTGATTTACGATTAATGGAGTACAGACTTTAGTCTGCTTTGTATCGCGTTGCTGACTAATATTTCGACACAGTGAGCGAAAGGCGAACTGTCAGTACAAGCGTCCGCATTCCAATGCTTTATTTATTGGTAGAGAGTTAATTATTCAATCCAGTCTTCAAAACTCAGGCTTTCAATTCGTAATTTGAAGAAGATTCACGGTCAGCGTAAATTTCATCTGTCAGGTTTTCAAATTCAGCGCTTGCCCAAAGCCCAAACGCAGACATAGCAGGGTGAACTTCGTGACGTTCCACCGCTTCAAGTAATGTTGCGTTTTGCCCCAACGCAAGAGCAAGCCGATATGCCATGTTTGCGCCGCGCTCCAATCGTTCTAATTCAGCAGAGTTGACAAGTGTTGCAACTGCTCGGCCGCGGCGGCTAATGACAAATCGCTCTCCAGCGGCTGTGCGGCTGACAAGCTCTGAAAAACTACTTTTTGCTTCGGCAATATTAATAGTGGTCATTTTTCTCTCCCGAACAGGTCATAATGACCTGTTCATGTCTGGTTATACTACTCTCTGAAAATTCTCGAATACGCCTCGGATGTCTTCATCAATTCATCATGCGCTCCGATGGCGGCGATTTGACCTTTGCGCAGCACGATGATCAGGTCTGCCCATCTAATTTGCGAGAGGCGGTGGGTGATGATGAAAGTGGTGCGTCCACGGGAGGCGTTGGAGATGGCGCGCTGGATCTTATCTTCGGTGGCTGAGTCAATCGCGGAGGTGGAGTCATCCAGCACCAGCACACGCGGGTCGGTGAGGAAGGCGCGCGCCAGTGCAATGCGCTGGCGCTGCCCGCCGGATAAGGTCACACCGCGTTCGCCGACGGTGGTGGCGTAGGTTTGGTCAAAGTCGAGGATAAAGTCATGTGCCTGCGCGGCAATGGATGCGGACATGATCTCATCTTTGGTGGCGCCGGGTTTACCGAAGGCTATGTTGTCACTGAGCGAACGTGAGAATAAGAAGATGTCCTGTTCGATGATGGAAATCTGCCCGCGCAGTGAAGCGAGATTCCAGTCGCGCACGTCTATGCCATCTACAAGGATTTGACCTGCTGAAATATCGTAGATGCGATTGATTAATTTTGCGAGCGATGTTTTGCCCGCGCCTGTTTGACCGACTATGGCGACTGTTTGCCCGGGCTTTACTTTGAATGAAATGTCTTTCAAGATAAGTTCGCCATCGCCCTGCCCCTCACCCCAACCCCTCTCCCGTTGGGAGAGGGGCGAGGGGTGAGGGTAGCGGAATGAAACGCCGCGAAACTCAATTTCGCCGCGCATGTCCGAGGTGCGGCCTGAGGCATTTTGGTCAAGTTTTGTTTCGCGGTTGATGAGTTCCAAAATTCGGCGGGCGGAGGAAAGCCCCAGTGAGATTTGTGAATAGGCCCAGGTGGAGGTGAAGGTTGGGAATCCTAGAAGCTGCAACATGCCAAAGTAGGCAACCACTGCGCCTACGTCAATCAGGCCGTTGCGGAAAAGGATCAGTGCATGGACGAGTCCGCCCGCATACGCGAGGCCAAGCAAAAGCATGGCAATGTATTTCGCTTCAAGATCGCCTTGTAGCACGAATACATTTCGCACTTCGCGCGCATTGATGACAAAGCGCTCCACCTCGGCGCCTTCCTGTGCCGCGCCTTTCATGATCTCCACGCCGTCCAGCGATTCGGAGAGATGCGTGTTCATCTTTCCAAACGTAGCGCGCACTTCATCTGTGATCGGCGAAAGCTGTTTAAGATAACGCGCCAGCGCAATGAAATAAATAATCGTGAAGAGGATCGGCGTGGCGATGAGCGAGATGTGATAACGCGGCGCAAAAAAGATCGGCATGAGGATGAACATGAACGAGCCGACCACGAGGTTCACGCCGGGGCTGAACATATAGTTCACTTCACGCACGTCGTTCGTGGAGCGCGCCATCGTATCGCCGACGGGCTGTAAGTTGTGGAAGGTCATGCTTTTGCCGAGCAATGAAAGATACAACTCGTCGCGGATGTCGCGCTCCATTTTTTGGGCCATCAGTTCCGCGCCAAAGTTACGTCCCAGTTGCAGCACGCCGCGGATGATCTGTGATATTCCAATCGTCAGCGCGAGCGGCAGCAAAACCGAAGTATTGGGCGGGCTTTTCAGCATGGCGTTGAAGGCGTTGCCCGTCAGCACCGGCACGAGCGCAGCCAGCACGGCATTCCCGATCGCGCCGACAAAGATCATTATCATGATCCATAAGTAAGGACGGGTGTGTGACAGAATCCAACGCACCGCCGAGGAATGGTCAAATTTATTTTTGCGATGTAGTGTAAATTCTGCGGGAAAGTCAATGGATGACATAGAACAATTGTACCATTTTGAATATTTCGATTCCGCAACCTTTAATTTGGGTAGGTGTTGTCTTATATAGGTCGGCAATTCGGCCAGACCGTATTCAACGCTAAAGGAGTGTGTGAAATGATGTTTCCGAAAACGATTTCTGGTTGGTGCATGTGGCTATACTTCCTATGGGTCGGTATTGGTGCTTTTGTGGCGCTTCCACTGGCTGGTGTCATTGCCGGCATCCTGGCCCTGGGCTATGCCATCTTCGCGCTGCTCGGCAAATAAATAACTTTTCTATTTGACACAACCTCCCAATTGGGAGGTTGTGTCATTTAAGCTCTGATAATATCTTCGCGCAGTACATTGAATATTCCCAGTCCATGCCATCTTGAAAATCCCACCATGCGGATAAGACGGCGTGAGCAGTTGCCCACTTAATGATCTTCTCCCGTTCCCAGCCGAGTCTCTCCGAGAGGATGCGGATGCGCCTCTCTGTCTGGAGCTTGAACCTGCTCCAATCCGTATAGCTTCTCCTCGGGTTGAGCATCAGCGGACCTATCTCGTACATCACAGGTCCGACGACTCCCTTCGGGTCAATCGCCAGCCAGCCGCGCTCCGATAACAATATATTGAAGTGATGGAAGTCTCCGTGCATAAGTTTTACGTTTTCATCAGCGAACAACTCAGGCAAAAAAGATTCCACGCGTTCCAAAAGTTCTCTCGGAAATGGCCCCGTCCCGCCGTTGAAATGCGGACGGATATTCTTTAGTCCATCAAACCAATCTGATAATCGAATAAACCTCTGGAGAATGCCGTTCTGGAGTTCGGCAGCTTGCTGATGAACACTGGGCAGCAAGCTGCCGAACTCCAGAGGTCTCCATAACCTGCTCATCGCATCCACAGCGATATGTGTACGTTCATCGTCATCCTTCAATTCGGCGAGCATCGTCCCGGGCTTGAGCCTCTCCAATAAGAAAAAGCCGCGCTCTTCGTCGCAATCCAATAATTGACATACGCCATTCCCGTCGAATAATCCCAGCGCCGCCATTTCACTTTTCAATTCGTTGTTTGGCACACCGATCTTAAGAACTACGTCCTGCGAAGTCACCGAAGAGGGAGTGAGACCCTTCGCTTCACTCAGGGTGACATTCTCCCGTTTTGCAAACGCTACAAAGTTATACGACAAGTTTGGAACAGATTGCATTTCCGTCAGCCCCCACCGTTCTGATGCGTGTGCGATCAAATCAGGCAGTTGAGTCAGCCACTCCCTGCCTTCTTCGCCAAATACGTTTTGGATGGTTTTTATGAAATCAGGAGGCAGGTTCAATCTTTATTAACGATCCTCAGGGAGACGATGGGTTGTCCCTGTTTACGGAATTTGATGACTTCGGGATGGGCGTCTGCATATTTTGAGAGACCGTCGTTGTCCCATGAAATGCGTCCCTGTGAATACGTGGCGCGGTACGATCCTGCCGTAACACTTTCACCGTGCAGGAGTACATCGGTTTTGATCTCATTTTCAAGTGCGGCAATATTTTCCTCCGCTGATTCAAGGATCGGTTTATATTCAGAATCGAGTGCGTCCAACTCCGCCTGGATCTGTTTCAGGATTTCCGTGCGTTTGGCTTCATAATCCAATCGGGCTACATCCACCGCGCCGCGTAAATTTTCCAGGCGTCCCAATTTTCCCGCAACATGCTCGCGCGAGGGACGTTCGTTCATTTTCCCCAATTCTGCAACCACAATGAATTTCAGGTTTTTCTTCAACTCAGCCTGCCAGGTTTTGCTACGACATCTTTGAATGATCTCCTCAAATAGCTGGCGTAAATATTCAGGGCTGTAATTTTGTTTATCAGCGATTGTGGAAAGTTGTTCGGGAGCCTCGCCGTCCAACCCGTAGCGGCGGCTCAGGATTTGATAATAAGAATCCTTGCCCGCATCATTGGTAAGCCTCTTGTGAATCACTACCAAATACTGGGAAACAACAGACTCAAGATGTTTATCGCGCACCTGTTCGATTTGTGATTCCTCAAACCCAAGCTCGCGCAGTAACTCACTTAACCTCAACTCGTTTCCATAGATAATGGATAACAATTCATTCAAGCCGGTAAGTTGTATTTTGAAATCCATAATTTGCCTCCTTACTGATCACGATGGAAATATCTTCTCAAACACCTCGGGGCAATACTTCTGTACCATTTCTGAGGAAAGCCCATTCTCTTTGCAGATCTCTGCATAAAGATCCACAGAGGGGCGGCGGATGCGTTTTTGCGTATCGAGGTCAAGTCCCCACAGGCCGAAGCGTTGATTCCAGCCGCGCTCCCACTCGAAGTTATCCACCAGCGACCAGTGGAAGTAGCCCTTAACAGGCCAGTTGAAGTTGACCGCGCGCCATACCTGATGAAGATGCTGTGCCAGATAACGCGGACGCATGTGGTCGTCTGAATCTTCCACGCCGTTCTCGGTGATGATGATCGGCAGGTGGGGATAGGTGCGTACTGCCCACTTGATCGAATTAAATAAGCCTTCGGGAATGTTAGCGATGAATTTGTTCATGCTCAGGTCTGAGCCTCCGGCATAACCGCTGTTCGTGAAGAGTTCGCGGGGTTTTGTGATGTCAAACCAAACTGTATCCACGGAGTAATAATTCAAACCAAGATAATCCTGCGTGCCTTTGGCTTCAGGGAGGTTTTGATTGCCAACGGGTGATTTCATCACACCCGTTGAGATCGCGGATGGGAAGCCCATGTTGATTGCGCTGTAACGGATGTCCCGCATCAAACGATCGAGAGGCGACCAGCTCAAACGCGGAACCATCGGGCGATAATGCAAAGCGTAACCCACGCGCGCTTCGGGTTGCAGTCCGTGAATGGCGCGATAGGCGGCGGCATGTCCGCGCACCATGTTCCCCAGCACGCGCATGGCTAATTTGATGTTATTCTTTCCGGGTGGGAAGGATTTTGTTTTATATCCGCCCAGCGCATAAACATTTGGCTCGTTGATCGTGCACCATAAAGTCACATATTCTTTTAAGGCATCCACCACTTTGCGCGTGTATTTTTCAAACTGAAGCACAACGCGCTCATCCTCCCAACCTCCTTGTTCAGAGAGCCACAAGGGATCGGTGAAATGATGCAGCGTGACCATCGGCGTCATACCGCGTTCGCGCAATCCGCGCAACATGGCGCGATATTTTTCGATGGCTTCCTCGTCCCATGTATCGGGTGTGGGTTGAATGCGGCTCCATTCAATGGAGAAGCGATGCGCATTCTGTCCCGTTTCGGCGGCGCGGTCAAGGTCCTCCCTCCAACGGCCGCCCCACCAATCGGCGGCCAGACCAGATGTCCCGTCCGTATGACCGTCCTGTTCCCACCTCCACCAATTGTTATTTGTGTTGTTGCCTTCCACTTGATGCGAGGAAGTTGCCGTTCCCCACAAAAATCCCTTTGGAAAATGATAGGTTGCTTGAGGCACGTTAGTCTCCTAGTCTCTAGCCATCTAGTCTCTTAGTCACTGCCTTGAAAGATACGCCAAATATAATGCGACAGATCCCGCCACCGCGGCATTCAATGATTCGATTTTACCCTTCATCGGAAGTTTGAGCAGGATGTCACATTTCTTGCGGACGAGGTCATGCAGGCCTTCGCCTTCGGAGCCGACGACGAGAGCCAGTGAGCCTTTGAGGTGACGAGACGCTGCGCGCGCTTCGATCTCCGCCCCGGCCTGATCCAGCCCGACGATCCAGACGTCATTATCTTTGAGCGCGTCAATCGTCTGGGACAGATTCGCCTTGGCGATGAACATGTGCTCGCTCGCGCCCGAGGACGCGTTGACCACCGCAGGAGTCACATCCACCGTGCGCGCGGATGGGATGACCACGCCATGCACGCCCAGCACTTCCGCCGTGCGGATGAGCGTGCCAAAGTTCTGCGGGTCTTGCAGGGAATCAAGCATGAGCACAAAAGGCAGTTCCCCTTTTGCGCGTTCAAGGATCTCGATCACATCCGAGTACGGATATCCGCTGACTTCAGCCACGATGCCTTGATTGTTCTGATGCACCTTGTCTAGTTTGGGACGCGGTACACTGTGGACCTTGATCTTCTGCTCTTTTGCCAATTGGAGAATTTGCTCGATCTTGCCCTTCTCCTGAACCCCTTCAGCGATCTCAATCGAAAATACCTGCCTGCGCTTGGCGCTCAGGGTTTCATAGACTGCGTTACGGGAATAGATGAGTTCTTTCATATCCCCCCGATTATAAGTGACAGTCACCTATAAGGTGACTGTCACTTGAGTTTTGTGTTTATCCCCATCTCCAGGTCGTACCGTCTTTGCTGTCTTCAATCATCACGCCGAGTTCCTTCAACTTATCGCGGATCTGGTCAGATAAAGCCCACAACTTCTGCTTTCGCACTTCGCTTCTTACTTCAATGAGCAGATCAACGAATTTATCCGCGCCACCTGCGCCTTGTTTTTCTTCGAGTTTCAAGCCAAGCACATTTGCCAATTCACGGAAGGTGCTTTGGGCGGATTTGAGCTGCTCATCTGTCGCGCTGTTATCGCGCGCGGTGTTGATGAATTTGGAGAGTTCGAACAAGGCGGCGATGGCGCACGCGGTGTTGAAGTCGTTGTCCATGGCTTCGGTGAAGTTTGTTTTAGCTGATTCTGCGGCGGAGGCGAGGGCGGAAACTGATTCAGGGCTGAGTCCGCTTGTAGAGGAAGAAGCAGGTCGCAGGGCGGATTTGAGGCGCTCGACGTTTTTTTGCGCGGCATCCAATGTATCGTTACTGAATAGCAAGGGCGCGCGATAAGTCCCATTCAATACGAGCATCCGCAGCACATCCGCTTCACGTTTGGATAAAAATTCCTTGACGCTGACGATGTTACCGAGAGACTTTGACATTTTTTCGCCGCTGAGTTGCAACATGCCGTTGTGAACCCAATAGCGCGAGAATTCCTTGCCTGTGTAACTTTCGCTTTGCGCGATCTCATTTTCGTGATGCGGGAAGATCAGGTCATTGCCGCCGCCGTGGATGTCAATTTGTTCGCCGAGTTCAGCGAGGTTCATGGCCGAGCATTCGATGTGCCAGCCCGGGCGGCCATGACCCCAGGGACTGTCCCAGGAAATTTCGCCTTCCTTCGCGGCTTTCCATAAAGCGAAATCCATCGGGTGTGTTTTTGCTTCTTCCACTTCGATGCGTGCGCCCGCCTGCATGTCATCCAGTTTGCGCCCTGAGAGTCTGCCGTAATCATCGTCGCTGGTTACGCTGAAATATACATCGCCATTGGACGCGGCGTAGGCATATCCTTTTTCGATCAGGCCCTCAATAAATTTGATGATAAGCGGCATGGTCTTGCTGACCTGCGGGTTGGATGTGGCAGGAAGAACATTGAGATTAGCGAGGTCTTTGGCATAATCTTCAATGTAGCGCTGTGAAAGTTTGAGCGGATCTTCGTTGAGTTGTTTGGCGCGGTTGATGATCTTATCGTCCACGTCGGTATAATTCATGACGTGTTTGACCTGGTAGCCGCGATATTCCAAATAACGGCGGATGATGTCAAAGACAAGCGCAGACATGGCGTGGCCAACGTGCGCGTCGTTGTAAACCGTCACACCGCACACGTACATTTTGACGAGGTTCGGTTCGAGGGTTTGAAATTCTTCGGTCTTACGGGTCAGGGTGTTGTAGATTTTTACCATGGGACTAATTTAAACAAAGATGCACACATATGAAAGGGATTATCAACGCAAAACAGGGCGTATCATTTACACTCTCATTACTGACTACTAATCACTTTTTACTTTTCTTCACGCTCTCTTCATCCACGCGCCCAAAGATCATGCGGCCTGCGGCGGTTTGCAGGACTTTGGTGATGTTCACATCCATATATTCGCCGATGTACTCCTTGCCGTTTTCCACCACCACCATGGTGCCGTCTTCCATATAGCCCACGCCCTGGCTGTGGTCCTTGCCTTCCTGCATGATATTGATCCTCAGGGCTTCGCCGGGCAGCACAACAGATTTGACGGCGTTAGCGAGTTCGTTGATGTTGAGCACGGTCACGCCTTGTAATTCAGCGATGCGGTTGAGGTTGTAGTCGTTGGTCAAGACCGGGCATTTGAGTTGTCTGCCGAGCACAACCAGTTTATCGTCCACTTCGCGCACACCGTCCACGTTGATGTCTGAAATGCGGACGAGGACGTTGGGAAGTTTTTGCAGCTCGGCGAGCACTTCCATGCCGCGGCGTCCGCGTTGGCGGCGCATCCCGTCAGAGGAATCTGCGATGTATTGGAGTTCGTTCAACACAAAGCGGGGGATCAGAAGCGTGCCGGGTAAAAAGCCTGTCTTGGCAATGTCAGACACACGTCCGTCAATGATAACGCTGGTATCGAGTAAGATGTTGCGGTTGAGGTTGCTCCAGGAGGAAGAACCGCCGCCTTCGCCGCGTCCACTTAATGCGCTTAGCAAGCCCATGAGGTCCCCTTGCCGCATGACGAAGAGTGAGACTCCGAAATAGGAGAAGATCAAGACGCCAAAAAATGGTAATATCTGGCTGAACGGTTCCGGAAGCAGTGAAAGCGGAAAGGCCAGCAATGCGGCGATGAGCAGACCAGCTACCAAACCTGTTAAGCCTGCGAAAAGGCTCTCTGCCGCAAGCCGCCCAAGTAGGGAACGCAAAGCGCGTGCGGGGCGCGTCGTAAAGTATGGGGTCAGGATCAGGCCTGTTAGTGCGCCGACCAGCCCAAAGATAAGTGTGGTGCGGATAGCGTCAGAGGGTGTAAACCTTGAGAGGTCAAATCCCCAATATCCCCCGGCAACTGCCAGCACGATCATTCCAATAATGCGAAGAATAAATTCAAAACTCATCAATAACTCCTTTGTAATAAATAAGATAAAAGATAATAAGAGATGATAGCACGGGGTTTACTGCCCGTCAATCGTATCCCATGAGATTCATATATTATTGTTATAATGCGTAACCATCATGACAATTGACCATTTTGAACAAATATGATTACATCACCGAGTAATGACAATGCAACTACTAGACACCCTTAGCCGCCCCTTGCGCGACCTGCGAATTTCCGTCACCGACAGGTGTAATTTCCGCTGTGTTTATTGCATGCCCAAGGAAATTTTCGGGCCGGATTATCAATACCTGCGCCGCGATCAAATCTTGACTTTCGAGGAGATCGAGCGGCTGGTCCGTGTTTTTGTCGCTCATGGCGTTCGTAAGATTCGACTGACCGGCGGTGAGCCATTGGTGCGCCGCGACCTGCATCTCCTGGTCTCCATGTTGTCCACGATTCCCGATCTCGATCTCACGTTGACCACCAACGGAGCATTGCTCGCCAAACAAGCGCGCGCCCTCAAAGACGCGGGGTTAAAGCGAGTCACAGTCAGCCTGGACTCACTTGATAATAAGATATTCAAAACCATGAACGATGTGGATTTTGCTGTGGAAAATGTATTGGATGGAATGGATGCGGCCGCCATTGTTGGCCTGGGACCGATCAAAGTGAACATGGTGGTCAAGCGCGGCTTGAATGAGTCGAGCATTTTGCCGATGGCACGTTTTTTCCGTGAGAAGGGCTATATTTTGCGTTTCATCGAATATATGGACGTCGGTCATTCCAATGGCTGGCGAATGAACGATGTCCTCCCTGCGGCGGAAATTATCAAAATGATCCATGCCGAAATGCCTTTGCAGCCGCTTGACCCCAGTTATCGCGGCGAAGTTGCTGAGCGTTGGCGATATAAAGATGGGAGCGGCGAGATCGGTGTAGTCGCATCTGTGACACAGGCATTTTGCAGTACCTGCAACCGTGCCCGCCTCTCCGCTGAAGGCAAACTGTATACCTGTTTGTTTGCAATCAAAGGCCATGACTTTCGCGATTTGATGCGCGGCGGCGCAACGGATGATGAAATTTCGCAGGAGATTGCGCGCGTCTGGGGCAAACGCGGCGACCGTTATTCGGAACTTCGATCAGAAAATACGCTGTCTTTGCCAAAGGTAGAGATGTCGCACATTGGCGGATGATGGACTCATTGCATGGTGAACTCCAGCTCACATTTCTATTATGTTCATCCGTAGAACTTTTTACTAAATCAAAATCTGGAGGTTTGTTTGTTCTCTTCCAATCACATCAAAGCAATATTATTTGACCTTGACGGCACGCTTCGGCATCATCTCCCCTTTGGCGGGGAGGTTTTTGTGGAGCATGTCAGAAGTATCGGTTTGCAGATCTCGGAAGAGGACAAGATCCGCGCATTGCATTGGGAACATTTTTATTTTGCATCCTCGCCTGAAATTCGGGCTGATAATGAAACCTACAAAGATGACCGCGCAGGGTTCTGGGTAAATTTTACGAGGCGTCATTTGGTGGCGCTGGGGACTTATCCAACGCAAGCCGTTGAGCTGGCTCCCAAAGTTTCAGCATACATGGAAGAATTCTATAAGCCTGAAGTCTATGTGCCGCAGGATGCATATTCGCTTTTGGAATTTTTGAAAGAAGAGGGTTATATCCTTGGCATGATATCAAATCGCGAAGAGCCTTATCAGGAAGAACTGATAAAACTAAAACTGGATTCCTACTTCAAATTCTCACTCGCGGGTGGAGAAGTGAATTCCTACAAACCTGATCGTGTCATCTTTGAACACGCATTGGAATTAGCAGGGACATCTGCGCCTGAGACGATGTACATCGGTGATAATTATTTTGCAGATATTATCGGCTCGCATCGCGCCGGCCTGACGCCTGTTCTCTACGATCCGATCAGCCTCTTCCCCGAGGTGGAGTGCGCGGTCATTCGTTCCTTTGCTCATCTGCCCGAATTGCTGAAATGAACAAAAATACCCGCTGTGCTGCTCCCTTCATGTAAAAATGAAAAACTTATAGTGGATATAAAAAATCATGGAAACAAACAAAGCCTTGATCGGAGCGCTCATCTTCATCGCCCTTGTGGCAGGAGCGAACTTCATCATGTACGCCATCGCACACGGCGCGGCGCGCTCCAATCAAAAGAGTTTTCTGGAGACGGTAAGCCAGTCCCTGAATGTCTCTCCAAAAAAGAAGAACGAGTCGCTGGATGAACTGCGCCATAAAATACAGGAGCTGGAAGAAGGCCAGAAAAAGGATACGGGGGTATCAGATTAAAGGAAACTGCCAGACTCTCTTACAAAAATAGTACAAATAATTCAGCAAACTTTAATCCCTGAATGGTATCTTTTTGGGTGATTACAGAGTACCGCACGCATGTCAGACATGCGTAACAAAACCAGAATTATGATAATTACTCGCAATTCCCGTCAAAAAGTTTAGTGATTTATGCAATAAATGGTAAGCCAAAATGGAGGCTACTTTGAATAAAACCTTAAAGATTATATTACTCAGCATGGTCGTCGTCGTGATCGCGCTTGGCTCGTTCGCAGGCGGCTTTGTAACCGGTCACCTTGTGCCGTTTGTGAACCTGCTTGGATTACAAGAGCCAGCCGCCTTTGCTCCGCCCACCACATCTCCGGGGCAACAAAACGCTACACCGCAAGAGCTTCAAACCCTCTTTGCGCCGTTTTGGGAGGCCTGGACTCTTGTCCATGATAATTATGTAGATCAACCTGTAGATGACATGGCGCTCATGCGCGGCGCGATCAACGGCATGATGGAAGCCCTTGGTGATGATCATTCATCCTATATGGATCCGGAAGATTATAAACAAGCCAATGCCAGCCTGGATGGGGAATATGAAGGCATCGGCGCCTATGTGGATACCACCACCAAATACCTTACCATCACCAGCCCAATGCCGGGTTCCCCCGCTGAGCGCGCCGGTCTTCAGCCCGGCGATCAGGTCGTCGCCATTGACGGCGCAGATATGACCAGCATTGATGCGGAAGTGGCCCGTCTCAAAGTCATTGGGCCTGCCGGTACGACCGTCCATCTCACGGTCTTGCGCGAAGGTGAAAAAGAATTACTTGAATTCGATGTGACTCGCGAAAAGATCACCTTAAAATCAGCCACGGGCAAAATGCTTGAAAATGACATCGCCTATATCCAGGTTACCACTTTCGGCTCAAAGACTATGCCCGAATTACTGGCGACGCTCACGGACCTGATGGCGCAGAATCCCAAGGGGATCATCCTTGACCTGCGTAACAACGGCGGCGGATTCCTGCAAACATCTGTCGAAGTCACTTCTCAATTCCTTGCAGAAGGCATAGTGTTGTACGAACAATACGGCGATGAGACTCGCACGACCTATGATGTCATCTCTGGCGGCCTGGCCACCGATACAAACATACCCATGGTCGTATTGATCAATGAAGGTTCAGCATCCGCTTCAGAGATCGTGGCTGGCGCATTGCAGGATACAGGCCGGGCCAAACTTGTCGGTGTGGTTTCCTATGGAAAAGGCTCCGTCCAAAACTGGATTCCCCTTAGCGGCGATAACGGCGCAGTCCGCATCACCATCGCCAAATGGCTGACACCAAACGAGCATACCATCCACAAGGTCGGCCTCACCCCGGAATACGAAGTACAAATGACCATTGAAGACCGCCAGGCAAATCTCGACCCACAGCTCGATAAAGCCGTCGAAGTTTTGCTCGAGATGATCGGACGATAAGGAGAAACCATGTTTCTATTCAACCCAACCTACTTAATATACATGATCCCCGCTTTTATTCTCATGGCGATCACGTCATGGTATGTAAAAGCGGCCTACAACAAATGGAGTCGCGTGCCAGCCCAAAGCCGCTTGACAGGCGCGCAAGCCGCGCAAAAATTGATCTCAACCGGTGGATTGTACGGTCTGCAGATCCAGGGCGTGGCTGGCCAAATGACAGACCATTACGACCCGCGTAACAAAACGCTCTTTCTCTCCAATGGCGTTGCAACTGGCGCATCAGTTGCAGCGCTGGCTATTGCCGCGCATGAACTTGGCCATGCCATGCAGGATGGGGAGGACTATTTTCCGCTGAAATTCCGTGCCGCGCTTGTGCCGATCGTCAACATCGGCTCGAACCTCGGTTGGTTTCTGATCATGATCGGCTTGTTCCTGCGTTTTACAGAACTTGCTTGGCTCGGCGTGATGATCTTCGCTGGCGGCGCAGTCTTTGCCCTGGCAACACTGCCTGTGGAATTTAACGCCTCTGCCCGCGCGAAGCAGCTGCTTGCCCAAACCGGCATCATCCAAACTGACGAAGAAAAGCGCGGCGTCAACAATGTCCTCAACGCTGCCGCATTGACCTACGTGGCAGGCTTGATCACAGCCATCCTGCAATTGTTATATTACATCACCCTCGTCGGCGGCAGGCGCAGGAATTGAAGTTTCCCGCTAAACACATCACTAAAAATATTAAGGAGCCTTTATGAGTGAAGCCAGAAAAATGTTTTTAGAAGGTGTGCGTGCAGAAGTGCCTCTTTTAATCGGTGTATTTCCCTTTGGTATGATCTATGGCGCACTTGCCCTCAATGCAGGCTTATCCAACAGCGCAGCACAACTGATGTCGTCCATTGTGTTTGCGGGGTCTGCGCAATTTGTCACCACACAACTTGTGCACGAAGGCGCACCGGGATTGGTGATCTTGCTAACCATCGCGATCGTGAATTTACGTCACATGTTATACAGCGCCTCGCTGGCGCCGTACTTAAAAAATCTTTCATTACGTTGGAAGGTTTTACTTTCCTACCTTCTTACAGACGAAGCCTACGCGCCAAGCATTATTAAATATGAAAAAGATGGCATCCATCCATTCAGCCACTGGTTTTTATTCGGGGCAGGTTTTGCGTTATGGTTCAACTGGCAGGTCAGTACCGCGTTTGGCATCTTCCTCGGCGCGGCCATCCCGGAGGAATGGCCGTTGGATTTTGCGCTGCCCCTCACTTTTATTGCAATGGTTGTTCCTGTGCTAAAGACTCGTCCCATGATCGCCGCCGCGCTTTCAGCAGGGATTGTTGCATTGCTTGCATACAGCCTACCTTATAAACTCGGACTCATTCTCGCCGCGCTGACAGGTATTATCGTTGGCACAGTTTTTGAGGGAAAGAAATGAACATCTGGCTTGTATTGCTTTTAGGCGGCTTGATCACTTTCGGAATGAGATTCTCCCTCATTTATTTGTTTGGCAGGTTCGATATCCCGGAGACGATACGCAAGTCATTGCATTATATCCCGCCTGCGGTGTTATCCGCGATCATTTTTCCTGCATTGTTGTATCCCGCAGATAGTCTGGATCTTTCGTTAGGCAACACACGATTATTGGCAGGGATCATCGCGATTCTAGTGGCGTGGTTTTCAAAGAACACATTGCTCACAATTCTTGTGGGGATGGCGATACTGCTTATTTTCCAATTATTATAAAAAACACCTTCGTTGTTTTTTCGGAATATAGCCCAGCCCTTTCTCCATTTTGTATTTGACACAGAGCGCTGACGTTTGGCAGCCGGAAACTTAGCTTTGATGGCATGATTCATGGCTTTGCCACCATCCGTGATCCGTAAATCAATCGGTGCTTCGCCGACCTGAAAATATTTTCATCAATGAACCTTTCCGATGATTATTACAGTGGGTTGATCAACCCACTGTAATAATTTTATTCTTAAACTGGTTTTAATATGAATGTATTTGCCTCACGTTGACAAATGGCATCTCCCATAGTAATATTTGTCGCGCTATTTGGTAATGCCGAGGTAGCTCAGTGGCAGAGCAAAGGACTCATAAGCCTTCGGTCGAGAGTTCAAATCTCTCCCTCGGCACTCTAAAGACCGCCGGCAAAAAGGTGGTCTTTTTTATTAGCGGTGTCTAAAGCCTTCGGTTGAGAGTTTCCCGCTAAACGGGACTTCGCAAATCTCTCCCTCGGCACTCTAAAGACCACCGGCAAAAAAGGTGGTCTTTTTATATTTATTCCAAAATGCAGCCTTGCAGAATTCGCGCAAATGTAACGCAAAATCGCCAAGGCCCTAAGTTTTAATGTTTTCTTTCCGGCTCTAAGTCTTTGCGTTAAAAAAATGGAAGAAAATTAACCGAAGAACGAAGATAGCAACTTGAGTTATTTATGCAATTAAAAATTGACAAACTCATCCGCAGCAAACGGAGAACGATCGCAATAATTATAGAACGTGACAGCGCGTTGACGGTCCGCGCGCCAATGCGAATTTCTCAAGCGCAGATCAATTCTTTTGTGCAGGAAAAATCGGACTGGATCACCCGCACGCGGGAGAGACTCAAACCCATTCCGCAGAATCCCGCGAGACAATACAAGGATGGCGAGACGTATTTATTCCTCGGTTTTTCCTTTGACCTGAAACTGGTGAGACCGCAACGCCCCTCTCTGCAGTTCGACAATGGCTTCACACTCAGTCACACCGCACAAAAGAGAGGCGCATCAACCTTCACACGCTGGTATAAAGAACGCGCTTATGAGATCATCTCTGAACGCGTTGAGAAATATGCAAAGCAATACAACTTCACACTCAGACAAGTAAAAATCACCTCTGCAAGAACACGCTGGGGATCATGCAGTCCAAATGGCACCCTTAATTTCGCATGGCGTCTGGTAATGGCCCCGCTGGACGTGATCGATTATGTCGTCGCGCATGAACTTGCTCACCTGCGCGTGAAAGACCATTCCATTAAATTCTGGAAGTCTGTCGAGGCTATTTATCCTGACTATAAAAAACAAAGGAACTGGTTGCGGGAAAATGGGGAAAAGCTAAATTTATAGCGCTCAATAAACCACAAATCAAAACTACATTACCATAGGTTCTTTTTTTATCGCTTTCGCTTGTCTGGAAAGGGGGCTAACAGCGTATATCCCTCCTCTACTTTATTTCGCCCAATGATAGCGGGGGCTGTGAGTCTCGATACGAGCGGGACGAACATCCGCTCTACCCTTCGACACGCTCAGGACATCGCTCGACCACCTGAGGGGAAGGAGGGCGAGGGCGACGATGAGGAGGTTGCCGGCGGGCATAGATGAGGGGGAGACAGAGGTCAACCTTATTTAGCCGAGCCAGTGTGCTTTGAAGGTTTTTTGGGTTCATATTTTCCACGCTGTTCCGAGAGGCGCAGACGGAGTTTGATGAATTCGAGGATATCTTGTTGTTCTTCGGGCGGGAGTTGGTAGGTGAGGTGGGTGATCTGACGGATGAGTTTTGTTTCGACGGGTTCGGGGGGAAGCAGGCCGGCGGCGCGATAGACTTCTTCGAGGGGGAGTTTGAAAGCTTTGGCAATCTTTTGAAGTGCGAACTCATCAGGCTGTTTTGACTTGTCACTTAGGTAATAACTAATAGATTGTCGCGTGAGACCCGAAGTGCGAGCGAGGTCAGATTGAGACCAGTCGTACTTACGCATTTGTTCAAGAAGCCAGTCTGAAAATTTAGTGTCCATAGTCTTTGTCATTTTGTCATAAAAGATGAAATAAGGTTATAACGAGCTTGTCATAACCCCTTGACACATTTTGTCATTTGTATATACTAGGGGGTGTCAAAGCATTATGACATCATGTAGTAAGATGTTTCGCATGAAACGCTGGCAACGCCACTCTTAAAATTGGGACGCAGACCCTGGCACCGCCCGCCACATCGTCCCGACGCTTTTTCGGGAGGGCAGGTGTGAACGCTGGGTATAGCGCAATAGTATCGGTAATTTTTCCTTGAGGTGCTTCCTGCGCCGTTATTTCGACAGGCTCAGTACAAGCCTCGGCGCAGGGTTTACTCGCAAAACGCCGCCGCCCACAGGGTACTTCGTAAAGGACGGCGGCTGGAGTTTGCCCCGACAGTTTTGCGCTATACCCATGAACCCTTCGACAAGCTCAGGACAAGCGTTGAAAACGCTGATTCTTTTTGATTATTCAAACAATTGCACTTAAAAATCTGTGTTCGTCTGCGTTTTCAGCGTCCCGAACACGGGACTTTCCCGACCCAAAGTGCAGCCGTGTAAAAATATTAATTCAATTTTTATCGGACATGTAAATCTTATTGGTATCCAGAGCGCGGGCATGTTCTATCGCAGCGCGCTTCAAACCCAATAAGGAGAAATGATATGTTCAAGCAAAAAAGATTGACTGTCCTTTCAATGGCCGTAGTGCTGGCCTTGCTGGTCGCGGCGGTCATGCCGTTTGCGGCCCTCGCCGATGACGTCGCGCCTCCGCCGACAGAAGCCCCCGTTGTGGATGTCGCGCCGACGGAAGAGCCGGTAGTGGATGCAGCGCCGACGGAAGAGCCGGTAGTGGACCTCGCGCCGACGGAAGCCCCCGTTGTGGATGTCGCGCCGACGGAAGTCCCTGTTATGGATGTCGCGCCGACAGAAGAGCCGGTAGTGGACCTCGCGCCGACAGAAGAGCCGGTAGTGGAAGTTGCGCCAACGGATGTTCCCGTTGTGGATGCAGCGCCGACGGAAGAGCCGGTAGTTGAAGTCGCGCCGCCGACAGAATCAGTGAGTGACGTGGTCGCGGCGCTGGCCGAGGCGAATGCGGTGCTGGTGGATGCGGACGGCAACCCGATTCCGATGGCATCGCAGGAGGCGGCAGAAGCATTGACCGCCCTCGATCCATATATTGTGCGCGCGGGTGTCACCCACCGCTTCTTGACAGATTGTACTGGCCAGCCAGTTGATGCAAATAATACCTGTACGGTTTCAACCACTCCGATACAGGCGGCCATTGACTTCGCCTTTGCGGGCGAAACGGTCAATGTGGAGGCGGGGACGTACAACGAAAACGTAATAATCGCTAAACAATTAGTACTCACTGGTTTAGGCGCTGGCGCGACAACGACCAGTTTTACGCTTAATAACGGAGCGAGTGTCACTGGATCGAGTAACATTTTTGCTCCTCTTGTTAATGTAAATGCCGGCGCTAAGATCCAAGACGGCATTCTGCTCGCGTCGCCAGGCGGCACGGTCAACGTGGCGGCGGGGACGTATGTTTGGGCAGGTGCAATAACTATTGATAAATCCCTGACCATTCAGGGCGCTGGCCGGGAGGATACAATAGTCCAGCGCGCCGGGACGCCCGGCACATACGACAATGTATTTGATATAACTGCGGCCAGCGATGTGACCATCTCCGACATGACGGTTGGGTATGAGACGTTACTTCCTGTAACCCCTACTACGCCTTTGGGTGGCTACGTTATTGCTCACGGAGGCGGGTATTCACCGACGAATAAACTGACCATTGACAATGTTGCTTTTGATGGTGGTCGGAGCGCCATCCTGTCTAGCGGAACCGGACTGGTGGTGCAGAACAGTTTGTTCACAGGAGAGTGGCTGCGCGGTGCGATTCGGCCCACCGAAACAGGCTTTCTAATCACAAACAACAACTTTCAGGAAGTGCACTATCAGTTTGGTCCAGTGACGTTAGAAGGAGGTGCTGTAGAAGGTGAAATCTCCTATAATACGATGGCGAATGGCGCCATCCCTGGCTACTTCAAGACTGCGGGGTATGTCTTTACCATTGAAGTTTATACGAACGCAACCGGCAGCGCCAATCTGATAATCAAAAACAACGACTTTGACGCTGTTTATCCTCCTTCGCCTGGTCTGAATCAAAGTGGAAATCCCATGCGTCCCATGGGCATTTATTTCGAGGGCGCCGGGTATGACGGAAGCAAGGTATTCGTCCAGGACAACACCTTCACCGGGTACAGCAACTATTACGCTGTGTATCTGCCAGGCACGACAACGGTCACCGGGAATACATTCACTAATAACCGTAACCAGGTGAGCCTTTACGCAGCGGTCGGGGGTATCCCTGACACTGCTATTAGCGACGTATTGACTAGCAACACCTTTGACCGCGCCGTCACCGTTAAGTACCCCGATAACTCCCTCCGGCCAACAATCTATGGCACAATCCAGGGCGCCATTAATGCCGCCAGTGAAGGCGACACGATTAATGTCGCGGCGGGAACGTACAACGAGACCGTCACGTTTGATAACACGACGCCCGGTAATCTCACCATCTCCGGAGATCCCGCGGATCGGCCAGTCATCGACGGTGGAATCAAGTTCGCTAACACGATACCCATCAACGGGATCACCTTAGAAAACCTCTATTTCCAAGGTACAGCTCGTCCAACGAATGAGCGGATCTTCTGGAACGCCAATACTGCCGCGATCAACAACTTTAGCATGGACAATAGTGTATTGGATGGTGAGGGTGTTGATGACCGGCATGGGATCTCGGGCAATCTGTTCGGCGGGTCGTTCTCCATCACCAACACCGAGTTCAAGAACATCTACGGCTTTGCGGTGATGGATATCGATTCGAGCTCGGATTACAGCCCGTGGGGTGGAAATGGCCTTCCGCTCACTACAGTAACTTTCGCCAACAATAACATTCACGACGTTGACGGATCCATAGCTCTGCGCGGACATACTCCCAACAGAACTACGCTAGTGAATGTATACGGCAATAACTGGAATGGCATTGGCGGCAATGTCCCTGGAACAGACGATCAATGGGCTGCCATAGAGATCAACCACGCTGAACAGGCCAACGTTTACGACAACACAATTACCCATGTCGCCCAGGGCATTTGGGGTGACGGGCAAGCAATCCAACTATGGGATGTTGGCACGCTAGACGTGCATGACAACGTCTTCACCGACAACTATCAAGGCATCTTTGTCTACGGCGGCAGTGCCGGCGGAGACTACGGCGGACCCTGGGCGGTACCGGGAGGCAGCATCTACAACAACGAGTTCCAGGGTAACACGCAATATGGTATCAGCATTGACTCGAATGCCACCGGAGGCCCGCTCGACGCCGAGAACAACTGGTGGGGTTGCGCCGCCGGCCCCGGCCAACCGGGGTGCGACACGGTGAGTGCACAAGTAGACTACACGCCATGGCTTACCGTCCCTGTCGGCCAGACCGATACCGACGGCGACGGGATTCAAGACGCGACCGACAACTGCGCGACCGCCGCCAATGCCGATCAAACTAACTCCGACGGCGACGGATTGGGCAATGCTTGCGATCTGACACCCAACGGCGATACTGACGGAGATGGCGTGGACAACGCAGTGGACAACTGCCCGACCGCCGCCAACGCCAATCAAGCTGACACTGATGGTGACGGATTGGGCAATGCTTGCGATACGACGCCCAACGGCGATACTGACGGAGATGGCGTGGACAACGCAGTGGACAACTGCCCGACAGTTGCCAACGCTGATCAGGTTGATTTCGACAGTGATGGGTTGGGCAATGCATGCGATCTGACACCCAACGGCGATCCGACGCCCCACGACGGTACGACCACTATCAGCGGGACGACTCTCTCACCACTACTGATCCCGGTGACGGGCGGTGAACAGGTGGCGCTGAACACCACGGCTTCGACCACGCTGCAGTTGCCTGGTGGCAATCAGGTTTCGATTGACTCCGGTGTGGGCACGACCGCCAGCGTCACTGCCGAAGACGAAACTTCGCTGCCTGCCACCGTGCCGAGCGGCAACACGTTTGTCAGCGCGATGAAGGTGGACGTGATGAACGGCGGGACAGCGGTCACCACACTGCCGGCCGGCACGACGATGGAGGTGTCGTTTGTGATACCGTCATCGTTTGCTGCGGGGCAGACGTTCTCCATACTCTACTGGAATCCGGCGCTCAACGGCGGACTCGGGGACTGGGAAGTAGTGCCGGCGACAGTCACCTCTGATGGACACGTGGTGGCGACGGTGAACTTCACCGGCACCTTTGTGCTGGTCACTCCGTAACCTGTTATGTCGCGCTTACAAGTTGCGGCATATCTCCAAATCTAACAAAGAGGGACGGATTAACTCCGTCCCTCTCATTTTTTGAATAGGACCGAACATGAAACGAATCCTGCTCCTGCTTGTCCTTACTATTTCATTGCTCGTCGCAGCTTGTGGCAAGGATGCAACTCCTGCTGCAACTCCTGCTGCAACAGAGCCTCCAACAATCACAGCCACGCCGGACTTGTGTTCATCCGAGAACCTGCCCGCGCAAGCGGCCAGGATCCATAATCTGATGCGTGAGTTTGATGATTATTCATCGCTCGCGTCGAACACCCCTCAAGCACAGCTGGTTGTGCTCATCCCGGAGATGCAGCGCATCCTCCGCAATGCGGAAGACCAGGCGGTGCCCGCCTGCCTGCAAGGCCTGAAAAAATTACAGGCCGCGCACATGACGGTCGTGGTGCAAACGTTGATGGCTTTCATGAGCAATTCAGATATTAATTTGGTTGACACGGGCATTTTACAATCTCGTGAACTGCATACACAATATGATATTGAACTTGCGCGCCTGCTTGGACTCACCCTCACAATTCCCCCATCGCCCATTTCAGACCTGGCCACACCTGATACGAACGCGGCTCTAATCTCGCCGACAATTGCACCCGTAGTTACCGTCACTAATCCAGGCCCAAGCGGTGTTAATCTGCGAAACGCACCGGATTTGAACGCTCCTGAAGTGGGAATTCTTGCTGTTCAATCAACCACAATTGCCCTCGGAAAAACAGAAGATGACGTGTGGATTCTGGTTGAAATCCCGGAACTGCCCGGCCAGACCGCCTGGTTATATTCAACTCTGGTTCAACTTTCCGTGCCCATTGATCAACTTACTTTGGTTACTCCATAAAAATAAAAGCAAAAGGAAGCGACACGTTGAACTTCTTAACAATGCGGCCGAGCGCGCCTATAGGAACAATTTTATAGGGGAAAACTGGCAAAAACCCTAAAGGTCTTCTTTGCATATTGAACAAGTATTTCAAAAAAACACCTATGCAAGCTGCCTTCTGGTTCTCCAAAAAGACCTTTAGGGTTTGATATTTTTTATCCAAACTCAAATGTCTGCATGCCGACTACGCTTGTAATTACTTTAAACAACCCGCCTGAAAATGGATATTTTTTTAAGTCTGCTGCGCTCATCCCCACGCGCGCAGATGTGACGTACAACTCGTTCATATCCCTGCCGCCAAAAACACAGGAGGATGTATGCAAGGCAGGGATGGAAACCTGCTCCAGCAATTTGCCTGAATTCGGATTCCACTTTGTCACCTGCGCCCCGCCCCACATTGCGATCCACAAATAGCCATCCGTGTCGGAGGTCATGCCGTCAGGCCAGCCAAGTGACTCGGGAACACAAATCACCACATGCGGATTTGCAATTTGACCGGTGGTAAGAT
>JAUXUL010000012.1 GCA_030680795.1 Anaerolineales bacterium | reverse complement strand
TTTGTGGTTGCAATTCTCGCAGGTTTCATCACTCTGCTAACAGCATCAAAAATTACGAATTACGAATTACAAATTACGATATTTATAATCCCCCTCGCACTCTACATCATTGCCCTAATTCTCTGGCTCAGTGTTCCGTTGGATGTGCTGGCGAGCAGTTTTTACGCCCCCATTTCACCGCCCGCGAATATCCCATTTCCATACTCGGATGCGGGTTTTTATGATTACCTTTCCCAAAGTTTATTGATCGGCACAGATTATTTCGGCGGTATTCCACCGCGCCCGCTCTATGTAGTTTTTCTCGCGCTATTGCATTTGATCTTCGGGCAGAATTATCCCGCCATCATCGCCGCGCAGACCCTCGTGCTGGCATTTTTTCCCGTAGCATTATATTTTCTTGCGAAAAAGCTGCACTCTCCCGCCGCCGGGGTGACCGTTGCCTTGTTCGCCATTTTTCGTGAATTAGTGGGGTTGTGGATCTCATCCAATACACGCGTGGCAAATTCAAAAATGTTCACCACAGATTTCCCCACAGCAATGGGAATCGCCCTGATGTGTCTTGTTGCCATCTGGTGGCTGGAGAGACGCGATTTCAAGTCCACGCTCGTGGCGGGCGGGGCATTTGGTCTGCTATCGCTGTTTCGCAGCCAATCATTGCTGATATTGCCTGTCCTGTTTATTTTGGCATGGTTTGCCTATCAACGCAAAACCAAAGAGTGGATCATGGCTGGCACTGTCTTTGCCTTGATGATGGCGCTCACTGTTTTGCCGTGGCTGACCCATAATTACACAATTGCAGGTCAATTTTCATTTGACGACCCAAAACAGGTGGCGATCATCTACAGTCAATATTTCCTTACAGGGAATTTAGACCTAAGTCAGTTTGACCCTCAAAAGGAAAGTGCAGGTCAGCGCATCCTCTCGTTTACCCTTGAGAATCCCGCTTATGTGGCCAAATTTATTACCGCTCACTTTTTGAATACGGAGATTGGCGGCCTGCTTGCGCTACCCCTGATAAAAGGTTTTGACGGTTTGCTGGCCCCTGTCAACCTGTATTGGGTGAGTTGGGATGGTTCGCTTGAGTGGTATAACCTTGCGCTGGTCATTATTTATCTTGGCGTTTTGGCGGTTGGATTTGGCGCGGCATGGCATCGTTTGAAATGGATCGGGCTTGTGCCGCTGGCTTTCAATTTGGGATATGCGTTGGCCAATGGCATTTCACGCTTTTCCAGTTGGCGTTACAACCTGCCGGTGGATTGGGTTATCTATTTTTATTTTGCAATTGGCGCAGTTGAAATTTTTGGCGGACTTGCCCTTTTGCTTGGCGCGAAATCCACAATTCTGGAGTCGGCCACTCTGGAACCAGCCATTCTGGACTCAGACAGCTCGCTGTCTGCAAAAAAATATAAATTTAGTTTCAAATATGTCCTCATTCTTCTTGCATTCATTTTTATTGGCGCGCGTCCCTGGCTTGCCAAGGGAGTCGCCCAACCTCGCTACACATCTTCCCAGGATAACTTGATCGCAAAATTGGCATCAAATGGATTTGACCGCGAAGAAATCCAATCTTTTCTTTTGCAGCCCGATAGCGTCATTATGGAAGGACGCCTCTTGTATCCGCGTATGTATCGCCGCAACGAAGGGCTTGCTTCGGCGAATCCCTGGCCCGCGTATGCAGAAAGGGATTTTGCGCGCATCGGTTTTATCCTGATCAATGACAATTCCCATAATCTGATCTTTGCCACAAGGACCTTGCTGGATTTTCCACAAGGCGCGGATGCGGTCCTGCTGGCCTGCGAAATTGACGGTTATCTTGATGTCCGTGTGATTAACTTTGGGGACAAATCCTTTCAAAGCGCGCCCCTCTCCCAACTTTGCAACTGATGACCAAACTCTCCCGCTCTCTCCTCAATTGGTATCGCAAACACAGGCGGACAATGCCCTGGCGCGGCCATCCAGATCCGTATGCGGTCTGGGTCTCTGAGATCATGCTCCAGCAAACGCGGGTGGAAACGGTCATTCCATATTTTGAAAATTGGCTGAAATTATTTCCCGATGTGAAAGCATTGGCAAAAGCTTCTGAACAGGATGTGCTAAACGCCTGGGAGGGGCTTGGTTATTACAGCCGCGCGCGTAATTTACACAAAGCCGCCAAAATCGTCGCGGAAAAATTCAATGGCGAGCTGCCTCGTGATCTGGATGATCTGCGAAGCCTGCCAGGGATCGGCCGTTACACGGTTGGGGCGATTGCATCCATTGCATTCAAGATGGACGAGCCGACCCTCGATGGCAACCTGCGGCGTGTGTTTTCCCGTTTGTACGATCTAACTGACTCTGCGGATTCTCCGGCGGGCGAAAGAATGTTGTGGGAATATGCCGCGCAAAATTTGCCCAAAGGAAAAGCTGGCGATTACAACCAGGCGCTGATGGATTTAGGCGCAACCCTCTGTTTGCCGAAGAATCCGGGCTGTTTGCTGTGTCCATTAATGGCGATCTGCAAGGCGCGTGAAAATGGGACGCAGGAGTTACGTCCTGTCTTGAAGCCTAAAAAGAAAAGACCGCATTATATCCATGCGGCGGGGGTGATTATTGAACGAGGAAGCGTGCTGCTAAGTCAGCGACCTACGGATGGACTACTGGGCGGGATGTGGGAATTCCCAAACGGGAGAGTCAACGACGATCCTGCCAAAGAGTTGGTAAAAGCCCTTAACGCCGCATACAGGTTAACGGTCAGGAGGAAAGAGGCGCTGGGTGTCATCCAACATGCGTACACTCATTTCAAAGTGACCGTCCATACCTTTCGCTGTCGGTCTGTCTCGATCCCCAAAAAGATAAACCTAAAATGGGTGCGCGTGACTGAACTCGATGATTACCCGATGGGCAAGGTCGATCGGCAGATCGCAAAAAAATTGTAGGGACACAGCATCGCCGTGTCCCTACATCATTATGATTTGCTCAATGTAACGAAGACCATCGGCCTGCGTTTTGTTTCCTGGTGCAGGTAACTTTTTACCGCATTGACAATGTCTTTTTCATCATCCAGTTTTCCGTCATGGACGACATTCATTACGCGTTTTTGAACCTCGGGGAGAAGTTCTTCAGCGTCTTCCGGCGAGACGAAACCGCGGGTGATAATTTCGGGGTCCTGCAGCAGGCGGCCTGTTAATTTATCCACGCTGATGTCAATTATCAGAATACCATTGCGCGCAAGCTGGCTGCGTTCGCGCATCACATCGTGGTCTATATCGCCGATGGATTCTCCAGTGACAAATATATAATCGCCTGGAATTCGTTCGCCAAGTTGTACTTTATTGCCGACGAGTTCAACGATTTGTCCGTTCTCAACAACGACGATGTTTTTTTCGTCAATGCCCATTTGTTTTGCAAGCTCAGCGTGGCGTTTCAGCATGCGTAATTCACCGTGAATCGGCATGAAATGTTTTGGGCGCACAAGGTTGATGAGCAGTTTTTGCTCTTCCTGCGCGGCGTGACCGGAAACATGGATGGGCGCGACGCTGTCATCAACAACCTTCGCGCCGCGGCGCAGGAGGCGGTTGATGGTTTTGCTGACGGTCTCTTCATTGCCAGGGATGGGGTGTGATGAAAGCACAACCGTGTCGTTTGGTTTCAGGTCGAATTGACGGTTCGTGCCAGCCGATAACCGCCCAACAATGGACGAAGGTTCGCCCTGCGAGCCTGTGCACATAATGGCGACTTTATGGTCTTGCATTTGCAAGGCCTGGTCAATCGGCACGATCAGCTCATCTGGAATGTCCAGATATTTCATCCTGCGGGCGATCTTTACGTTGTCCACCATGCTGGGGCCTGCGAATGTCATTTTGCGCCCGTGTTTGGCGGCGGCATCTGCCACTTGTTGAACGCGGGAGATCAATGAAGCGAATGTGGCTACGATGACACGCCCTTTTGCTTCCGCAAATACCTTGTCAAAGGCAGGCCCGATCAAAGACTCGGAAGGAGTCCAGCCTGGGCGTTCTGCATTGGTTGAATCGGAAAGCAGCAGGTCAACGCCGCGAGTGGAGAACTCTGCCAGTTTTGCAAAATCTGTAGGCCAGCTGTCCACGGGAGTGTGGTCGAATTTGAAATCGCTCATGTGAATAACCAGTCCCGCAGGCGTGGTAATGCCAAGCCCGACTGCATCGGGGATCGAATGGCTGACATGGAAATATTCGATCGTGAAAGGACCGAGCTTGTTCGATTCACCGGCCTGTATGGTTTTGATCTGGGCATTGTGCTTTGAATTATTTCGCAGTAACTTGCCTTCGATCAGCCCGCGTGTGAGCGGTGTGGCATGGATCGGCGCAGGAATATCCGCGATCACATGCTGGATCGCGCCGATATGGTCTTCGTGCCCATGCGTGATGAAAATCCCCAGCACTCGGTCGGCTCTTTTCTTGAGATACTCGTAGTCTGGGATGATGTAATCCACGCCGAGCATGTCGTTCCTGGGGAACATAATGCCAGCGTCCACTACAATGATGTCGCCTCCGAACTCATAGGCCATCATGTTCTTGCCCACTTCGCCGAGCCCCCCGAGCGGGATAATTCTTAATTTATTTTTCTTACTCATGTTTTTATTGTTTTCCTTTATTAAATTAAATAATGATTAAACCGCCATGGGCGGGTAAGGTCGATTTTTAGGATGCGGGGAAAGCGATCAACGAGCTTTGCATAAAAAAAGACCCCTGCTAACTTGCTCGCGAGGGGAAGGTACGTGCCACGTTGCGATTGTTCTCAAACAAACTGCCGACATTGCGACAGTGAAAGTCAACTTAATTAAGATGAGTATAGCAGGGCAGGGGGGATTTGTCAAAGCGGACTTTGCGCTTCTTTCCCACCTTTGACCTGCTTTTGTTAAATTTACTTTTCCCTGCCCTGACGTTTCTGCCGCTCGATCACAATCCAGTAAGAAATCCAAATGAACCAAAAAATAACAAAGATGAATAAAAATAACCAGCCTGCCTTTCCGCCGCCCATCCACAAGCCAAGCGCGATACCGATGATCGCGCTGCTTGACCAAATGACTTTTAGATTCAACATCGCGCGATACACTTCAATACTTGCATCTCTGCCAAGCCAGGACTCAATGCCGATGCCCATCAATGCTGCGCCAACGATGCGCGATGTAATCGGGTCAATTGTTTCCCAGCCGATGATTGGCATAATGACTTCAGGGAAGAAGAGCAGGGGAATGCCGACGAGCAGGTCAACTGCAAAATGGATCACGAACCAGGTTCGGAGTCCAGCGGGAAGCGGCGTGTTATTCATGTTTCAATTTTATCCCTTTCACCTTGAAGTTGAAAATAATTTAAGACCGAAGCGGGGAAATGTCTGCAATATTTTAAGATTCGCGCATACCTTTCATCCCTTGCCAATGCCTTGGGTTGATGCTAAAATGCCAAACACTTTGACCATATATACGGGGATATAAGATTATACTGCCCATATATGGCTATAACATTTGTTCTAAGAATGGAGCACTCTTCGGATGCGTTGCCCGTATTGCAAACATCATGATTCCAAGGTTTTGGATACATCCCACGACAGCCACGGGGGTATTCGCCGCCGCCGCGAATGTTTGAAGTGCAGGCAGCGCTTTAGCAGTTATGAACGTCCCATCATGGCTACGCCGCTCATCATCAAGCAGGATGGCGCGCGGGAGGAGTTTGACCGTGAGAAACTGGCGCGCGGCATCCGCATTTCGTGTGCCAAGCGCCCAGTCTCTGCGGCGGATATCGAGCGCGTTATCGGACAGGTGGAGACTCAACTGACAAAGTTGGGTAAAGCCGAAGTTTCCTCGCGCGTCGTGGGGGATCTTGTCATAGCTACCTTGAAGGAAGTGGACCAGATTGCTTATGTCCGTTATGCGATCGTGTATTTGGGATTGGATGACCTCAAGTCCATCCGTACTGAAATAGATAAGTTACTCGAGGATTAATTTTCAGGCAAGGATGTCTCCGTTGCTGGCGGAGACCCATCTTTGCCTGTTTTGTTCAATACACCAAATTTTATAGGAGAGTACCAAATGGTTACAAAATCTGCTGAACCGAAAGTGAAAAATGGTCTGCTGCCCACGCCGCCCATTGCCAAGGGAATGCCGAAGGCCGCCCTCACAGATAACGCGCGTCAGGTGTTGATGAAGCGTTACGTTCGCCGCGGTGACGATGGCAAGCCGGCCGAGAATGTGGAGGAGATGTTCTGGCGTGTGGCATATCACGTTGCGAAGGTGGAAGAACAATGGGGCGCGGAAGTTCAGAAGCGCACGGTTGAGTATTACCATTTATTATCCAGCAAAAAGTTTTTCCCGAACTCTCCAACCTTTACAGGCGCAGGGACTCCCCTTGGGCAGCTGGCCGCATGTTTTGTTCTCCCGATCACCGATGACATGGGACGTGATAGCGCGGGCATCTTCCAAACTTTACGCGACGCCGCATTGATCCAGCAGACAGGCGGCGGAAATGGATTCTCCTTTTCACGTTTGCGCCCGCGTGGTTCGATGGTGCTCACCTCCGCGGGACAGGCAACCGGACCCGTTGGCTTCTTGAAAGTATATGATCATGCCTTTGGGGAGATCGCGCAGGGCGGTTGTCTTTTGCCCGATACATTGGTGTTTACAAACAAGGGTCTCTTGCGCCTTGATGAAATTGTGAATTCAGAAATCTCTGGCTGGCAGGAACATCAACTTTCTGTTCCTACTGATGAAGGTGTGAAGGATTCTCCGCGTGGATATAACAACGGTGTTGCCGATGTTTTGCGCGTGCATACCCGCGAGGGATTAAGCATTACAGGTACGCCGAATCATAAAGTTAAAGTGATGACCGATAACGGTCCACAGTGGCGCGAGATACAGGATGTGGCGCAAGGTGACTGGATTCTTGTCTGTTTGGGTGAACATGCGGGTAAATTACAGGTATTGAAGAAGCCGACACAGAAACATGGAAATCAGGTCATGCCTGAACTTCCATCTATTCTGGATGAAGAATTTGCGTTCTTCTTGGGCTATCTTGCTGGCGATGGATTTATGGCAAAAGGTGATGATGACCATCGTGTGGGAGTCAGCGTGGCTCACTCTTCCTATCTTATGGAAGAAATGCCTGCAATGTTGGAGAGGCTCTTTAATGTAAACGTTCATAAAATGCAAAAGCCGAATGATCGTTCTGTAACTTTCGTTATGGACAACCGCGCGATCAAGGAATTATTATTGTTGAACGGTTTGGAGAAACAAGGAAGCCGTGATGTATCTGTTCCGCGTTTGATCCGTCAGTCTCCGCAAAATATTGTGGGCGCGTATCTGCGCGGTCTATTTGAAGCGGACGGTACTTTAACGCATGGCTATCCCAATCTCGGAACATCCTCTGCGCGTTTGACGCGTGAAGTTTCCACTTTATTGATTGGTCTAGGCTGCCCTGTGCAAATGCGGACTGTTTCCGCAGGGCTGGATCGTTGGGGTGATTCGGATACATACTATGTAAAGATCACATCCACGGTTGGCTTGCAGGCGTGGCGCGAAAAGATCGGCTGCAACCAACGTTCGCGCTTTGTATCTGCTTATTCATGGGAGAGTGATCTACGCCGCGAGACATCCTATGTTTTGCCAAATGCAAGTTATTGGCTTCAACCGATTTTGGAAGAGATAACCCTTGGGCAAATTGATAAGAAAGGACGCGGTAGAAATATTAATTTCCGCGCAACTGAACCAAATCTGCGCCGCAAAGTGTTGCGTTATTTACGCGATGAGCGTAATTTGACTCGTTCAGGTTATGACCTATTAAAACAGGATTATCCCGAAGCCTTTGAGAATGCGCCATCTGTGGAAGGTTACTGGTTTGTGGAAGTTCGCGGCGTGGAAGAAGCAGGCAAATCCCTCACGCTGGACTTGGAAGTTGCTGACAATCACACCTATCTTGCTTATGGTATGGTCACACACAACACACGCCGCGGAGCCAATATGGCGGTCTTGCGCGTGGATCATCCAGATGTGGAAGATTTCATCACTTGCAAGATCAACGAGAATCAAATCACTAACTTTAATATTTCCGTCGGGATTACCGATGCTTTCATGCTGGCGGTGAAGGAAGATAAAGAATGGGCTTTGCGTTTCCCTGATATGAAAGAAATGAAACAAAAAGGATTCAACGGCACGCTGGAGCAAGCCGAAGCTGCGGGGATCACGATTAATACCTATCGAAAAGTCAACGCGCGTGAGTTATTCAATAATATTGTGAAACAGGCGCATCATAACGGCGAGCCTGGTGTGTTGTTTTTGGACACTGCTAATCGTGCAAATCCTGTTCCGCATTTGTATCCATTGGAAGCGACAAATCCGTGCGGAGAACAATTTTTAGGTCCGTACGAAAACTGCTGTCTCGGTTCTGTGAATCTCAACGAGCACTGCGGACCGAATAACACAGTGGATTGGGAAACTTTGCGCCAGAGTGTTGTGACCTCCACGCGCTTCCTGGATGATGTGGTGGAGGCGAATGCGTATGTCCCCGCTGTTCCGCAATTGACAGAAGCCGCACATCGCGCGCGCCGTATTGGTCTCGGCATTATGGGACTAGCCGACTTGATGTATCACGTGGGCGTGCGTTACGGCTCGCAGGAAGGCCAGGAGTTCGGCGCGCAGATCATGGAGTTCGTCCGCTATCACTCGATGAAGACCAGCGTTGAACTCGCCAAAGAACGCGGACCATTCCCTGCCATCGAAGGCTCGATCTATGATATGGACGATATCAAATGGCAGGCGCCCAAATCGCTGACAAAGTATCAGAATAACTGGAACAGGCCCGAGGTTAAGTGGGAAGCGATCCTCAGCGGAATTAAAAATCACGGTATTCGCAACGCCGCGCAGACCACCGTCGCTCCGACAGGCACCATCGCAACCGTCGCAGGTTGTGAGGGCTATGGCTGTGAACCCGTCTTCGCGCTCGCCTATATCCGCCACGTCAACGATAATGGCAAGGATCTAAAACTTGCATACGCAAGTCCGCGCTTCGATGAAGCCTTGAAGAAACTTGGGCTGGGTGAAGAGAAGCGCCAGGAAATTGTCGAGCGGGTGATGAACGAAGGCACCTGCCGGAACATCGCTGAAATTCCGCAATCCGTGCGCGATACCTTTGTTGTCTCTGCCGATATTTCCGCCGAGGAGCATGTTCTTATGCAGGGCGCGCTCCAGGCATTTGTGGATAACTCGCTTTCGAAGACCGTCAACTTCCATGAGAATGCCACCGAAGAAGATGTTGCCAAAGCCTACATGATGGCCTGGGAACTCGGTTGCAAGGGGATTACCGTGTACGTGACTGGCTCACGCGATATCGTTGTTTTGGAAACAAAAGCCACTGCGGATAAGAAGACGCCGCAACCCGCGCTTGAAGCTGCTCCTGCTCAACCAGACATCTCCCACAAGGGGACAATGTGGCACGGGACAAAGAAGCCGCGCCCCAAAGCGTTGACCGGTCGCACGTTCAACATCGAGACTCCCGCCGGAAAAGCTTTCATTACCATCAACGAGAACGGCGGGACTCAACCATTTGAAGCCTTTGTGAATACGGCCAAAGCCGGCTCCGAGACCGCTGCTGTCTCGGAAGCGATCGGACGGCTGATCTCCTATATTTTACGTATGGCTTCGCCCATCGTGCCAGTGGACCGTATGCGCGAAATTGTCCTTCAACTCATCGGCATCGGCGGAGGACGTTCGCTGGGCTTTGGCATTAACCGCGTACGATCCCTGCCGGACGGTATTGGGCAGGTGTTGGATCAATATCTGCGCGAGAAATCCGGTATGGCAGTCGCAGTCGAGGAGAAATCCAATGGTGGAAACGGCAGTGGACATACCATCGAGAACGAAGCCGCGCGAGCCATGAAGATCGGCGACCTGTGTCCCGATTGCGGCGAAGCGGCGGTGGTGAATGAAGAAGGCTGCCGCAAGTGCTATGCGTGCGGGTTTAGTGAGTGCTGATCTGGAAATATGTCATTGCAAAGGGGCAACTTAACAGGCGCTCGCAATGACATTGATCTCTGCAACTATATTGCCTAATCAGGGTTATTAATTTCGTAAGATCATCCCAATCAGAAGGAGAATGAAATGTCAAAAGTTGAAAGTGAACGAGCACCCATTCTTTCGGCCCGCCAGGTTGGAATCGCCGCAGCCTTTGGTGGGGCCGCGCTGGCTGTCGTGCTGGCGGGAATCACCATTCCGATTCCGGGCACACCGGTTGTTACAGATCCGCGCGAAGTGTTCACCACCATCGGTGCTTCTCTGACCGGCCCAATCGGCGGTATCGTAATCGGTATCCTGGCAGGCATTGCCGAGCCCGGCATTCCACTTGCCAGCCTGCTTGCCCATATCGTTGGCGGAATTTACAGCGGATTTATGTATAAGAACTTTAGCTGGCGTTTCCGTGAGAACAAGGTCATTTCGCTTGTGACGTGGGCGTTACAGGTCATTGGGTATTATGTGTTGGTGGTCGTCCCGCTCTTCGTAGCAGGAATCATGTTGTTCTATCCGGATCCGGCCAACGGCACTTTCTTTGGCTTCCTCGGCGTGCTCGAAGTCTCGGTTATACCGGAAATGATATTCACCACCACGGTGACGACAATAATCATGGCCGCACTGCCAGAGCGTTACCGCCGTCCGCTGTGGTAAACCAACACCACTTTTTGATACCTTCTTTATGCTTCGTTGTTTCCAGGTCGCGCATGCAAAGGTTGCGACCTGGAAGCTATTTTTAATATGAGCCATTATGGATTACGACATTGAATTTCAAAATGTATCCTTTCGTTATGCAGGCGCTGATAAATACGCGCTGCGCGATATTAATGTAAAGATCGAGCCCGGGGAGATCATCCTGGTGACCGGCCCGGCCGGTAGCGGCAAGACCACATTTTGCAGTTGCATAAATGGACTTGTGCCTCATTATCATGAAGGGGAATTAAAGGGCCAGGTGACGGTGCGCTCGTATAACACGCAGCGTGCGCGCATCGGTGGGTTGGCCTCTCTGGTGGGCATGGTTTTCCAGGACCCAGAGAGTCAACTGGTAACAAGCAGTGTGATCGACGAAGTGGCTTTCGGCCCGGAGAACCTGGGCGTTCCGCGTGCAGAGATCAATCAACGCGTGGCTGAGGCACTAAAATCCACACGTTTGGCCGGCTTTGAGGAGCGCGAACCGCATAATCTGTCCGGTGGGGAGCAGCAGGCTTGCGTGATCGCGGCCACGTATTCCATGCACCCCGAGATCTACGTGATGGATGAACCGCTTGCCAACCTTGACCCGGAAGGGCGAATTCACGTGCTGCAGGTGCTGGTTGAGGTGGCCAAGCAGCGAAAAAAAACGCTGGTGATCGTCGAGCACTCCTTGGAGGAAGTCCTGCCGTTGGTCGATCGAGTCATCGTTCTCGATCAGGGACAAATCGTACGTGACGGTACGGTCAATGAAGTGCTCGCAGGCGGCGATATCCCCCGCGTCTTCACCCGTCCGGGGATCATCCGCCTTGCCGATAAATTTGGCCTGAGCCTGAAAACCTTTTCCGCTGAAAAATTCTATTCTGACCTGAACAGCCGGAACCATTTGGGTGTGATCGATTTTACAAAGCAGACCGATCCTCCGCCGCGCGAGACTTCTTCCACGCCGATCATTGAATTCCAGAATGTGCATTATAGTTATAAAGGAAACAATGCTGCATTAAAAGGCGTGAACCTGACGATCCATCAGGGAGAGTTGGTCGCCATTTTGGGGCGTAACGGTTCGGGGAAGACAACGCTGGTGCGCCATATCATCGGGTTGATACAGCCCGCGCAAGGCCGCGTGATTGTGTCCGGAAAAGATGTCGCCAGCACTCCGACGCATGAATTGACCCAGGAGATTGGTTTTTGTTTTCAAAACCCCAACCATCAATTTGTCTCCTTCAAAGTGCGCGATGAAATGACCTTTGGTCTGAAGGCGCATCACATCGCCCCGGCTGAATTCGACGATCGGGTTCATCGTGCGCTGGAACTCGTGGATATGCTCGATTTGATCGAGGCCGAGATCTTCGACCTGGGCAAGGGACAAAAGCAACGCCTGGCGCTAGCTTCGGTACTGACTCTCAACCCCAAAATATTAGTGATCGATGAGCCCACCACGGGTCAGGACCCACAGATGACCCAGGAGATCTTCGAGATAATAAAGCATTTGAACGGTCTTGGTACCACGGTCATGATGATCACACACCGCGTCGATTACGCCGCTGCGTATGCAGGGCGGGCGGTGGTGATGAAACGCGGCGAAATATCGTTTGACGGACCCGTTCTGGATCTGATCTCAGATCTCGAGATCATGCAGGCGAATGCGCTTGACCTACCGGATATCACCAAGCTTGCCCTGCAATTGCGCAAACACGGCGTACCCGGGACCACGATCAAGTATGAACAACTCGAGCAATACATCCAGCAACTAGTGGAGGCCTCGCATGGCGATTGAATATCAAAAGGGGCATGCCTTTCTTCACCGGCTAGATGCCCGCACCAAGTTATTGATCTTTATCGGTATGACAGTGCTAGCAATCGTCGTGATAGACCCCATCTTTATGGGGTTGTTATTCATTGCGTTATATTCGATCGGGGTGCGGTCCATCGATCGCAAACTGCTCAACACCAATCTGCGGATCCTGATCGTCATATTTTTTACATTTTCCATGTTTCAGATCCTTTTTATTACTACAAAGGACTCCTATTTCCTGTTCTACCTGATTCCCTTCAAGAGTTGGATCCCGGTCACAGTGCAGGGACTGGTGCGTGGTATGGCGGTCTTCTTCCGTTTCTTCAGTGTGGTGTTATCAGTGCACTTGATGTTATACACAACCCCGCCCGTTGACCTGGCGTTGACAATCACGAAGCGCGAGCAGAGCAAGACCTTTCTCTCGGAGATCCCTGCCACGTTGGTAATGGCGTTGATTCTATTCATGTTCGCTTTATTGACCAAGGCGGAGCAGGTCCACGGACTGCCATTTGGACTCGTGACACGATTCTTGATCGTGATCCTGCTTTCGCTGATCCTTGGGTATATGATCCAAAAGATCGCCGGGCACGGACTCCCACCGGAGATGGGCATGGCGCTCACTCTTGGGTTTGCCACAGTTGGTTTGTTATCGAAGCAGACCGAGATCATAACGGATGCGCAGAAGGCGCGCGGCTATAATGTCCAACCCAAAAATCTGATCCGCCGCGTGCAGGTGCTCACGGCATTGCTGCTGCCAATTTTTGTGGCCACGCTGGAGCGTTCACAGGATATTTCTGTGGCCATCCTCTCGCGTGGCTTTGACTATAATATAGGCGCGCGCACTTATCGCCGTGAGCTTAAGTTCAAATTAGTCGATTACATCGTCCTGGCGGTCATCGTGCTGCTGTTGTTTATCGCCTTATATCTGAACTACCTGCAAATAGGCAACCCGACTGAGCAATTCATCCTGAACATGCTGCGTTCTTAAAAGTTCATTCATCAACAAAAGGAGAATATGACATGACAGAACATACACTCGATGGTTCCGTAACCCAACCCTTTTGGGACAACTCCGTAACCCCGCGTTTGGAGATCAACCCTGGCGATACGGTGGTCTTTGATTGCCCCGAGCCTTGTGGACAGGTCACTCCCGAATGGGACGATCAGAAGTTGGCGAACATCAATTTCGACCCGATCCATGCGCTGGTCGGGTCAGTGTATGTGAAAGGCGCAAAAGCCGGCGACGCGCTTGAAGTGGAGATTCTCGACTTCAAACACAAGGGTTGGGCGTGGAGCGGACACTTACAGCACTTCGGCCTGCTCGCCGATGATTTTGATTTCGCCTACATCCATCATTGGAAACTCGAAGGCGAGAAGTGCAGGTTCGGCGTGAATGGTATCGTCCTGCCCTTCGAGCCGTTCTGTGGATGTATGGGCGTTGCCCCGCAGGAACCCGGCCGCATCACCACCATTGCCCCCGGTAATTTCGGCGGCAACATGGATATCCGCGACCTGCGCGTGGGCACTACTGCATGGTTTCCCGTGTTCGTGGATGGAGCCTTGTTCGCTTGCGGTGACTGCCACAGCGGGCAGGGGAATGGAGAATTGTGCGGCACAGGCATCGAATCTCCGATGACCGTCACGTTGAAGTTTAACGTTAGCAAGGATATTTCGGTCAAGGAATTGCAGTTCGAGACCACTAGCCCGTTGGCCAAGTCCGATTCGGGCGGATATCACGTCACCACGGCCAACGGGCCGGACCTGATGGAGAACTCCAAAAATGCGGCTCGTTACATGATTGATTGGGTGGTGAAGACCTACGGCATCACCCGCAGCCAGGCATACGTGCTGTGCAGCGTCGCCGCGGATCTCAAGATCAGCGAGATCGTGGATGCTCCCAACTTTATTGTCTCGGCTTATATGCCTTTGAGTATTTTTAAGAACTAAATGACTCCACACCTCCCCCGAGTGCGGCGAAGCGGCGGTCGTGAACAAGGAAGGTTGCACGGGCAAAATGCGCCCAGAGTGCTATGCTTGTGGGTTTTCGGAATGTTAGAAGGCTTGCCCTGAGCTTGTCGAAGGGTTGAATGTTGAAAAGTTGGCGGACGAGGAAACTCGCCCGCTTGCAGAATGGAGTAACAAAATGAAAACAGTTACTGTTCTTGAACTCAAAGCAAAAGCTGGAGACCTTGTTCGTTCGGTAATGAGAACGGGTGAGGAAGTCCAAATTATTGATAATGATGAGGTTGTTGCTTTGTTGGTCTCATCAGGCGGAACAGAGAAAAATAAAAGTGGATCGACTACTTTAGATAAAATTGCGGCAGAAATAAACAAAAATGGTGGCTAATATGAGCGGGTGCGGCGAGGCGGCGGTGGTGAACGAGGAAGGTTGCCGCAAGTGCTATGCTTGTGGATTTAGTGAGTGCTAATATGAATAGTTCCGCCAGCAGTTGAATTGCTGACAGAACAAGAGGTTGTATAATTGAAGTAGAGGTGAAGCATGACCACTTTTGAACAAACTCTTTTGCGTGAAGTTGCCACCCTGCCAGAATCACGGCAGGCAGATGTTTTGGCATATGTCCGCTTTCTCAAGATCAGTTTACCGAATGAAGAAAAAATCAGGGATGATTTCAAGGAAGCCCTGAAAAATGCGCACGCTACAGCAAAAAAATACAATATTACACAGGAAGATATTGACGCTGAAATTCGCGCCGTGTGGGAAGGTAAATGAAGCGGGCAGTTTTGTAGGAAACTGTTTGAAAGTTGAAAAGTTGGCGGACGAGAAAACTCGTCCGCCAAAAATTAAAGTTTATAAAGAACATAAATTCTAATAAAACTCTTACACTAAAAATGTTGAATTTTCTAATAAATATGCAATAATATTTTGAGTAAACGGGGACTTCCTCTGGAGAGAACACTATACTCAATCTGAATTATTGAATATCTATGTAAGGAGAAGTAAAAATGAAGCTTAAAACCGTGCATGTTCAAGAATTTCAGTCAGTCCGAGATTCAAACGAATTTGAAATTGGCGATATTACCTGCCTGGTTGGCAAAAACGAAGCTGGAAAGACAGCAATTCTTCAAGCGTTATATCGTCTAAGCCCTATCATTGAAAACGAAGGGAATTTTGATGTAACAAATGATTACCCAAGGTCTGATGTTGAAGATTATCAACAAGATGTAGAGACCGGGAAACGAAAACCTGCCACAGTAATTTCTGTTAAGTTCGACCTAGCAGATGATGAAATTTCCGAGATCGAAAGCGATTTAGGTAAAGGCGTTCTTGCTGATCGGATGCTCGTCCTGAACAAAAATTATGAAAATAAACAAACTATCAATCTAAAGGCAAATGAGGAAGTTGCAATTAAATTCCTTATTGAAAAATCTGAATTGCCAGACCGCCTCTTAGAAAAATTCTTGAAAGTCTCAAACTTAACCGCGCTAAGAGAAGAAATTAAGGCAAATGTTAACGATGAGAATACGGACCATTTAAAGCGACTTGAAGATAATATTAAAGATATAGGTGTAAAGAGCTTAGCTCAATATATCTTTATTAAATACCTAGCAAATTATGTGCCAAAGTTCTTGTATTTTGATGAGTATTACCAGATGAAAGGACATGAAAACCTCGAAACTTTGATTGCTAGATCCAAGCAAGGCAAATTAGAAAAACACGATCACCCACTATTAGGTCTACTGGAAATTGCTCGTATTGACTTTGAAGAACTGCTAAATCCTGCTCGCACGCAAGATCTCGTAAATAAGCTTGAAGGTGCAAGTAATCACTTAAGTAAAAAGATTTTAAAATACTGGTCACAAAACAAGCATATTGAACTACGCTTTGACGTGAGGCCCGCTCGTCCAGGTGACCCAGAGGGAATGAGACAAGGAAATAATCTTTGGGCCTCAGTTTATGATTCGAAACACAAGGTTTCTACTTTGCTTGGCACTCGATCAAGAGGATTTGTTTGGTTTTTCTCGTTTCTTGCTTGGTTTGATAAGCAACAAAAGGAAGAGCAACCGTTAATATTGTTATTAGATGAGCCTGGATTGTTTTTGCATGGAAAAGCTCAAGAAGATTTATTGCGCTATATGGAAAAAGAACTAAATGGTGTTCATCAAGTAGTATACACAACTCATTCACCTTTCATGGTTGATTCGAAAAGATTTGATCGAGTTCGCATTGTTCAAGATCGTGAAATGGACACACTTGATGAACTTCCTGAAAAAGAGCGTGGAACGAAAGTAATAACGGATGTGTTGGAAGCAACAGACGATAGTCTTTTTCCTTTACAAGGGGCGTTAGGATATGAAATTTATCAGACACTTTTTGTTGGGCCATTTAGTTTAGTGGTTGAAGGTGTTTCGGATTTATTGATGCTGCAAACCATATCGGGCGTCTTGGAAAAACAAGGTAGGACTGGATTGAGTCAGAAATGGACGATAACTCCCGTTGGTGGCGCAGACAAAGTTCCTACTTATGTTTCGATGCTTAGCTCTCAAAAAGGAATGCTGATTGCAACTCTCATTGATATCCAAACTAAGGATCGTCAACAAGTTGAAAATTTATACAAGAAAAAGCTGTTGAAGAAACAGAATGTATTAACCTACGCAGACTTCTTGAAACGGGATGAGGCAGATTTAGAAGATGTATTTGGCGATGATTTCTATTGTCAATTAGTGAACATGGAATACAAGCTTGAACTTAAGCCCAAGGATCTTCCGGGTTCGAATCCTCGCATTCTTGTAAGAATGGAAGAGCATTTCAAGAACCAGCCAATCAAGGAGAAGGCAAGTTTTAACCATTATAGACCCGCAAGATATTTCGCAGAAAATATCAATAATATTGAGAAAAATATCCCCTCTAAAACCCTTGATATCTTTGAGAAGATTTTCAAAGCCCTAAATAAATTGATTGAAGGGTAGCTAAGAATTCGATGACTTATCAACAATGAGTGGCAGTTGCGAGCAAGCAACGTCGCTTGTTTTTAAGTCGATAAATGGTTGAGCATATAAACATGAATAATGCTTCTAGTGTTGAAAAGTTTTCATGGTTTCTAGATATATTGAAGCAGTTGCTTGCGTATTCCAGCGCATTAGCAGCTCTGAGCTATTTGTTTGGCCGATCATATTTTCAAGGTTATTTTGAAACTCTTGGAATAGATATATCATTTATTCGGTTGTCTTTGTTTGATTATTTAGAATCGGGATGGCTATTTTTGTGGGCAACAGGCTTGCTCTTGGTGATTATTGTTCAATAGGGTTTGCGGTTTCTTTATTTCAATAATGGTCATTATTTTTTGTCGAAATTGGATAAAAAATGTAAGCCGCAGGAAGTGTTTGTAATTGATGAAGTAAATATCGTAAGTGTTAAGATGACATCTCCATCCCCAGAAATGATTTGCTTGGCAAAGTAAATTTTGATTTGATTATTTGTCCATGCGTGGAGATGGCGTGTGGCGCCCCACCCCCTCCGTCCCGCAAGGCGGGACACCTCCCCCAAATACGACAGTTAAAGTCTTCCGATATTAATTAAAAATTTTCATGTCGTATTTAGGGGAGGAAAACCCAGCGTTGAACGGAATTTAGATTTTCATATAGACAGTACATTCACCTTCCCCTAAATCCCGCTCTTGGATTTGGGGGAAGGACGGGATGGGGGTTATTACTTCCCCCTCTCCAAATTCAAGGCCAGCAACCTCTCTAAAATCTCCTCATCGGACAAATCACTCTTCCAGCCATACGCGGCGAAGACGGCTTCATCCAATCGCTTGTGAGCCAACTCCAGCCAGGTGGGACGTGCGTTATATAAATTCGTGAGGGTGCGCTTTTTCTTTTCGGCTTCGCTGAGACCTTCGGCATTCAGCCACCGATCCCGTTGCTTAACCAGTTCCTGCGCGGCTTGACTGATTGCCTGCACGCGTGGGTCTTTCTTTGGCTCTTGGCTTGGCGGCCACGGGAAGGGGAAGGTTTCAAAAGATGTTGAAGGCGTGTAACGCGGGCGGTCTTCAAGGGAAGTACCAAGTTTTAGCGACCAAAGAACATGAATTTTAGATTGTAAGACACCAAGGAAATAATCATCTTCACGAGCAAACACTGCGACAGCATGATCTGCTAAAACATTTGCATCTAACCAAACAAAGACACGGAATTTTGCAGTTGTGGGACTTGCTATATAGCGTTTCTGACTTTTCAAAATTTCTCGGTATCTTGGAGAAGGTCGTGCATGTAACCACCAATAATCACGCTGTATCTTTTCAGAACGATCTTTTCTTTCAGGATATACAACCTGCTTTACATATTCAAATGGGGCTTCGTACATTGCCGCTTTTTCCATCGGCATACCTACTCCGAAATCTATAACCCAGCTTTCCTCACCACCACGTAAAATTTGCAACCCATTTACAGAGCGTTTTACTACATCACTGGTGTTAAGTCCGAATGGATTTGGAGTTGACAACAACTTTTTTGCCTGGGTAGATGTAATATCAAAAGACCCTTTTTGTTGAGACCCATAAAAACAAATGCCAGCATTTTCTGCTAAAACCTTTGCAGTAGTCACGTCAGATTGATGTGAAAGGTCTGAGTTAATATTTATAATTGTTGTTCCGTCTAACGACTTACTCTTTTCCGTGCCGTTATCGAAGCCAATCATAGAAACATTTACAGCCGCGCCGTCTAAAACCCAATCTCGGTTTGACTGTGCCCAAAAAATATCGCCGGTTTCTTTTATTCTTTCAAGTACTTTGCGATTTACCCCGCCGCGAATTGAATTGGTAGCAAGTAAGCCAGCACGTTTTGCCCTTCCGCTTTCAATCATGGCGCGCGCTTTTTCAAACCAGTAACAAACCAAATCTGCAAAAGCAGGTACACGCCCTTCATAAAGTTTGAAGAGAGCATCCACATATTTATCTCCGAGTTCTGCACGGATTTTATTACCACCCAAAAACGGCGGGTTGCCGATGATGACGTCCGCTTCGGGCCATTCAGGTTCTACAGGTTTGCCGCTTTCATCATAAGCCAATATCGCATCCATCTTCATAATATTCTTTGTCTGTTTCAGAATAGGTTCGGCGGGTGCGCCATAACCGTTATCTCTCAGCCATTGAATGTAGCCAATTTGAATGGTCATTTGCGCGAGTTCGTGGGCATACTCGTTGGTCTCAATGCCGTACAGTTGTGCTGGTGTCACGGTGATGTACGGTCTGCCCGCTCCCATTTCATCGGAGAAGTTCAATACTTCATTTTGCAAATCCAGAAGCAGGCGCAAAGCCACATATAAGAAGTTCGCGCTTCCACAGGCAGGGTCTAATACTTTTATCGAAGCGATCTTATCTGCAAAAGCCAGCAAAGTATCTTTTATTTTCTTTTGCAAGACAGTCTTCTTTTTGCCTTTTACTTCTTTTTCTTCTTCCCGCTTTATTTTCCGAACTTCATCTTTTATCTTTTCCCACTCACGACGAAGAGGAGCCATTAATACCGGTTCAACGATCAAAATAATATCGTCTTCGCCGGTGCAATGCGCGCCGAGTTGGGAACGTTTGCTTGGGTCGAGTCCGCGTTCAAAGAGAGTGCCGAAAATGGAGGGTTTGATCGCTGCCCAATCCAGTCCGTCAATCTCGCCAATAATATCCATCGCGTCACTATCCAATTGCAACACATGGTCATCGTCGAAGAGTCCGCCATTAAAATGCAATATCTTATCCGAACCGAAATACCCGCCCGTGTTCATGGCACGGAATAACTGGCTCAATACTCCTGCAAAGTCTTTTGAGTTGCGGCGCGTTTGCTCCAGCAATCTTGGGAAAAGTTTTTCAGGCAGTAAGCCAATATCTTCCGCAAACAAACAGAACAACAAACGAATCAGAAAATGCGCTACTTCCTGTGGTTCTTCTCCAAATTTGCGTAATACATTTGCCAGCGTTGAAAATTGTTTGGCGGCTTCCTGTGTTACGCTTTCAATCGTCACTTGTGGTTTGAGCTGTTCGGGGTTGAAGAATACTGTTTTGAGAGTCTTGAGTCCCTCGGCGGTGAGCAGATCATCCAGTGTTAGAGTGATTGTCCGCGTGGCGAGGTTGGTATAGTTCGTGCGGATGATGATGTTATTGATGTCAGAAACAATTAAGAGCGGCGGGTTTTGAAGCGCGTCACGATAGCGCAATAATTGCTCGTAGGCTTTATCAAGATCAGAGTCTTTCCCTTTGTACTCCCACCCAAAAAATCCAAGCTTTGCCACATCCGCCCAGCCTGACCCGCCGCTGGTCTTTGCCGCGCCCATTTCAAACGCAAAGCGCGTGCCTGATGGGTCTTGTCCCATGGGAGTTTCATGCCCAACCAGCGCGCAAAGATCAATAAAATGCTCCTGAACCGATTGGCGCTCGCGTGCATCTGCGCGCTTCCACTTGCTGACGAAATCCTGTGGAGTAATTGGCATGTCAGTTTTCCCTTTGCCTGATTTTACTATACTGTGTCATTTGTCCATGCGGGGTGATGGCGTGCGGCCCCCACCCGCCGAAGGTCCCCCAAATACGACAGGTGAACTCTCCTTTTCTTAACTGAAAATTTTCATGTCGTATTTGGGGGAGATGTCCGAAGGACGGAGGGGGTGACGGTGTGTGCCCCCTTCAAGCGATGTGACAGGTACCTTTACCCGCAGGGACTACGTAACAATGACTGTCGCTTTCGGTAATCGAATCTCGAATCCGCCCGGGCAATTTTATTGTACAGCCGTCAACTTCATTATTGGATATGCAAATTCCCTGTTATCTTCTGGATTAAATCCAGTAGAATTGCCTGACCAGGAGCATCCCATGTCTAAACTCATCCCTGCCGCCGAACGCCTCATCCGCGCCCGAAAGCTGATCCAACAAGCCCGAGATTTACCCCTCCCTGAAGGAATGGGCAAACGGGATTTTTCCTACATTGCAGCCGTCAAGGATGTCCTGCGGCAGGCCAAGGACATGGTCAAATTCATCTCCATGACCCCAACCGCAACAACCGAAATGAAAACGGATGTGAAAAAGATCTACGCTGAAATTGAACAAGCCGATGAAGAAATACTGAGGTGAGAATATTTATCGGGATTGATTCCTCAAAATAGGGAATCAAAAAGCGGACGATATATTCGTCCGCTTTTCTGTAATTTTCCAGGCAACTGCTGCTAATATTAAGGAATGGGCGTTGCAGAGGGCGTGCTTGTCGGGGCAGCCGTCCCCCCGCCGACGATGATCACAAGATAAACCTCATCGCCAAAAAACTGCCCTGTTGCGCTGGACATGCGCCAGTTTCCGCGAATTGTGCCGGTTGTACTGGGGGCGGTCATATTTACAGAGACATCAATCGCTGTATTGGCAGGCACACTTTGCGGCAGGGTATAGGTGGCGCCACTCATGGCATCCCCGCCGGTAAACGCAAACTTAAAGCCCGCATCCCATGCGCAGGTGCCGCTGTTTTTTACTTTCCATGTTTTGGTAAAAGTCTGTCCTGCTGTCATGACCGTATCGTCGGGAATGCTCACATCACTTACAAAAGACATGCTGTAACACCCTGCTGTTGGGATTGCAGCTACAAAGCTGGTTCCAAATGGCGTTACATTTGCAAGAGTGGCAATCACCAGCGGGGTGACCGTGCTGGTTGGCGTAGGGGTATCTGTCGGCGCGGCGAGAGCGGTCTGTGTCAGCCCGCTCGAAAAAGTCGCAACCGCCATGGTTTGTATTTCCGGCGGAGACATTGTCGGCGTTGCTTCGGCGTCACTGCCGCCGCACGCACTCACAAGCAGGCCGGCGATCATCAGGGCTGTCATCAAGGCAGTGGTTTTAATTTTCATTTGGTTTCCTTTCATTTGTAAAAAATCTTCATAATCAAGAAGGTAGCTATTCTACCAGTCATCTCATATTTAAAGCCTACGATATCCATACTATCACCCTACCTTAATAAAAACCCTTAATTTCAATTAAGATTTTTCGCCTCTTGCATGAATATGACCTGTCATGGAAAATATCCACCCGCTTTTTTCAGGAGGTTCTCATGTGTTTTATCCGCATTCTGATTTTGATTTGACCATTGCGACCTTCCCTTGCGCAACAAAATAAGACCTTATCAATAGTCGTATTCGGCAGAGAGGATAGTCTACGTCCGCTACGATCCTGCCAACAAAGCGCAGGCTGTGCTGGACCGTGCGGCGAGATCCTGCTTTCTAATACCCGCATCAAAATGGACGCGGAAGTTTTCACGCCCATGACATTTTCAGGAAGGAAGATATAATACGGTAGAAATCAAATCGGTGTAAAATGGAAGTGCGAGAGATATATTACAGAGTACCGCACGCCTGTCTCATAGGCGTAACAAAACCAGATTTATGATATTTTCTCGCAATTTGTATCAATAAGTTTAGTAATTTATGGGACAAGCGGTAAAACCCCATATAACGTCGAAAGGAGTGATTTCCCATGAAAGATAATAAAATCCGTGAACTCCTTAAACAGCTGCAAGATGAGCTGGATCGCAGCGGCCCTTTGGATGAGAAAGGGCGCGGCCTGCTGGAGCATATTACTGCCGATATTGCGGACCTGCTGGATGGCTCCGGCAAACAGCCCGACGAAACCATCCTGCACCGTTTGCAGGATTCGATTGACCATTTTAAGATCGAGCATCCCAAATTGACCATGGCGCTCTCGGAAATGATGGGCATCCTGAGCAATGCAGGGGTTTAGTCAAACACCGATTGTTTTGATATAAAAGACCGACCCTGATAATGCAATCAGGGTCGGTCTTTTATAATTAACTGGATGAATAAGTATTTGTAGAGGGTAACCCGCCAAAGCCTGTGTTTCAAAAACTGCCAGGCTGCCAGCCTGACTTACTTGAATCGGTTGTATAAAATTTGACTACTGCTCATCAGCGGCCTTCTTTGGTCGTCAAGTAACCAGTGGAGGCCGCATTTGGTGAGCAGCAGCCTTAATTCATTCTGTAAGGGGTATCAGAGTTGCTGTCTATTCTATTGTCCTATCTCTGAGGAGGTGGGCTTTTGATTCTCCGAGGCATTGTATACCCCTCTCTCTTCCTGCAGCTTGAGGAATTCCAGGGAAAGATAGGACTACGGAATAAGGATTGCGCTGACCACCGCAGTGAATGAATAATCTGCCCTGTGTTGTTCATAAAAGCGGCGCGTCATATACATACCTTTTTTGAGTTGAAGAATATGGCTAGCTTTTGCCCAACGATGGAGCAGGAGGCGCGCCTGATCAGGGGACTCCATATCTGGTTGCAATTGCTTGTGCACAAATACAGGGCTTAAGTGAATCGCCATAGAATCCGCACAGGCAGGGATCCATGGCGGCTTTTCTATTCGCTTCTTGCTTATTACTCTCACATCCATTCATTATTGGACTATTGAAGAATTCCAGTCAAATTTTAGGTTGACAAATCCCAAAAATGTCCTATACTAAACATATCTTACTTTTGTGACGCTATGACGTAAGAGTGAGATGTATTTTCCATAAGTTAAATTTCCTCACAGTTGGAGGTTCTGCATGGCTTTACGATTATTCGAGAAGTGGCAGGATCAGTCATTGGATGGAGTTATCGCGGAGTGTCGTGAATTGGTGGAAGACGCCGATTTTCCGACGGTGCAACGCTGGCGCGAAGCGGGGGGAAAAGTTCTCGGTCATTTTCAGGTTTACTTTCCAGAAGAGATTGCTCACGCGGCGGGGATGTTGCCGTTCAAAATGCGCGGCGCGCCCGTCGAGTGTATGCATGCGGATTCGCATTTCGGCTCTTATCTGTGCTCGATCATCAAGACCTCGCTTGAACTTGTGTTGAGCAAGCAAGTCGAACTGGACATGTTCGTCACCCACCCCATCTGCGACGCGGCGCGTAATCTCGCGGCGGTGTGGGGACGTAATTTTGACTATCCATGCCAGATCCTGTACCTGCCGCAAAACGCGAACTCCGCCGCGTCTGCGACATACCTGCGTGATGAGTACGCGCGCGTGCAAGCGGATATCGAAACGATCACGGGGAAAAAGGTTACGGAAGAGGCGCTGAAGAATTCCCTGTCTGTCTTTAATGAAAATAGAAGCCTGCTGCGCCAGTTATACGAATTCAAGCGCAAACAACCCTGGTTGATCTCGGTGTACGAAACATACCTGCTCATGAACGTCGGCGGGTTGATTATGCGCGAGGAACACAATGAAATACTCAAGGCTGTCATCCCGCTGATCGAAACGCGCTCAATCAAACGTCACGACAAGATACGGGTGGTCTTCGAAGGCGGGTTTTGCGAACAGCCTCCGCTTGATTTAATCCGCACCATCTCGCAATCCTGTTACGTTGTGGACGATGATTTGTTAATCGGCTTGAGATGGATCCTTGAAGATGTCTCGCTTGAAGGTGATCCCTTATTTAATCTCGCGGAAGCATATCTGGAAAAATCAAGTTATAGCCCTGTACAGCATGACTCGCGCAAACCGAAAGAGAAAATGCTTTTACAGCGCATCGCGGACTCGGGCGCGGAAGCGGCGATCATCACTGCCGCGAAGATGTGCGAACCCGGGCTTGAAGAACAGGTGGCTTACACAAAGGCATTGGATGAAAAAGGGATTCCATATTTCGTCAGCGAGTTCGAAGAGAGCATGACCAGTTTCGATCACATGGAGATCCAACTGGAGACATTCACGGAAAATATTCTGTTTAGTTGATGTCACTGCGACCTTGACATAAAAAATACAAATGTGTCACCCTGAAGGAACGTTCTTTGCGACTGAAGGGTCTCCGTCATTGTGGTAGAGATGCTTCGCTACGCTCAGCATGACACAACATGTTAACAAAGGTGTAAACATGCCAGAAGATAAAAAAGTTGATATCGTTGGACGCGGCAATGTGGAAGGGGCAAACCTCTTCCGCGATTGGTTCGCAGAATTGGGCGAAGCCGCAAAGAACGATCAAGGCGCGGCGTATGTCTTCGTGATGGGCAGCATGGCGGAGATATTGAAAGTGTTCGACTTTCCGCTGGTACTGCCTGAGATCACCTCTTTGCAAACCGCAGTGCGCCGCGTGGCGGACGAGTACCTGACCGTCGCGGAAGATTACGGATACTCGCCCGACATTTGCGGATATGTCAAAGCGGACATTGGCATCCATTTGCGCAACAGAGAACACCCGATGGGAAAAATCCCCAAGCCCGCGTTGACCGTCTTGACCAACGCCTGCAACACCTATGTCAAATGGGCGGAGATTTGGGAACGCATGTACAACATCCCAGTATTCGTTCTGGATGTGCCAGCCACGCGCCAGGCGGGCAAACAATTTCAATTAGGCAGTGCAGACTTCACGCGTGATTGTAAATATGTCGAAGCGCAGATCAGGGAATTGATCGCGTTGTGCGAAAAAGTATCGGGAAAGAAATTTGATATTGACCGCCTGCGCGAAACAATGGCTTATGCCAACGACATGAACATCGGCTGGAAGCGAGTGCTTGAACTTAATAAAAGCCGCCCGTCGTTGTTCAATGCATTGACGGATGGCACAGTGTATCTGGGGGTCTCGAATAATTTTCGCGGCACAAAAGAGGGCAGTCAGTATTTCAAGAACCTTGTTGAAGAAATGGAATACAAAGCCGCGCACGGTATCGGCACACAGACCGATGAAAAATATCGGCTGGCATTTGTCGGCGTACCGTGCTATCCCATCTTCCGCCGTTTCAATGAGATGTTCGCGGAATGGGGCGGCGCGTTCGTCCACTCCACGTATTTACATTTCGCTTCGGGCGGAGCCAACATGGGGTTTGAATACGATGTGAGTCGCCCCATCGAAAGTTTAGCGGAAGGCACGTTGATCAGCGTCCGCGAAGCGATGGATAACATGTTCCATCAGGATCGCGTCCTGATCGAGATGGTCAAGGACTATGAACTGGATGGCGTCATCTATCACCCGATCAAATCGTGCCGCACGGTTTCGACAGGTTTGGCAGATGGACGCCGCGCAATGATGGCTGCAACGGACACGCCCAGCCTGTTCATCGAATCAGACATGATGGACAAGCGCGTTGTCTCCGAAGCCCAGATGAAAAATCGCGCGGATGCTTTCTTTGAAGGACTCGCATCGCGCCGCCTAACGGCAGCAAAGACAGCGTAAATAAGAAACGTCACTGCGAGGAACGAAGCAGTCCCCACGCGACAGGAGATTGCTTTGTCGCAAAAAGAGCAAGGGCGCTCCTCGCAATGACGACTGATACTGGAGGTTTTTCATGGCATACGCCGCAGGTGTAGATGTCGGCTCGACACAAACGAAAGCGATCATCATCAACGAAGCAAGTGAAATCGTTGGGCGTTCCCTGATCGATACAGGCGCGAATGTTGTCGCCGCGGCTGAGAACGCATACAACGAAGCGCTCAAGAACAGCAACATCCAGGAAGAGGAAGTCGAATACGTGATCGGCACTGGCTATGGCAGGTATCGCGTCACGTTTGGCAATACGCAGGTGACAGAAATTTCCTGTCACGCGCGCGGCGCCTCGCATATGTTCCCCAACACAAAAACAGTGCTGGATATGGGCGGACAGGATACAAAAGCGATTCGCGTCAATCCGCGCGGCGAAGTACTGGACTTCTGCATGAACGATAAATGCGCGGCAGGAACGGGGCGCTTTCTCGGAGCCGCCGCTGCCGCGCTGGATATCCCACTCAGCGAACTTGGCAACGTCGCAATGCAGTCGGAAAGACCCGTCAAGATCAGCACCACATGCACAGTCTTCGCCGAGTCAGAGGTGTTGTCGTGGCTGGGCAAAGGCAAAAAGATCGAAGATATTCTTTGGGGCGTGCATCTATCCATCGCGTCGCGTTCTGTTGGTTTATTGCGCCGTGTTGGGATCGAAGAAGAATTAACCTTCACGGGCGGCGTCACCAAAAACCCAGGGGTGATCAAGGCGCTCGAACAGGCCATCGGTTTCAAATTGAACATCAGCCCTGACTCGCATTACATCGGCGCGCTCGGAGCCGCGTTGTTCGCGTTCGATCATATCGTTGCGAGCCGCGCTCCTTCCAGTATAAAGGAGGCGGCATGACTTACGTTACAGGTATTGACGTTGGCTCCACTTATACAAAAGCTGTTATCCTGCGCGACGGAAAAGAGATCGTCAGCCGTGCCATGCTTAGCACGGGATTTCGACTCGAAGACGCCGCGCGCAAGGCGTTTCACAACGCCCTCGATCTGGCGGGACTTCAAGAGGCTGACTGTTCCTATTTAGTGACCACTGGCTTTGGGCGGCATCTCGTTACGTTCCGCGATGTCAATGTTACCGACATCAACGCCAGCGCGCGCGGCGCGGTTTTCCTCTTCCCAAACACCCGCACAATTTTGGATGTCGGCGGGCAGACGATGAAAGCCATCCATCTGGACGACAATAGAAAAGTAAAGTCCTTTCGATTGAACGATAAATGCGCGGCAGGCACAGGCGCGTTCCTTGAAAAGACCGCGCGTTACATGGGCTACAAGACCGAAGAGATCGGAACATTGGCGGCTGTCTCCAAACAAGCCGTGCCGATCTCCGGCGTGTGCGCGGTCTTCGCTGAGTCAGAAGTGATCAACCACCTTTCGCAGGGCGCCTCCCCCTCGGACATTATGTTCGGAGCCATCGTTTCGCTGGTCGGTCGTTCCACTCAGTTGATCAAACGCGTCGGTTTGACGCCAGAGTTCACCTTGATTGGCGGCATCCTGCGTTACGAATCCATGGGACGCGTCGTGCGCGAACAACTCAAGACCGATTGCAATGTGCCTGAAGGCGACATGGTCCAATTCGTCACAGCGTTAGGCGCGGCGATTTTGGGATTTCGGCGCATGGAAAAATTGAACAAAGAAGGCGCAGTAGAAAGATCATAATGGCAACCACAGAAAGGCCCTCCGTCCGCACGCAGTTCCTGATCTTCACCTTGTTCGGTGAATTCATCCTCGCGCGCGGCGGATCCATCTGGACCAGCGACCTGCTCTCGCTTCTGCATCATCTGGATGTCGGCGAGCATGCCGCGCGCATCACGCTCTCACGCATGTCGCGCAAGGGTTGGCTGGCAGTACGCAAGGAGGGGCGGCGCAGCCAGTATTCGCTGACTCCGCGCGGCTGGTCGCTGCTCGTTCAAGGGGAAAAACGCATCTTCGAGCCGCCGCTCAAAGAATGGGATGGGATGTGGCATATCGTGGTCTTTTCCCTGCCAGAGAAAAAGCGAAGTTTGCGTCACGCATTCCGCGCACAACTGCCGTGGCTCGGGTTCGGTCAGCTCGCGCCGAACACATGGGTTTCGCCCCATAACCGCAAGACAGAAATCACCGCGCTGGGCAGTGAACTCGGCATCCAGGATCACATTGAAATATTTTCAGGGATTCACGCGGGTCCCTCGGAAGACCAGCAACTCGTTTCGCGCTGCTGGGATCTGCCCAACCTGAGGACTCAGTATAAAGAATTCCTCGCCAAATTCGAAAAGGAATATCTTGAATTTAAAAATAATGGGAAACATGCGTCGTCGCTGGATGATTGTTTTGTTCGCCGCTTCTGGTTGATATATCATTTCCAGAATTTCCCGCGCATGGATCCTAACCTGCCCGCCCCCCTGCTTCCCCCTGACTGGATCGGGTTCAAGTCGCGTCAGTTGTTCGATGATTATCGCGGCATATTGGAGTCTCCCGCCAATCAATTTGTTGATGAAATCGTTGGAGCCGAATCCTCGCGCTGAATGAGGCAATCCATTCTTGAAAGTGCGATGTTTCCGCTCAACTTATTTGAAACACACCCAAATCAAATCGGAGGATGAACCATGGACGTCTTGAAAAAACAAAAAACAGATTTCAAAGAGATCATCTATGAAAAGGAGAACTGGGTGGCGCATATCACCATCAACCGTCCCCAGGTGTACAACTCCTACAGCACCAACGCGCTGGAGGAACTGGCGACCGCTTTTCGTCAAGCAGCGTTTGACGATGAAGTGGCGGTCATCGTTTACACGGGCGCAGGCGATAAAGCCTTCTGCACCGGCGGGGATGTTAAAGAATATCAGGAACGCTACACTCGTTCGCCGCATGATTACTGGAAATATATGCGCTTGTTCGGCGCATACATCGAAAGTATCGTCAACACGGGCAAGCCAGTCATTGCGCGATTAAATGGGATGGCAGCTGGCGGTGGGAACGAATCACAACTGGCGTGTGATCTCGGCGTCATCGCCGAACATGCCTGGGTGGGACAGGTCGGCACGGGAGTCGGCAGTGTCGCGGCGGGAGGCGCCACACAATGGCTGCCCATCACAATTGGCGACCGCCGCGCGCGCTACATGCTGATGACCAATCGCCGCATCCCCGCATATCAGGCGTTGGAATGGGGCCTGGTGAATCAAGTCGCACCATCGGTCAAAAAAGACGGCGAGTTCATTGATCACGCCACACCCGAACAAATCGCCAAAGCCCAAAAGGGTGCGGATGGCTACGCCATAGATCTCGCCAAACTCGATGAAGCAGTGGACGCTCTCGCGCAGGAACTCGTGGATAAATTTCAGGAGTGTACGCGTTACACCAAAGAGCAGGTCAATTTCTGGAAGAATCTCAGTTGGCACCAGACCATCGGTCACGCGCGCGATTGGCTGTCAATCCATTACACGTCATGGGAGCCGCTCGAAGGCATGACCGCCTTCGTCGAAAAGCGCCCGTCACGGTATCGCATGCTGCGCGAACGCGCCGCGCAAGGCAAGAGCAGCGAGTTCATCTGGGGCGCATACGAAAAGACTTGCTCCGCCTGCGGCGCGAAAGCCCTGCCCGAAGAATTCGCTCACTGCGGTGTTTGCGGCGCTGAAATAAAATGACCGACTCATTCATCAATGTTGAGACGAAGAACGGCGCATCCACCCTGACCTTGAACAGGGCTCCGCTAAATGTGCTTAACATCGCCGCCTTGAGTCAACTCGAGTCCGCGCTGACGGAGTTATCCCGCAACGAAAGCATTCGCGTCCTCATCCTGCGCGCCGAAGGGAAAATGTTCTCCGCCGGTGTGGATATTGCGGATCACACTCCCGATAAAGTCGGCGAGATGATCCCGCTCTTTGATAGGGCTTGCCGTTTGCTGGCGAATTTACCCTGCCCCACTTTGGCAGTCGTTCACGGTCACGCATTGGGCGGCGGCTGTGAATTGGTTCTGTGCTGCGATCTCGCTGTGATGACTGAAAATGCAAAGATCGGTCAACCAGAGGTTCAACTTGCGGCATTCGCTCCCATCGCCGCGCTGAGACTGCCGCTTATGATCGGTTATCGCGCCGCGGCGGATATGCTCCTCACGGGACGCACCCTCACATCTGATGAAGCGTTAAAACTTGGCTTGGTCAATGTCGTCGTCCCCGCTGATGGATTGGAGCAATGGGTTCAAGAGAAGACGGCGCAGTTGTCAGGTTTAAGCCGCGTCGCGCTCACAATGACCAAGCGCGCTTTGCAATTAGGCTTCGGCAATTGGGATGCTTCAACATCAGAGTTGGAAAGACTCTATTTGGATGAATTGATGAAGACATCCGACGCGCACGAAGGATTGACGGCTTTCATGGAAAAACGGACTGCGGTTTGGAAGCATAAATAATAATGTTGCAAATTGCTCCCGGCGGCTGATTTTTTGAAAACAAAAAGGACACACTATGGCATCACGCGGACTCACTTATGATGAATTTGAAATTGGTTCGATCCATACTTCGCAAGCGCGCACCATCACCGAAGCGGATGTGGTGAACTTCGCCGGACTCTCGGGCGATTTCAATCCCCTGCACACAGACGCCGAATTTGGGAAGTCAACTCCCATCGGCGAGCGCATCGCGCACGGCGTATTGATCCTTGCCATGGCAACGGGCATGGCGAACTGGATGGGCATCTTTGAAGGCACGACCATTGCATTGATCGAGCAGGTCACCCGTTACAAAGGTGCGGTGAAATTCGGCGATACGATCCATCTTGAAATGGAAGTGATCGAGAAGAAGCCGACATCAAAACCTGATCGCGGCGTAATCAAGTATGCAACCCGCGTTCGTAATCAGCGGGATGAAGTTGTCGTCGAAGGAGAGTGGACTCTCCTGATGAAAACAAAATCGTAAATCAATGTCACTGCGAGCGGAGCGAAGGAGTCCCCTGTTGCGAGGAGATTGCTTCGTCGTTCCGCTCCTCGCAATGACATAAAAAATAATTGGAGGACACAATGTTACTCAAAGATAAAGTTGCATTGATCACGGGCGGCGGAAATGGAATCGGGCGCGCCATCGTACTGCGCTTTCTTGAAGAAGGCGCGAAGGTCGTGACCATAGATTTGGATGAGGCTGGCTTGGAAGAAACCCGCGCAGAGGCAGAAAAAGCAGGCGGCAAAGTAACGGCCATGAAGGCGAATATCACCTCGCGCGAAGAAGTGCAAGGCGTGCTGGATGCCATTGTCAAAGAACATGGCAGGCTCGACGTGTTGATTAACAACGCGGGCATCACACGCGATGCGCTGACCACGCGCATCAAGGATGGCGAAGTCAAACTCATGTCCGACGATCAGTGGGATGTGGTGCTAAACGTCAACTTGAAAGGCACGTGGCTGTGTTCGCAGATCGCCTCCGTCCAAATGATCAAGCAAAAATACGGACGTATCGTCAATACCGCTTCGGTTGCGGCTATCGGACACGTGGGACAGTCGAATTACGCCGCGTCGAAAGCGGGCGTGATGGGTCTGACTCAAACTCTCGCGCTGGAGTGGGCGCGCTTCAACATCGCGGTCAACTGCATCGCGCCGGGTGGCACGAAGACGCGCATGACGGCAGCCATCCCTGAGAACATCATGGCGGGCTTGCTCGAGAAAATTCCACTGAAACGCATGGCTGAACCCTCCGAGATCGCGGCTGTGCATGCCTTCCTTGCCAGCGATCAGGCTTCGTTTATCACGGGGCAGGTCATCTTCGTTGACGGCGGTCAAACCGTGGGAGCGTAACATGGCATACCAGAAAACCTACATTCCCTACGGCGGATATTGGTCTTCGCCCTTCGCGCGCTGGCAGGGAAGTTTCGCCAATCTGCACGCGCTGAAATTCTCGGCAGATGTGGCGCGCAAAGCATTGGAAGCGCGGGACATTTCGCCCAAGACTTTCAGCAATGTCTATCTCGGCATGACCATCCCCGCGACGCAGTCGTTTTACGGCGCGCCGTGGCTGGCCGGCATGATCGGCGCGGAAGGAGTCACGGGACCCGTTTTTTCGCAGGCATGCGCAACCTCTGCGCGGGTGATCGGCAGCGCTTCTCAGGCTGTGGAAACAGACAGCAGTGACTCGATTCTGTGCATCACTGCGGATCGCACCTCGAATGGACCTCACCTGCTGTATCCGAATCCGAATAATCCCGGCGGGCGCGGCGACGCGGAAGATTGGGTGTGGGACAACTTCAACCGCGATCCATTCGCGGGCAACAGCATGTTGCAGACAGCGGAAAATGTCGCGAAGGAAGCAGTTATCGCCACCGCTGAACAACATGAAGTGACGCTAATGCGCTATGCCCAATACCAATCGGCGCTTGAAAACGACGCGGCTTTCCACAAACTTTATATGTCGCCTGTGGAAATCAATCCCTCTGGAAGAAAAGTCGTCGCGACAGTCACAGACGACGAAGGCATCTTCCCGTCCACTGCGGAAGGATTGGCGAAACTCAAACCCGTCATGCCGGATGGCACGGTCACATTTGGCGGACAAACCTTCCCCGCCGATGGAAACGCGGGCATGATCGTCACCACGCGCGAAAAAGCACGCGAACTCAGCAAAGATTCAAAAATCGAAATTCAAATCCTGTCTTTCAATGAAGGACGCGCCGCGAAAGGCTTTATGCCCAAGGCGAATGTCCCTGCTGTGCGCAGCGCGTTGGCGCAGACTGGCCTGGATATAAAAAATATCAAAGCCATCAAGACTCACAATCCATTTGCTGTGAACGATATTTTTCTCAGCCGCGAGTTGGGTGTTGGATTGGATAAGATGAACAACTACGGTTCATCCCTGATCTGGGGACATCCACAGGCACCGACCGGTATGAGACTCATCATCGAGTTGATTGAAGAATTGGTTTTGCTCGGCGGCGGATATGGTCTGTTCACTGGCTGCGCGGCGGGCGATACAGCCGCGGCAATCGTGCTGGAGGTGAAAGTATGAAGGCTGCTGTTTTTCATGCCGCCAACCAAGCGTTGGCTGTGGAAGAAATACCAATCCCAACCCCGGGCACGGGAGAAGTTCTGGTTAAAGTAGCGGGCTGCGGAGTCTGTCACACTGACCTGCACTACATTGACCATGGCGTGCCGACTTTCAAGAAACCGCCGCTCGTGCTGGGACATGAGGTCTCTGGCACAGTTGCAGGATTGGGCGTGGGAGTCTCGCAATGGAAGGAAGGCGTGCGCGTGTTACTTCCTGCCGTTTATGGCTGTGGACAATGTACGATGTGCCGCACCGGACGCGAAAATATTTGCGAGAAGATGGTCATGTTCGGCAACAACGTGGATGGCGGTTATGCAGAGTACATGCTCGCGCCTGCCAAAGATATCATCGGTTTGCCTGATGAACTTCCATTGATCGAAAGTTCCATCATCGCGGACGCGGTCACAACGCCTTATCACGCGGTTGTCAATCGCGGACAAGTGAAGCCTGGCGATTCGGTCATTGTTTTCGGATGCGGGGGCATTGGATTAAATCTGGTGCAAGTCGCTGCGGCTGTTGGCGCAATAGTCATCGCCGTGGATGTGATCGATTCAAAATTGGAATGGGCAAAGAAACTTGGCGCGCAAGCCACGATCAACGCCAAAACTGTCGAGCGCGTGGATAAGGAAGTCCGCAAACTGACGGGAGGTGGGGCAGACATCGGCTTTGAAGCCATTGGCAATCCCACAACCCAAGCGCAAACCTTCGGCTGCATTCGCACAGGCGGACGCTTTGTAGTGGTCGGGTATACCGATAAACCGATGACCCTCGATACAGGGCGTGTCATGTACCGGGAAATGGAAATCGTCGGGTCGCTTGGCTGCCGCGCGGTGGATTATCCACGCGTATTGGAATTGGCGCGGCAAGGCAAGATCAAAGTAAAGGAACTTGTCACAGCGCAATTCCCTCTGAATGAAATCAATGCCGCGTTTGATACATTGCGAAGCGGCGAGGGTATCCGCTCGGTGATAGTCCCGTGAGTAATATGATCATTGATTTCCACGTGCATCTCAGCCGCCCAGAACACGAACATCTCTGGGTAATGGATTGGATGCGTTCCAACTATTCAGGAGATCTGGATGAATTTATCGAACGGATACTCACCCCTCAAGGCATTCGTCAATATTTGCAGGCAAACGATATTGACTGGGCTATCGGGCTTGCAGAAGTTTCACCGATCACAACAGGAGTCGCGGATAACGAGTACGTTGGCAAATTCTGCGCGGAAGCCAACAGGATCGCCGACCCAGCCTCAGGTCCGTGCGGACGCGTGTTGCCATTCGCCAGCCTCAATCCATTCATCGTCAATGATCTGGCCGCCGAACTCGAAAGGTTAGTGAAGACTTACGATTTCCGAGGCATCAAAGTGTATCCGACCTACCAGCAGCATTACGCCAACGACCCGCGCATGTATCCGCTGTATGCAAAGGCGCAGGAACTTGGCCTGCCCATGATGGTACATACGGGATCGTCGGTCTTCAAAGGCGCGCGCATCAAATACGGCGACCCGTTGCTGTTGGACGATGTGGCAATAGATTTTCCCGAACTGAATATTTTGATGGCTCACTCTGGAAGACCGTTCTGGTATCAGCAAGCCTTTTGGATGGCGCGGCGGCATGCAAACGTTTACATGGAAATCTCTGGCTTGCCCGCCAAGAATTTACTGGAATATTTTCCGCGGCTCGATGAACTTGCAGATAAAGTCGTTTATGGCTCAGATTGGCCAGGCAACCCAGATCTGCGGCGCAATCCCGATGCGATCAGGGCTTTACCCATTTCGGAAGAGGCAAAGCAAACCATTCTTTATGATAATGCGGCAAGGATTTTAAAATTGTAGGAACCGTCATTGCGAGGAGCGCTCTTGTTCCTTGCGACGAAGCAATCCCCCTCGTAACAGGAAATTGCTTCGTAGGGAAGAACACCCTCCTCGCAATGACATGCAACACGGAGATGCCATGCGCGAATTTTTGTTAGGCAATGAAGCCATCGCCCGCGGGGCATGGGAGGCCGGAGTGAAATTTGTCTCCGGCTATCCCGGCACGCCCAGCACCGAGATCATCGAGACTCTCGCAACGCGCTTCCCTGAAACCAACCCGCGCTGGTCGGCAAATGAAAAAGTCGCGTTTGAGGAAGGCATGGGCGCGGCCATCGGCGGTTTGCGCGTGCTCGTCACGATGAAGCACGTCGGCTTGAATGTCGCGGCGGACGCCTTCATGGTCTTTCCATACTCAGGCACGAACGGCGGATTTGTGGTCATCTCGGCTGATGACCCGGGCATGCACTCCTCTCAGAACGAGCAGGATAATCGCTACCTTGCGCGCGTGGGTAAAGTCCCTGTGCTGGAACCGAGCGACGCGCAGGAATGTCACGACTTCATCATCGCAGGATTGGAATTATCCGAACAATTCAAATCGCCGGTTATGTTACGCACCACCACGCGCATCGCGCATCATAAAGGATTGGTCGAAGTCGGCGAACGCAAGGAAGTTGAACAGAAGGAATTCGTGCGCGACGCAAAGCGCTTCTCCGTGCCGATCTATCGACTGGCGCGCCGACCCGAAGTGGAAAAAACGCTTAACGCGCTCATGGATTACGCCGAAACATGTCCGTTCAATCGCGTCGAGCACAGCGATAATAAATCAATTGGCGTTGTGACTTCGGGAATCACTTATCAATATGTCAAGGAGGTCATGCCAGAGGCGGGAGTCTTGCGTTTGGGAATGACCTTCCCATTACCTGCAAAGTTGCTGCGCGAGTTTTGTTCCGCATATCAAACCGTCTACGTGATTGAGGAGGGCGAGCCGTTCATCGAAGAATATATGCGCAATTTGGGAATTACAAACATCAAGGGTAAGGAAATATTCGGCGTGATCGGCGAATACTCGCCGGGGCGTTTGCAAAACGCACTCGCGCTTGGCGATCCGCCCGAGCCATACACAGAAGGTGTTAACCTCATCCCGCGTCCGCCGATGATGTGCGTCGGTTGCGGACATCGCACGGTCTTCGCGGCGTTGAAGCAATTAAAAGTCACTGTATCGGGCGACATCGGCTGCTACACGATGGGCGCATTGCCTCCCTACGAAGCCGAACACACCACGTTCTGCATGGGCGCGAGCATCGGCGTGGCGGTTGGCTTGGAACAAGCCGGACACGAAGATACCGTCGCAGTCATCGGCGATTCGACTTTCATTCACGCGGGTATCCCACCGCTCATCGACGCGGTCTACAACAAGAGCCATCTCACGCTTGTAATTTTGGATAACTCCGCAACAGGCATGACAGGCAGCCAACAAAATCCTGCTTCAGGAAAAAATGTTTTTGGACAGGAAGCGCCCAAACTGGATCTTGAGTCTTTTTGCCGCGCTATGGGCGTGGGTTCCGTCGAAGTGGTGGATACGTGGCACCGCAAGGAAATCGTCAACACGCTTCGACGCGCCATCGCGTACAAGGGACCGTCGGTGGTGATCGCGCGGGGAGCGTGCCAGCAACTTCCAGAAATGAAAAAGCGGAATGTCATCTCCTTTATAGTGGAAGAGGAACTTTGCACACAATGCGACGCGTGCTTCAAGGTTTGGTGTCCCGCCATTACACGAACGGACCAGAATTATCCCGTCATCGCCGCGAACGAATGCACATCGTGTACGGTTTGCGCGCAGGTCTGCCCGACGGACGCGATCAAATTAGCGGAGGCATTTGCATGAAACCATACAGCCTGATGTTTGCAGGGGTCGGCGGGCAGGGATCGTTATTGATCGCCGAACTCACCTCGCTTGCCGCGGTCAGCGCGGGATTCGACGCAAAACAAACCGAAGTGCATGGCGTCTCGCAACGCGGCGGAAGCGTGGAGACGCACGTGCGCTTCGGCGAAAAAGTACATTCGCCAATCGTCACACCCGGCGAAGCGCTCGCCGTGATCGGCTTGGAAAAACTGGAGGCGTTGCGCTTTGCCCATTATGTTGACCCAAAAAACGGGATTGTTTTCATTAATGATTATGAATTGATTCCCGCCTCGGTTACCAACGCGGAGAATATCTACCCGCATGAGACCGTTGAGTATTTGAAATCAAAGGGACTGCGCGTGATCGTCCTGCCGGCATCGAAGATCGCGCGCGACCTCGGCGATGGGCGCATGGCGAATGTTGTGCTACTCGGCGCGTTGTCAACTATGCTGCCCATCCCACTGGAAGTGTGGGAGAAAACGTTGAAACTTCGCATTCCGGCAAAATACGCGGAAGGCAATATGAAAGCCTACAAAGCCGGCAAGGAAATGATGAGTTGAAAAAGGAGAGAACCATGTCTGCAAACCCAAATCAAACCCATGAATTGATCTACGATTGGAACCTGGTGGACGCGCCCGAAAAACCAAAACAGCGCATCATGGTCACGGATGAAACCCTGCGCGACGGATTGCAATCCCCTTCCGTGATCCAGCCCGAGATTCAGGACAAGGTATACCTGCTCTATCTGATGAACGATCTGGGGGTAGACGCGGCAGATTTGGGCTTGTGCGGAGCGGGGGAAAAATTCAAATACCACGTCACGGTGCTGGCAAAGGAAATCGTCAACCAGAAAATGCCCATCCAGCCCCAGAGCGCGGCGCGCTCCGTCATTTCGGATATCGCACCCATCGTGGATGTGTCTGAAGAAGTCGGTGTGCCCATCGAAGCCGCTGTCTTCGTCGGCACAAGCCCGATCCGTCAATATGCGGAAGGCTGGGACATTAACTTCCTGTTGAAACAAACCGAGGAATCAGTGAGTTTCGCTGTGAAGAACGGACTCCCGGTCATGTTCGTCACCGAAGATACGATCCGCGCCCAGCCCAAGACCCTGCGCCAGGTGTACACCGCTGCCATCCGCGCGGGCGCGCATCGCATTTGCGCATCGGATACGGTCGGTCACATCACCCCGCACGGCGTCCGCGCGTTGATCACTTTCCTGCGCAAAATGGTGGATGAAATTGATCCAAACGTTGGCATAGACTGGCATGGTCACAAAGATCGCGGACTCGATGTCGTCAACTCGCTCACGGCGATCGAAGCGGGGGCAGATCGTGTCCACGCCTGCGGGTTGGGCATTGGCGAACGCAGCGGCAACACGCCGATGGAACTCCTGCTGGTCAATCTCAACTTGCTAGGCTGGGCGGATCGCGATCTGACCAAACTCCCCGAATATTGCGAGGTGATCTCCGAAAAATGTGGCGCAGTCATTCCATTCAATTATCCTGTCGTCGGCGCCGATTCATTCCGCACTGCGACGGGCGTTCACGCCGCGGCAATTGCAAAAGCTATTAGCAAGAATGACAATTGGCTTGCGGAGCATGTGTACTGCGGCGTGCCTTCCAGCATGGTTGGGCGCGTCCATGAAATTGAAATCGGACCCTTATCGGGCGAACATAACGTACGCTTCTTCCTGCGCAAAAACAAGATCGAGGAAAATCCCACCTATATAACAAAAATTCTGGAAGTCGCCAAACGCTCCAATCGCCTGCTTTCGGATGAAGACGTCAGAAGAATTGTTACCGTGATGAGTCGCCGCATAAGAGCCAATCAGGAAGTCACCGATGAAGAATTGGATTACGAACTCTCGCGCAAGAGAGAAAGAGTTTGATGTGAAAGTTTACGTCAGACTTGCAGAACCGTTCTGGCGCGCGGTCGGACTCCGCGAATTAGTGATGACCATGAACCCAGCCTCACGTGTGGACGATTTGCTGGTTGCGCTGCGTGAGCAGTATCCAAGCCTCGGCGTGGAGTTCGACCAAACCTCGCCCCACATTTTCATCGGGGATGTGGAAGCGTCTCGCGATTATTTGTTGAATGAAGATGCGCGCGTTCATCTCGTCTGGCCGATTGCGGGAGGTTGATGTGATTTATCAGGCAACCATCGCAATCATCAATCTCACTGATGGCGAAATTAAAATCACATTCACTCCTGACAAATTGACGCGTGCCTATCTGGGCGGGCGCGGAATGAATATGGCGTACCTGCGTCATTACCTGCTCGCACACGGAGACCCGCGCGATATTGATGCGTTCGATCCGCGCAACCCGCTCATCATTGGCGCAGGCTTGTTGACCGGTACCATCGCGCCCAATGCGGCGCGCTTCAACGTCTCGGCGCGTTCGCCAGAAAGCGGGATATTGGGAGACTCAAATTGCGGCGGCTTTTTTGCGGCAGCAATGCGTAAAGCGGGATTTGAGAGGCTGGTCATTTTAGGCCGCGCAGAAAAACCGTCTTATCTGTTGCTCGAAGATGGAAGAATCAGCATTCTGCCAGCGGATGAACTGTGGGGGATGAAAATAATCGAAACGCAGGACCAACTCAAAGCGAAGCATGGCGCGGGGACCGTATCCGCAGTGATCGGACCGTCGGGAGAAAATCTCGTTCGCATGGCTTCAATTATGACGGGCAAAAAGAACACGGCGGGACGCGGCGGCATGGGCGCGGTCATGGGCAGTAAGAATCTCAAAGCCATCGTCGCGCGCGGCGGCGAAGCGATTGAAGTCGTGCAAAAAGAGGCGCTACGCGCGCTGCGTGTCAAACAACAAAGTGATTTAAAAAATTCAAAGATCGTGCAGGTGCTTGGCAAGGTTGGCACTCCATTATTATATGAAGTCAGCAACCGACTCGGTGCGATCCGTACCCGCAACAGTCAGGATAATTTTTTCGAAGACACGCTCAATGGCGAGGAGATCGAAAAATTTTCAGACAAGATGCTTGCCTGCACATCCTGTGTTGTGCATTGCCGCCATCGCAATACACTTGGCGGCGAGGGACCGGAATACTCCACAATTGGTTTGCTGGGCGCAAACCTCGGCATTGCGCCCACTGAGCAAGTGATTATATTAAACAATCTGGTTAACGATTTGGGACTAGACGCATCTTCAACGGGAACGATTCTTGGCTGGGCGATTGAGTTGTACCAGCGCGGCTTGATCGATGATTCGATGACCGGCGTGCCGCTGAATTGGGGCGATTATGAAACCGTCCATGCTTTGATCGAAGACATCGGATACCGGCGCGGCTTTGGCGACAAACTGGCTGAGAGCACACAGGCGGCACGTTTCTTCCCGCCCGAGGCGCGCGATTATTTGATCGCCGTTAAAAATCTGCCGCAGTCCGATCCGCATGACGTGAGATATTTCAAAGGCTTTGCATTGGGGATTGCAGTCGCTAGCCGCGGCGCGGATCATTTACGCAACCGTCCCACGCTTGAAGTCTTCAAACTGCCCGATGAAGTGCGGGCAAAAATTTACGGGCGCGCCAACGATCCCAACCCAACGGGCTATAAGGATAAAGGTCTCATCATCGCTTGGGGCGACGATATTTTTGCAGTATCGGATTGCCTGGGTGTGTGCAGGTTCGTCACGCGCGGATTCAACAGTCCGCATTTGTTGGGCTATGAGGAATTTTGCGATTTGATCGCTGCTTCCACCGGCTTCGAATATACGCCTGAGACTCTGCGCGCCGTCGGTCGCCGAACGCTGGATACCGAACGCCTGATCAACGCGGACTTTGGCTTGACGCGCGCCGATGACACCCTGCCCAAGCGTTACTTCGACGACCCCATGCCCGAGCGCCAGACCAAGGGTCATCATGTTGACCGCGAGCAATTCCAGAACATGCTCGACGAGTATTACATTGAACGCGGCTGGGATCGCGAAGGCCGCGTCCCCGCTGAAAGGATCGCGGAGATAGATAAAGTAAGCGCCGTCATTGCGAGGAGCGAACGGTAGTGAGCGACGAAGCAATCTCCCCGTAATTGGAGATTGCTTCGGACGGAAAACCACCGCCCTCGCAATGACATAAAATTGCATAAAGGAAACCGTTTATGGGACATACTCTCGCTGAAAAAATTCTCGCCGCTAAATGCGACCAGTCCGATCTCTCGCCTGGACAGTTCATCAACGCCCGTGTGGACCTGGTGCTGGCATCGGAACTGTCGGGCGTGCTCGCCATCGAAGAGTTTGAAAAGATCAAGAACGCGCGTGTTTTCGACCCAAAGAAGATCGTCTTCGTAATGGATCACTTCACGCCTGCGAAAGACATCAAGAGCGCGGAGATCGTCAAGAAATGCCGCGAGTTCGCGCAGAAACATGGCATCCGCTTTTACGATGTGGGGCGCGCCGGCATCCAGCATATTCTATTGCCCGAGCAGGGATTGATCGCGCCGGGAGACCTGATCGCAGGCGCGGATTCGCACACCTGCACGCATGGATTTGTCGGTGCGTTTGGTACGGGGATCGGTTCCACCGACGCGGCTGTAGCGATGGCGATCGGCGAGATGTGGATGAAAGTGCCTGAAAGTGTGAAGTTTATCTATCACGGCAAACTGCCAAAATGGGTCGGTGGCAAGGACTTGATCCTGCACACCATCGCGCGCATTGGCGTGGAAGGCGCGCGCTATCAAGCCATGGAATTTACAGGTGAAACGATTGAAAATATGGGCATGAGCGACCGCTTCTCAATGGCGAACATGGCAATCGAAGCGGGAGCGAAAGCGGGTCTGTTTGAAGCGGATGAAAAGGCAAGACAGTACGTCCGTGCGCGCGGCAGGGACGACGGTCTCTACCTGCGGAGCGACGCGGATGCGGAGTATGCTGACATCCATGAAATTGATGTATCCCATTTTGAACCGTTTGTCGCAGTCCCCTTTATCCCGGAAAACGTCAAACCGGTTTCAGTATTAAATCACATGGAAATCAATCAGGCAGTGATCGGCATGTGTACCAACGGCAACCTGGAAGACCTGCGCGCCGCGGCGGAAATCCTCAAAGGACGCAAGATACATCCGCGCGTGCGCGCAGTGATCATCCCCGGCTCGCAAAAGGTTTATTTGGACGCGCTGCGTGAAGGCTTGATCGAAATCTTCATCGAAGCCAATTGCTCGGTCAGCACTCCCACTTGCGGACCTTGTCTTGGCGGTCACATGGGCGTGCTTGCCGCCGGCGAACGCTGCGTTTCCACCAGCAACCGCAACTTCCGCGGGCGCATGGGACACATTGCAAGCGAAGTGTATCTTGCGAATCCATATGTCGCCGCGGCGTCTGCTGTTGCGGGAAGAATCATTTCACCGGCCGATTTGTAAAATATCATGACCCTAAAGGTTTCCAAAACCTTTAGGGTCCGCAAAGAAAGAGTTATCCATGACTTATGAAACATTTCACAATACAACCATTGGCGAATTGTTAAGCGTCCAGGCGTTGCGTTTTTCCAACCAGACCTTTTTACGCCTAGACAAGGAACGCTGGTCTTATGCAGACGTGGAACTACAGGCTTGCTCGCTCGCCGCGGGACTGATCGAGTTAGGACTCAAGCCCGGAGATCGTCTTGGCGCGACACTGCCCAATACACCTGCATACGTGATCACGATCTTTGCCGCCGCCAAAGCGGGTTTGATCCTTGTGCCGGTCAATGTGCGCCGCGACCGCGCCGGCGCGCTCGCGCGCCTTACAAAAACAAAACCAAAAGCGCTGATCACCTTTTCTGATCAAAAACAATTCAACGGCATGGATCATCTCGATATGGCGTTGGACATGCGCGGCAGTCTGCCCGAATTGCGCTTTGTGATCTCCACTTCCGCATCCAAGGCGCAGAAAAAAGACGGCGTCATTTCCTGGGATAGCCTGCTGAGGGATACCGCGCCCCTTGCACCATCGGTCGCAAAACCTCATGATGCGGCGGCTATCATCCATTCGCTGGGTAGTTCAGGCGAACCGCGCGGCGCAATCCTGACTCACGGCGGATTGGTGCATAACGCGGCAGATATCGCTTCACGCTTGGATTGCACGGCGGAAGATATTTTCCTCGGTACAATTCCATTTTCCAACACCTTCGGTATTACCGCCATCGCGCTTACCTGCGTAGTCTCAGGCGCGCAATTGGTTTGTATGCCGCATTACCGCCCCAGGGAAGCCTTGAGGCTGATCAAAGAGACCGGCGTTACCATCCTCTCCGGTGTCCCAACCATGTTCGCGCTCGAATTGAATCACGCGGACTTCCGCGCATCGTCATGCGCGACCCTTCGCACGGGCGTTATGGCAGGCGCGCCTTGCCCTCCCGAACTCGTGCGCCGCGCCCGCGAAGAAATGGGTTTCAAATTGCTGATCGGTTACGGCTTGACCGAAGCCTCGCCCGCCGTCACAATGACCCAACTCGACGACGGTCCCATCACCGCCACGGAAACAGTCGGAACCCCATTGGGCGACATCGAACTCAAGGTCATTAACGCCGAAGGCGCATCCCTGCCGTATGGCGAAGAAGGCGAACTGTGCGTGCGCGGCTACAACATCATGACGGGATATTGGGAAAACCCCGAAGACACAGCGCAAGTCCTGGATAAGGAAGGCTGGCTGTGCACGAGCGACCTCGCAGTCATTGACGCAGATGGACCCGTCCGTATCGTTGGGCGCAAACATGAAGTCATCATTCGCGGCGGATTCAAAATCTACCCCGGCAATGTTGAAATGGTCTTGCGTTCGCTTCCGGGAGTCAAAGACGCGGCAGTAGTTGGCATCCCAGATTTGATCTTCGGTGAGTTAACCTATGCGTGCATTGTGCCTGAAGAAAAAGCAAAACTCACCGCGCAAGAAGTGCTTGCCTTTACCGAAGCGCGCCTGCCTGATTATGCCCGCCCGGATCGAATCCTTTTCTTTGATGCCCTGCCGCGCCATGCTGGCGGACCCGTGCAAAAGGATTACCTGCGCGAGCGAGTGCGTATTCACGGTCACGCATGGAAGTTTGGCAGAAACGTGGATACCGACGCGATCATCCCCGCGCGCCATTGCAACACCGCCGACCCGCGCGAACTATCCCTGCACTGCATGGAAGACGCCGACGCGAACTTCGTCCAAAAAATGAAGCGCGGCGATCTCATTGTCGCTGATTCAAATTTCGGCTGTGGATCGTCGCGTGAGGTCGCGCCGCTTACCATAAAAGCTGCGGGCGTCTCGGCGGTCATCGCCAAATCCTTTGCGCGCATCTTCTTCCGCAACGCCATCAACATTGGCTTGCCGATCCTGGAATGTCCTCAGGCGGTGGATGGGATCAACGAAGGCGATGAGATCGAAGTGGAACCAGCCGCGGGAGTCATCCGTAACCTGACGACTGGCGCGCAATACCAGGCTGTGCCCTTCCCCGATTTTTTGCGGCGCATCATTGACGTGGGTGGGCTGCTTGCTTATGCGGAGGAAAGGCTCGCGGAAAAACAAAACTAACTACAGACCCTAAAGGTTTGTAAAACCTTTAGGGTCTCATTAAAATCAACCATGGAGAAGATATATGAAAACATACAACATCGGCGTTCTTGGCGGGGATGGAATCGGTCCTGAAGTTGCAGCGGAGGGTTTGAAAGCCTTGCGCACCGTAATGAAGGACGGCGGTTTCGACTGCAACTTCATCGAATACCCTTATTCCGGCACGTATTATCTCAAGACAAAGGAACTTGTCCCTGATCGAGTGATTGACGAATGGCGCAGCCTGGACGCGGTTTTCCTCGGCGCGATCGGCCACCCCGATGTGGAAACGGGATTGGTCGAGCGCTCGGTCATTCTCGGTTTGCGCTTCGGGCTGGACCTGTACATTAACCTGCGCCCGATCAAACTCTACGCTGAGGCGCTTTGTCCGCTCAAAGGCAAAGGTCCTGATGATATTGATTTCTATGTCGTGCGTGAAAACACTGAGGGCGAATATTCGCAAATTGGCGGCATCCTAAAGAAAGGCACGCCGGATGAAGTCTCGACCTCCACAAGCGTCTTCACGCGCAAAGGTGTGGAGCGCGCCATCCGCTATGGGTTCGAACTGGCGCGCGCCCGCGCCGCCGAACGCAAAAGGCCGGGGCGTTTGACCATGGTGGATAAAGCCAATGCCATCCGTCCGCACGATATTTGGACGCGCACCTTTGCCGAAGTCGGGCAGGAATACCCGGATATCGAACAAGACCACGCTTACGTGGATGCGTGTACGATGTGGATGATCAAAAAGCCGGAGTGGTACGACGTGATCGTGACCACCAACCTGTTCGGCGACATCATCACCGATCTCGGTTCCATGCTGCAGGGCGGGATGGGCATCGCCGCCTCGGGCAACCTGCATCCGGGCAAGACCTCCATGTTTGAGCCGATCCACGGCTCCGCGCCGAAGTACGCCGGGAAGAATGTCGCCTGTCCGCTTGGGGCGGTCATGGCGGTGAGCATGATGATGGACTACCTCGGCGAAAAAGCCGCGGCAAAACGCATTGAAGACAGTGTGGCTTATTTGCTTTCCAGCGGAAAAATCCCGTCCACCGACGCGCGCAGCGGCATCAGCACAACGCAAATGGGCGATATGGTCGTCCAGCAGATCCAAAGATCCACGAGGTAATAATCCCAACTAACCTGACAGGTCTCCGCGAATCCAAGAAGAGACCTGTCAGGTTTATCCAGAGTCATTTCCCTTACGTGGATGCTTTGCAATCAATGGGGAGCCCCAGCCTGATTAAGTTTATCTTGTTCCTAAAGGAGAATATCCTATGAAAGCCACAGACATTTTGATGGAAGAGCATCGCGTGATAGAGAGGGTATTAGTCTCGCTGGAGACAGCCGCAAATCGGCTTTCGGCAGGTCAGGCAATTCCAATGGATTTCTTCCTCAAGGCGGTTGATTTCATCAAGAATTTTGCTGATCGATGTCATCACAAAAAAGAAGAAGGGATTCTCTTTGTTGCCATGGATGCGAATGGGATGTCACAAGAAAACGAACCGCTGTCCATTATGTTGGAGGAGCACGAGGAGGGCCGCCGCCTGACGCGCGCCATGCGGGAAGCCGCAGAACGGGTTGAGCGAGGTGACACTTCAGCCCTGCATCAGGTTATCCAAAATGCGCTGGATTATGTGGCGCTGTTACGCGAGCACATCCAGAAGGAAGATAATATTCTCTTCCCAATGGCTGATAATGTTATTCCCGTTGGACAACATCAACAGTTAACGGCGGATTTTAATCACATCGAGCATGAGGATGATATTCACGAAAAATATCTTCGCATTGCGGATGAGTTGGCGAAAGTTGTTTTGGCTTAAGAAAGGGTCATGTGGTTGCGAGCCGCCGCTCTTTTACTTAGGCGGCGAAGCAATCTCCTCGCCGTGTTGGGGATTGCTTCGGGCGAGGAGCAAGAGCGCCCTCGCAACGACATTTGCAAGGTTTGGGGAAAATATGGATAAGTCAATTCCCTTGATTGCACGCATAACTTCTGGCAAAATATGCCCCTATATAAGCAACACAGAAACCATATCAACGTAGTTCAAGCAGAGCATAATGCCCACATCACATATTCAATCGCTGGATTTCGGAGGCGATGGCCCCAACCTGTTATTTTTACACGCCAACGGCTACCCGCCCGAGTGTTATCACCCTTTACTTGCGCTGCTCGCAAAGGGCAACCGCCTTACAGCCATGCTCCAGCGTCCATTGTGGGAAAACAGCCATCCTGAAGACATCCACGATTGGACCCCCTTTAGCGACGACCTGCTCCGTTTTTTGGATGAAAACGAATCGCGCGCGCCGACAACTGTCATCGGCCATTCGATGGGCGGGATCGCCGCTTTGAGAGCCGCATTGCGCCAACCGGAAAAATTCCAACGCCTTATACTTCTCGACCCTGTTTTGCTTCCCCCCTCCTTCATCGCGCTCTGGAATATCGCACTCACATTCAAATTTGCGCCTCACCTTCATCCGCATATTTTATCCGCGAAAAATCGCCGACGCGAATTTGACGACCTTGATCCTCTGTTCGAAAGATACCGGAAGGTTCCCACCTTCAAATATATGGATGATGTCGCGTTGCGCGCCTACATAGAAGGAATAACGCGCCCAAAAGAAAACGGCGGCTACGAACTGATATATAGCCCGGAATGGGAATCGCGCGTATACTATGTCAGCATTTGGCGCGACATGGAATTATGGCGCGCGTTGCCGAAGTTAAAAGTTCCCACGCTTATCATTCGCGGTGCGGAAACGGACACGTTTTGGAAAGGAACCGCGCGCAAAGTCATTCGTCTCAACCCATCCATTTGTGTGAAAACGATCGAGAGAGCCACACATCTTGTACCGCTGGAACAGCCTCAGGAAGTATTTGAAATTATTCAAAAATATTCATTTGATCTGGTGGCCAAGTAGGGCTGGTTTTCTTCTCGCTTGTACACTTACTTGTACCGCCAAAGTAACATTTTATCTTGATGCATTACGTGGAAAGCAACAAAAAAACCCTGTGAATTCAAAAATACAGGGGATCGTGGCATAATCGTTTATGAGCATGTTTAAACAAAAGCACCCCTAGATATAGGGGTGCTTGCTCGTTTCTGTTGTTTTGTTCTCTATTTGGTGAGCATATTCCAGGCGGGCCTGAATTTATACCCGTAAACAATCAACCCACGTTCATCGCCATCATTACGCATCTTGCGAGTGACCATTTCCACGGGCATGCCGATCTCAATCGGTTGTTCGCCTATGTCTGTCAACTGCGCGGTAAGCATGGGACCTTCCTCCAATTTCACGATTGCCACTGTGTAGGGAGCATTTGCCTCGAAACCTGCGGGGGCTTCGTAAACCGTTGTATATGAATAAACTTCGCCTTTGCCGCTGAATGTAAATTGTTCTTTTGCCTCGTCGCCGCAATTGGGGCAGACATCGCGGGGCGGGAAAATCTTGTGATCACAGTGCGGGCAGGCTTCGCCGACCAATCCGTATCGTTGTTTCTTGAGTCGCCAGTGCCTTGGGATTTCCATTCTTGTATTCCTTTCTTCGATATGCTAATTCTATCCCGCGCGACTCTCAAAGACTCTCAGGATTGCTCCTTTGCGTGAATCGTACTCTCAGGCGCTTCGTCATCCAATAAATCATATATAATCACGGCTGATGAAAATCCTATTACTCAATCAAGTTTTCGTTTCACCCGAAGAGCCGGGACATACGCGCCATTTTGAGATGGCGAAATTTTTGCAGGCGCGCGGACACGAATTGGTGATCGTGGCCAGTGACTTAAATTACCAAACAGGTCAACGTACGGTCAAGCGGCGCGGGCTGTTTACCGAGCAGAAGATTGACGAAGTGCGCGTACTGCGTTCGTTTATGATTCCCGCCTTGCATCGCAGTTATTTCTGGCGCATCATTTCGTTTTTCAGTTTTATGTTCAGTTCGGTATGGACGGCCTTGCAGGTGCAGGATGCGGATTTAATCATGGGCACGACCCCGCCGATCTTTCAAGCCGTCTCAGCCTGGTTTGTGGCCTTGGTGCGGCGCAAGCCGTTTTTGCTTGAAGTGCGCGACCTGTGGCCAGAATTTGGCGTGAGCATGGGGGTCTTGAAAAACCCGATCGTGATCGCGCTGGCCAGGCGGCTTGAAAAATTCTTGTACGCGCGCGCTGCGCATATTTTGGTGAACTCGCCTGCCTATAAAGAATATCTGCTTGCAAAGGGTGTGCCTGAATACAAAGTGACCTACATCGCCTACGGCACGGATGTGGATATGTTCAACCCCACTGTGGATGGTTCGTCAATTCGCAGGGAGTTGGGTTTGGAAGATAATTTCGTTGTGTTGTATGCGGGCGCGTTGGGACAAGCCAACGACATTGATACGGTTCTGCGTGCAGCGGAGCGATTGAACGATGATGTGCGCATCCGTTTTGTGTTATTCGGTGATGGCAAGGAACGTGCGCGGCTCAAATCTGTAGCAGAGGGCATGAAATTGACGAACGTACTTTTTGCAGGTGTGCGCGCCAAAAAAGAAATGCCGCTTGTGATTGCAGCCTCTGATGTCTGCCTTGCGATTTTGCAGGATATTCCCATGTTCCGCACCACGTACCCCAACAAGGTTTTCGATTACATGGCGGCGGGACGTGCGACTGTGCTTGTGATTGACGGCGTTTCGCGTGAGTTGATCGAGTCGTCAAATGGAGGAGTGTACGTCAGACCGAATGATGATGAATTGCTTGCGCAAAAAATCCTTGATCTTTCAAAAGACCCCGCGCGTGTAAAACAGATGGGCACAAACGCGCGAACTTATTTGGTGAAGCATCTTGACCGCCGCGATAAACTAAATGAAACACTTGTGTTACTTAAGAAGTTGGTGAAAGGATGAAGGTTTTTATCACAGGCGCGACGGGCTTCACTGGCTCGCGCGTCGTCCTTTTATTATTGAAAAACGGATACGAAGTGCGCTGCCTCTATCGTGAGAGAAGTGACCGCTCGCTTCTTTCTCCTCCCGAAATTGAGTGGACCTTGGGAGATGTTTCCAACGCTGGTGAATTATCCTCCTCCATGCAAGGAACGGATGTGCTTGTCAACATCGCCTCGCTCGGTTTCGGCCACGCGGATTCGATCATCAGCGCGGCGAAAAATGCGGGTATCAAACGCGCGGTATTCATCAGCAGCACAGCCATCTTCACACAGTTGAACGCGGGTAGTAAAAAAGTCCGCCTTGCCGCAGAGGCAGCCATCCAATCCAGTGGACTTGACTACACCATCCTGCGCCCGACCATGATCTACGGCAGTCCACGCGACCGCAATATGTGGAGACTGATTCGTTTCATGCGGTATTCTCCCATCATCCCTATCTTTGGCGACGGGAAGTATCTGCAACAACCCATTTATGTGGACGATGTAGCGCAGGCCATCGTTGGTTGCCTGGTTTCAGAGAAAACCATCCGCAAAAGTTACAACATCGCTGGCGCCCACGAGTTGACCTATAACCAAGTCATCGAAACGATTGCCTTAGCAATGAACAAGCGCATCTGGAAAGTCCATTTCCCCTCCGCGCTAATTGTAGGGATGTTGAAATTTTTCGAACGAATTCGCATCCCATTTCCCGTCAAAGCCGAGCAGGTGTTGAGACTGAATGAGAACAAGGATATTTCTTATACCGAAGCGCAAAATGATTTCAACTATCAACCCCGTTCTTTTGCTGAGGGTATAGCATTTGAGTTACAACAAATGAGAATGATTTCAGCATGAATCAATTTTACATATATATTCTTCTTGCCCTTCTATCTTATGGCGGTGTGCATTTGATCCGCCGTTACGCGGAAAAGCGTCAACTGCTGGATGCCCCCAACGAACGCAGTTCACACGTCTCGCCCACGCCGCGCGGTGGAGGGTTGATGATCGTACTGCTCGTAACAGGAGCAGGTTTATGGTCCGTGTTCGAGGCGGGTTTCGACACGCTCAACCTATCAGGCTTTAGCCGCGGATTAATCTATATCGTGTGTGGAATCATCATCGCCTGGCTGGGCTGGCGTGATGACCTCCACTCGCTTTCGCCGCGTTTGCGTTTTAGTGTGCAAAGTCTCGTTGCGTTGATATCCATTTTAAGTTTAGGGTATTTCAAATCGGTCACTATTCCGTTGTTTGGTGAATTGCAACTTGGTGTGGTGGGATTCATCATCACCTTTTTGTGGATCATCGGTTTGACCAACGCCTATAATTTCATGGACGGCATTGATGGCATGGCCGGCGGCGTTGCCTTTGCGGGCGGCATCGGTTGGATGATGCTTTCTGGCAACATGCAAAATACTTTTGCGTTTTGGGTCGCGCTTGCCGTTTCAGCCAGCAGTCTGGGTTTTCTTTTCCATAACTGGGCGCCCGCAAAAATTTTCATGGGCGATGTTGCCAGCACGTTTCTTGGTTATACCTTTGCCGTCTTGCCCCTGCTTTCTGCCGATGAAGGCGGCGATGCGTTGATGCTCGGCACGCTTTTGATGTGGACATTTATCATGGATGCGGGCGTCACATTCATTCGCCGTGCAGTCAAAGGCGAGCAGATTTTTTCCGCGCACCGCACACATCTTTATCAGCGCCTGGTCATCGGCGGTTATAAACATGCCGCCATCAGTACCTTGTATATTTTCCTCACGCTTGTTGCAGGGTTGCTTTCCTACGCATGGTCATGGGGCAGGCCTTACGCACCGCTGCTTATCATTTTGGGATTGCCTTTGATTTGGATTTTATTATCCGTTCACGCAAAACGACTTGAGAATGCTCAATAAGATTCGCACGCTCGCTTCGCTCTACCGCGATCTTGGTCTGCACTGGTCAGCCTTTCGCCTCGCTTATGCATTTCGCCTCCGCATGGGACTCATCCGTTTGCAAATGCCCCAATACAAATGGGGGGACCGTCCGCTTGCAACCTGGTTGAAGAAGAATATTCCATCGCAACCAGAAGCCTATGCAAAATGGCGCAAACAAAATTCTCCCAAGTTCTTTTTTGACTTATCGCATGTCATGCTGAGCGACAGCGAAGTATCTCGTACCACTGGGGTAGAGACCCTTCGCTATCGCTCACATCGTCCCGATGTTTTTTCGGGAGGGAATCACGGCCATGTTACATGGAACTCCCATCTTGCCATTGACGAAGCTGAGCGCATTCTCAACGGAGAAATAAAATACTTCGCGCACGAGTTTCATCAAATCGGCTTCCCTCCAAACTGGCATAAAGACTATTTTACAAATCATGTCACCCTGAGAGGCAGCGAAAGGTCTCTATCCTCACAGATCGAGACTCTTCGGTCGCAACAACCGCTCTCTCAGAGTGACATAAATAAACACTGGTCACAAATCTCCGACGACTCCGCCACAGACATCAAGTTCATCTGGGAACCAAATCGCTTTAGCTTTGTCTACACCCTCGTCCGCGCGTACGCCGTCACCCAAGACGAAAAATATGCCGAAGCCTTCTGGAAATCCATTCTAGATTGGGCGGAACACAACCCTCCCAACACCGGCGCCAACTGGATGGACGGACAAGAGATCGCCCTTCGCCTCATGGCATGGACATTCGGCTACCATCAATTCTCCAGATCTCCCTCTTCCACGCCTCAACGCCTAGCTCAATTCACCCAATTTGTTGCTGCCCAAGCTGAGCGAATTTACAATAACATTGACTACGCCATCTCCACGCGCAGTAATCACACCATTAGCGAAGCCTTTGGTGTGTGGATGGTAGGTTTGCTTTTCCCTGAACTGAAAGATTCGGAAAAATATCTCAAACTCGGGCGGGATCTTCTCGAACGTGAAGCCTCCGCTCAGATTTTCCCTGATGGCAGTTATTCCATGTATTCGCTCAACTATCATCGCTTTGTTCTGCACATCTATTTGTACGCGCTGCGATTGGGTGAATTAAACCAATCCCCCATCTCTAGTCTCGTTTATAGCGTAGCTGCTAAATCTATTAATTACCTATATCAATTGATCGACCCGCAAACCGGTCAAATGCCTGTTTGCGGCTCAAACGATGGCGCATTAGTGTTGCCCCTCAATAACTGCGACTTCACCGACTACCGTCCACTTTTGCAATTGGGCGCTATGATTACAAATGGAAAACGTTTGTTTGACTCTGGCGCATGGGATGAAGATTTATACTGGCTTTGTGGTTCGCAATCTTTACAGGGTGAAGTAGATTCTTCAAAACAAATCAATCAAAACTTTTCAAATGGGGGAGTGTATGTTTTACGCGGTGCACAAAGTAAGGCAGTGATTCGATGCACCGATTATCAAGCGCGTCCCTCTCATGCAGATCAATTGCATGTTGATTTATGGTTTCAAGATAATAATATTGCCTGCGATGCAGGGACGTATTTATACAGCGGCGAAGGCAATTGGCGAAACGGACTTGCTCATACAGCCGCTCATAATACTGTCATTGTTGATTCCAAAGATCAAATGAAAATGGCCAGCCGTTTCACATGGACGAATTGGGCACAAGGAAAAGTTCTTCAAAACAAACCGAATCTCTGGCAGGGTCAACACGATGGATATAAACCTGTCACTCACAAACGAACCGTGATGATGCTAAACGATGACCGCTGGCTGATTGTAGATCATCTCCATGCAAAACAGTCCCATCATTATTCTCTTCATTGGTTGCTCAATGACTCTGGAGTGCAGGAGCTTGCTACTGCACAAGGATTAATACTTAGTCCATTGGACAGCAAATTGTCCGACTCCAGAATTAAAATGCAAGTCGGGATGGTGGAAGGAAATTCCACTTTCTCCATCGTCCGTGCTGACCCCAACTCCACACGCGGCTGGCGTTCGCAATTTTATGGTCACAAAGAGCCGGCTATCTCGGTGATGTTGGAGACCGATCAACCCCAAGTTGTCTTTTGGACGTTCTTTGGGTTTGAAGACGATGTTGTTGTTTTGAATAGGGATGTTTTACAGATTAATTCTTTGGAGATCAATCTCAAGACCATAGACGATAGACCGTCGACCATCCACCGTCGATCGTCCATAGTCTCTTAATCCAATCTTTGTAGGATATGACTGACTGCTGTGGAGGCCGGCCCGCCAAGCGATTGGATGAGCCCATACTTTGCATTTGGAATTTGATTCACCTCAGCCTGACCTCGTAACTGTGCCACTGCTTCGACGGCTTGATACACGCCTGAAGCGCCTCCGGGGAATCCGCGCGCTTTCATGCCGCCCATCGTCGCGCAGGGAATCTTTCCCGTTAAACTAATTTTATTGTCGGCGGCAAGTTTCCACCCGCGACCTTTAATTGCAAACCCAACTGCTTCAAGTGACAATGCGGCATAGATGCTGAACGCGTCGTGATATTCAAAGAAGTTGACTTGATTCAAAATAATTCCTGCTTGCTTCATGGCATTGCCTGCGGAGATTTGCGCTGTGTCAAAATATAAAATATCTTTTCTATCGTGCAACGCCAGCGTGTCAGACGATGCGGCGGAGCCGGCGATCTTCACGAGTGGACGCGGCGCGTCCCAATCGGACGGGAGCAGGTCTCGGCGGGTTAGAACGAGCGCGGCAGCGCCATCCGCATTGGGGGCTGCGTCAAACATATTGAGCGGGTCGCTGACCATTTCTGCTTTGGCATAAGTCTCGGCTTTGATGGCTTTGCGGAACATCGCATTTTTATTTGCAATGCCATTGGCATGGGCAGTTAATGCAAAGCCTGCAAACCCATTGGCAGGGACATCGTTCTCGTGCATGTATCGCTTCATCAACAGCGCGGCTTGCGCGGCGGCCGTCATGCCTTGAACGGCTTCAAAATCTGAATCGCTGGTTGTGGAAACAGCCTCTTCCACCTCCGGACCGATCTTGTCGGTGAACTTCTCCACGCCGAGGACGAGCGCCACATCCACCATGCCGCTTGCGATGGCGAGATAACCCTGGCGCAATGCCGCGCCGCCCGATGCGCCCGCGGCTTCAACGGTGACGGCTTCGATGCCGGTCAGACCGGCATAATCCGCGATGAGCGCGCCGAGATGCGCCTGATTGGAAAGATTCGGCGCGAGCATATTGCCCACAAACAAAGCCTGCGGTTTCAATCCGCTTGCGTCTTTGATTGCGTTTTGAATGGCGTCAAAGGCCAGGTCGCGCAGACCAATCTCCCAATGCTCGCCGACCGGGGTTTGTCCGATTCCTGCGATAACTACGTCTGTCATGAGTTCTCCATGTTCATGTCGTTGTGAGCGCACTTTGCGATGCAATCTCCTTTTTCGCGAATAAATCTCATCGAAGGATTCATTCCGTTTAACCGGGGATTGCTTCGTCGGGTTTCGATACGGCGGACGAACACCGCCTACTCAACCCTCCTCGCAACGACATTTATTTTTTATTTCATTTGCAACTTTCCGCGGAATCTCACATACGTTGCATAATCTATTTCACTGCGTCTGGCGATGTAATCTTGTGTCTTCAGCGCCAGACCCTGGCGCGCGGTGACCTTGTCAGTGACGAGAATGTCGAAGGCGTCGGAACCAGCTCCACTTCCGAAAGAGACGCACAGAATCCGATCGCCGGGTTGGGCGATGTCGAGAGTCGCAGTGAGTCCGATCATGGCCGCGCCCGCGTATGTATTTCCAATCGTGTGGACTAAAAGCCCAGGCGCGATCTGCTCGGCGGAAAATCCGAGTTGACCCGCGACACGCTGGGGGAATTTTGTATTCGGTTGATGGAAGACCGCCCACTTGTAATCTTTGGCGGTTATGCCGCTGGCTTCCATCAAATGTGTTGCGGCTTCGGTGATGTGCTTGAAGTAGGCAGGTTCGCCCGTGAAACGCATGCCGTGTTCGGGGTATTTTTGATATTCGCGCCGCCAGAAATCGGGCGTGTCGGTGACGTAGGAATACGAGGCGTTGATGATCGCCAGCGACTCTTCGGCGGGGCCGACGATATATGCGCCGCCGCCCGCGCCCGAGGTGTATTCAAGCGCGTCGCCTGGCTTGCCTTGCGCGGTGTCCATGCCGATGGCCATGGCGTAATGTCCCATGCCTGAACCGACCAATCCCATCGCAGCGACCATCGCTTCGGTACCCGCTTTACAGGCGAACTCAAAATCCGCGCCTTGCGTGTTGGGGATTGCGCCAATCGCTTCCGCGACCAGGGTGGAAGTTGGTTTTACCGCATACGGATGCGACTCAGAGCCGACCCAGACCGCCCGCAGTTCTGTCGGGTCAATTTGAGCGCGGAGCATGGCATTGCGCGCCGCTTCAATGGACATGGTGATAACGTCTTCATCAAGCCCAGGCACTGCTTTCTCTTTGATGGGAAGTCCGCCTTTGCCGCCTGTCCATATGCGCGCGACTTCCTTCGCGGGCAGACGATAGCGCGGCACATACGCGCCGTAGCCGATGATGCCGACGGGTTTGACGGGTTTGAGGAGGGTGGGGGAGTGAGGTTGTGGGAGTGTCATTTATGAACCTTTTTTAGGTTATTCTTGAGATTGAAAAGCATCTCTAGTTTTGATTATATAAGCCATTTCTCTGCCTGGAGCATTTAACTCAGCTTCCAATAAATTTATTTGTCGTTTCTTTAAAGCAAATAATGGTTCTGGAATTTTTGATAGTTTTAGTTTCACTAAATTCTCAATTACTTCAAGTGGCGCTTTTACCATTACTTCCAATGTCTCTGTATTTGCTTTCATCTTATGAAGATTCATATGCGATTGAAATTCGTTCATTAACCATTCAAGTTCTTCTTCTATTTCTGGTAGCGCAAGGTCTTCAGTTGAAATTTTTCTAATCCATCTTCTTAAGTTTAGAAGATTTTTTTGATTCTCTGAATCGTTTCGATAATCAATTATTTGTTCCCAAGGAGTCCCATTGTTTGGCAAAGGTAATTTGCTGATGACAATTTGTGCAACACTACTTTTTTGTACATTCGGAAATTCCCAAACGTAATCTGTGTAAGGGGTTGTTGTAACCACGGTAACACCCTTTGTTATTTCCATGATTATTGACATTAATCGAAGAATTGCAGAATATTGCTCGTTAATTAACTGCATTTTGTGTGGATCATTATTTGTTTTTGTCGTTATTGCTTCCTGAATTTCTGCTATTTTACTGAGTAGATTTTCTGCATCTTTTTGTTTTTCAGCAGGAATGGTGATTCGCTTATCGTTAAACTCAGCTTCGAGAGTTAACTCAAAAATAACACCCAATTGCTTTAGCCATTCTAGTTCTGCAATTATGGTTTCTACTTTGCTTGGAATGTTCGGATTTATTTTTTCAAAAGGGATAGAAGCCTCTTTTAATAGTTTGTAGAAATTGCTCAGTCTGAAAATCCCAACTTGATTAAACAGCAATGATTTTTGCTTAAGATTAGAAAAATCGTTGTGCCAAGCATCAGAAATTGTTTCATTATATGCGGATTGAAGAGCAATTAATTTAGCCACTGAGAGGTATCCTGTACTTTCATATTCTCTTCATTATTCCATGTTTTTGTAAACATCTAAATCTTTGTCGTCGAACCAATGTGGAATTATTGTGCCCTCATCAAATGGACCGAGTAGCAAAAATGGGAAATCCTTATTGTTAATTTTTTTAAGAATATAGTGGTACGCATTACCAGGAGATTCATTCTTCTGGATATTTGGGTTCGTTTCAATAGTCAAGACATCAATACCCGCTATTGCATTTACACCTTGTGCTAATTGTGAGTTACTTGTTGAACCACTTATCCAAATTGCGAGTGTGTCTTCTCGACGCGCAAGCGCAAGTCCTCTTATTGAATCCCAAGGAACTTCTGTAGGCTCCCATTCAGGTTTGGATTTGAATAATTTTAGTATATTTTCGCCATCTTCTCTTTTTAATGGCTTTCCATGTTTCTTTCCCATAATAATACTTACCCCAATCTTTTCCTAGACTTAACTTCACGAACAATATCTGGATTTTCCAAGTTGACCTTAACTTCCATCCATTCAATTTTTCCTGCAATAATGGCATCTCTAACTATTCTCTCTCTAGTTGATAAAGTTGATACGCCAGTTTTTATTTCTACAAATACAATTTTCCTTATGTCGCCATCGCCCAAGCCATCAAATACCACTAAATCAATTGGGCTTCCAATAAAACGAGCATCCGTGGGGTTGAACCCGAATCCAGGTAAATAAGGAACCATGTGTTCGGTCATTTTTCCCATGGTTACAGACTGGCTTTTATCAATTGCGTCTTTTCTAATTTCTTTTTCGGTTTCCACTTTCCATTGTTCCAACGTATTAGTCGCTTCTTTGCTAAGTACATCCCAAATTTGGCGTTTTGAATTTTCCAACTCTCCGCTTCTCCATTTTACAAGTTGTTCCTGTGCTTCGCGTATTGCCTGGCCGCGTAATGCTTCAAACATTTGTTGTTTAATTTGTTGAAGTTCATTTTGTTGCCATTTCTGGACTTGTTCTTGCATTTCTTGAATTGTCTGACCTTTTGCTGCGTCATAAATTTGCTGTTTTATCGAAATTAGATCTTGGTCTTTCCAACTTTGCAATTGTTCTTGTGCTTGTTTGAAAACAGCTTCATTTTGTTTTAATAGAGCGGATTTTGTTTTTGACAATGCCCAGAAATAACCAATAGTCAATGCCATAGCCATCACAAAAAATAATACGATGGTAATAATAAGGATGAATGGCCATATATTGATGTTTTCCATGTTTTACCTATCCGTATTTTTATATTTTGAAGGTAGATTTTTCTGTTTTACACTTACCAAAACGCTGATGTCAATCCTGCCTGCTCGGTGCGGACTAAAGTCCTGCCTCAGTACGTGGAAACTGTTTCGACAAGCTCAACACGGCGCCTAGGGCTGACGAGCGAGTCGGCTTTTAGCCGACTTACATGAACTGAGGGAGGGATTTATCCCGCCCGTGCCTGCTGCCTGAAAGACCTGACATGTCTCTGCGAGGAGTTGGTTAATCGTGACTTGTGTCCACGCGAGGGTTGAGGTTGGCAACGGCGCGGGTGAGACATGTCAGGTCTGGGTGTTACGATTTTGCGCGGGTGGTTGAATGCGCTCATTCATAAAATCTGTTGAAAAAAGCGAGAGACTATCCAGCAAGGTTTCCCAAGGCATTTGATAAGGAAGGAGCACAACTGCAAGGCCTACCCGCTTGATATAGACGCAATCACTTCCAAAGCGAAATTCTTTTGGAAGGCGTACCGCTTGGCTTTTACCATTTTGAAAGAGTTTTGCAGTTTGCATTGCACATCCTTTACGTTGATATTATAAGCCACAGGAATTTGTCTACCTTTCTACTTGTTTATCTGTCTACCCGTGTACTCTTTTACCAACTCTTCCGCACGATCACTTCTCACGATCTTCTCCGCCACCATTTGCGCGGCGACTTTCTCGATCATCTCGCCACTCGCCCCCGCGGCGATGGCGACCTGCCGGGCGTGCAGGGACATGTGCCCGCGTTGGATACCTTCGGTGGCGAGGGCGCGCAGGGCGGCCATGTTTTGGGCGAGTCCAACGGAAACGATGATTTCTGCTAATTCGGATGCAGTCTTCACGCCCATTAACTTAACTGCGGCTTGTGCAGCTGGGTGGACTCTGGTTGCCCCGCCAACGATTCCCACTGCCATCGGCATTTCGAGCGTGCCGACGAGGTTGCCGTCCTTGTCCTTGCCCCAGGTGGATAGTGAAGTGTATTTGCCAGAACGAGCCGCATACGCATGAGCGCCCGCTTCGATGGCGCGCCAGTCGTTGCCAGTGGCGATGACAACCGCATCCACGCCGTTCATGATGCCTTTGTTATGGGTCGCGGCGCGATATGGATCTGTCGCGGCGAAAGCCCAGGCGGCGATAATGCCGTCGCGCACGGTCTCACCTTTGAAGGATTCAAATCCGATGGTCAATTCACTTACTGAAATTGTACAGCGCGCTCGGGCAATTCTGCGATCCGCCAGGTTGGACAAAATACGAAGATGAACTTTTCCGCCCGTGATGGCTTCAATTTGCGGGGCGAGTTTTTCACAGGCCGTGTTGACCGCGTTCGCGCCCATGGCATCGCGCACATCATAAATAAGATGAATGACGATGAACGGGCCAATGGGGGAGTCTTCGATCATGCGGACTTCGAGGTCACGTGCGCCGCCGCCGAATTTTTTCAGGATGGGGTCAATTGCATCTGCGATGGCGAGTAACTCGGCTTTATGTTCATAGATCTTTAGCCGCGCTTCATTCATGTTGACCACGTTGATGAGCTGCATTTGTCCGATCATCAACGGCTCAGTGGTGGTGGCTGTGAATCCGCCGCCTGCGCGGGCGAGTTTTGCCATGAACGATGCGCCCGCTACAACCGATGGTTCTTCTATTACAAAGGGAATGAGTACATCGCGTCCATTGACCATGAAGTTCAAGCCGATGCCTACGGGAAGTGCATACATACCGATCACGTTCTCGATCATGTGGTCGGCTGATTCAGAGGAGAGTCCGCCTGTTGTAAACGGGAGCAGGTCTTCGGGAATCTGCTGCGAAACTTCCGTTAGTTTGGCACGGCGTTCTTCGATAGTCAGGTTATAAAACCCAGGGATGCGCGAATTTGTCATTTTTATTGTCCCAAGTATAGGTTTGGCTTTCTTTCAAATGCTATCAAGGTTTCGTCATTGCGAGACGCTGTTCTTGTACTTTGGCGGCGAAGCAATCTCCGTGTCGTTGTGGGATTGCTTCGGGCAAGAACAAGAATGCCCTCGCAATGACGGATGCATCGTAGAGAATTGATTATAATGTCTGTATGCTTCTTACTCGTGAACAATTGCAGGAACGATTATTTGCGCTTCATCGCGCCAGTTTGGAATTGGTGAAGGATGTTTCGCTTGAAACGCTGCTCGAACGAATTGCATCCACAGCTTGCGAGCAGGCGGATGCGCGTTACGCCGCGTTGGGGGTGTTGGATGATGAAGGAAAGCTCAAGCAATTTGTTTCTGTTGGCATGACAGACGCTCAGGTCAAAAAAATTGCTCACCCGCCTGTGGGCCTTGGTTTGCTCGGGGAATTAATGGATGCCAAATATCCATTGCGTATTCCGGTGATCTCGGAGCATCCGCGCTCAGTGGGCTTCCCCGCACATCATCCAAAGATGGTTTCGTTTCTGGGTGTTCCAATCCGCTCAGGGGATAAACAGTTGGGGCAGATCTATCTTACTGAAAAAAAAGGCGCGTCCGAGTTTGACGCGGACGACGAGATGATCATTCAAATGCTTGCCACGTATGCCGCCACTGCCATCACGAACGCGCGGTTATATGAGCAGATGAAAGAACGCGACCTCGCGTTGACACGCCGCAACGTGGATATGGGACTGCTCAACGGCATCGCATCCACCCTGACCTCCAGCCTGGAACTCGACGAGATTCTTAACAAGACCCTCGGGCTTGTGATGAACTACATGAAGGTGGAAGCGGGCGATATCTTTCTATTGGAAGAAGACAAGACCACGCTCCGTATGGTTTTGCATCGTGGGCAAGCCGCCGAGGCATTTTGGACGCGTAATATTTTTCACGTAGGGGAGGGGTATCCAGGAATTGTAGCTCAGACACGCAAATCAATGGTCAGCATGCATTTGGCAAATGATACAAACTTTAAGCGTGATGCTGTTGTTGAAGCTGGGTTTCAGCAAATTGCATGTATTCCCTTGCTGGCAGGCGAAAATCTTATGGGTGTACTGAGTGTTGCCACTCGCGCGCCCGAGCCGTTGGATGAAAGAAACATCCAAATGCTCATTGCCGTGGGCGCCTGGGCCGGGCTTGCGATTGAAAACGCCCGTTTACATTCCAATGCGCGCCGATTGGCTGTACTGGAAGAACGCGATCGCATCGGAATGGACTTGCATGATGGCATCATCCAGTCCATTTATGGAGTGGGGTTGGCGCTTGAAGGAGCAAAACTCACGTTGAATGAAGATGCTGAAGCCGCCAAAGAACGAATTCACCAGGCAATTGATGGATTAAATCAGGCGATTCGTGATATCCGCGCCTATATCCTCGATCTCAAGCCGCGTCAACTTGGCAACGAAGGCTTATTGAGCGGCATAAAACGCCTGATCGCTGAATATCACGCCAATACTTTTTCTAATGTGAACTTTACAGGTCAAGATGAGCTAAAAGACCTTCCACAGGCACAGTCATTGGCCTTATTTCATATTTGTCAGGAAGCATTAGCCAATGTCGCCAAACATGCCAAGGCAAAAAATGTGCAGGTGGCGGTGTGGATGACCGATGAACGCGCTTTATTGGAGGTCAAAGATAATGGGAACGGCTTTGATCCTGATAAGATGCAGGCATCCATCGGCCATGGACTCGCAAACATGCAAACACGCGCACATGCAGTCGGTGGTGATATTGATATTTCATCAACATCTGAAGATGGAACAACCATACTTGTGTGGGTGCCTCGAACCATAAAACACTAAATCAATCGAATCAGTGTTTTATTGCAAAATGAATCACAGGAACCCGTGTCTCATTAACAGTGAAACAAATAAGTTTACCATCACGGTTTTTTAAGATAGATATACCCTCCAGTCCAATAAATTGTCCTTGATGCCCATATATGGGGGGCAAGTGGGTGTATGTGGGTGTTACTGGCTGAAACGCCTGTTCTAATCGGAAACGTGATTACGATTGAATGCGAGATGATTCTTTAACATCAACCAACCTTAAAATAACACATCTTTTTAACTAAACGTAGGTCTAACGCCTGTTATCATTTCAAAGTATCTGCTAGAATGTATGCACGCTGATATAAAGGATGCCTGCCCCATGCATCCGATATCCCTGTAAGAAACTTTACAAGAAAACCTGTTCAACTCTATTACTAAGCCGCAATTTAGGCGGGCTAGTTCAGTACACTCTAAAATACACGATATATCACGTTGAGGAATGCTTATGAACACAGAGCAGGCTTGGCAATCAGTACTCGCACAACTTCAAATGGAAATGCCCCGCGCATCCTTCGACACATGGGTGCGCGATACGCGTCCCCTGGCTTACGAGAATGGCATCATAACCATTGGCGTCCGCAATGCCTACGCGCGTGACTGGCTCGAAAACCGCCTTGCGACCAATGTCAGCCGCTTACTGATCGAAATCCTTAATTCAAACGTCTCGGTTAAGTTCGTTGTCTCTCAATCTGACGAAAGCGCATCACGCTTCGCGTCCGACCCTGACGCAGAGCGTGATGCCTCTTCCATTGAAATAACGCCCCCCGAGCCAAAACCGCGCCATGTGAGCCTCAATCCACGTTATACATTTGACACCTATGTGGTTGGTTCTGGCAACCGCCTTGCTCACGCGGCCTGCCAAGCCGTCGCAGAGAAGCCAGCCCGCGCCTACAACCCACTTTTCCTCTACGGCGGTGTGGGACTCGGCAAAACGCATTTATTACACGCCATCGGAAATGCCTGTCACGCCAGCGGACTGAATGTTTTATACGTTTCCTCCGAAGAATTCACGAATGACATGATCACCGCCATTCGTACCCACACCACCCAGGCTTTCCGCGAGAAATATCGCTCTGCAGATGTCTTGCTCGTAGACGATATCCAATTCATCGCAGGCAAGGAATCCACGCAGGAAGAGTTTTTTCACACCTTCAACACCCTGCATGGACAGGATAAGCAGATCATCGTTTCGTCTGATCGTCCTCCCAAATCCCTCATCACCCTGGAAGAACGTCTGCGCTCCCGCTTCGAGTGGGGCTTAAGCGCTGATATTCAAGCTCCCGATTTTGAAACCCGCCTTGCCATCCTGCGCTCCAAGGCTGAACGCACTGGGCGGCATATTTCCGATGAGATCCTTGAAAGTATTGCTAAACAAGTGCAATCCAATATCCGTGAACTTGAAGGCGCCTTGAATCGAATCATTGCCTTTGCAGACCTAAGCGGCTCTGCCCTCACACCCAGCCTCGTGGAAATGGCTTTGTCTGACCTTTTACCTTTGCGCGGTGATGTTGAACCTGCCCGCGTAGTGGATATTGTTGCCCGCAAATTTAACCTCACTGTTGAAAAACTATTAAGCCGCGACCGTACAAGAGATGTAGCTCATCCTCGTCAAATCGCAATGTATTTACTGCGCGAAGATGCTAAAATCTCTTTTCCTCAAATCGGTGAAGTCTTGGGCGGTCGGGATCATTCGACGGTCATGTCAGCTATTGAAAAGATAAAAGAACAGATCAGAAATGGCGATGGCCGTGTGCAAAAAGATATTGATTTTCTCAGACACCAGCTATATGGCCAGACTGTGGCAGCGTAAAAACAAGCCACCCGCTTTAGCGTGTGGTCGTTGACTTCTCCTCAAGCGGAGCGAAACCGCGCCCCAGAACTTCCTGCGCGGGAGAGACGATCACAAAGGCCTGCGGATCATCCTTTGCAACAGCAGATTTTAGATTGTGCACTTCGGTAACGGTCAGCGCGCACATCAAGATGGAGCGTTCCTCGCCTGTATACATGCCTTTGCCAGACATGGCTGTTACGCCGCGCTTGAGATCGGTCAGAATGCGATCTGCAACAGGGCCTGCCTTATCGGTGACGATGAGCGCCAAGAGTTGCTGGCGCCGATGGCGTGGGAAGAAAATCGAACGTAATCCAGTTGATTTGCTTTGATCGTCATGGGTTTCGTGACCAGTGTCGCCGCCAAAACGCGGCAGGATTTCACCCGTCGCTTTGGTCAGGCCAACTGTGGCAATTGCGGTCAGGAGCAGGACACCATAGTAGATCGCACCAAGCATGATCATGACCTGGCCTGGGATAGTCCCAACTGCCCCTCTAAATACCCATTCTGCCATATTGGCAGGAGGAGCAGGAAAAAGCCAGCCTTTTGCCAGCCACGAGGCACCAAGGATAAAGTAGATCGAAAGGTAGTTACGTCGTAACCTGCGGCCGAACGCTTCCAACATAGAAATCGGAAAATTTGGAGATAGCAAATTCTCTGCCAGGCTTTCAGCCCACTCCGGTGATGGGTGAAATGGCGGAACCAGCATGGCGGCAAAAAAATCGGTTTCCATCAGGCGGACACGATAGCTCCATAATTCATAATAGCGATAGCGGCGGGCCTCAATGAAGAGAAACCATGTCACCAACAATATATTCAGGATGATCACTCCATGATGGGAAGCAGGCTGACTAAAGGCGATGGATAATGTTGCACCGGTAGACACCACCGCCCAATTGGTCGTCGTATCGAGACGTTGAACGCCAGACATTGGCGCGCTGGATCTCGGCGCGAAAAAGATGTACCATCGCAGTGACAAATTCGCTGGTCTTGAGTTTGTAACCGCGATAGGTCCAGACGGGTTCTTCAAATACCTGTTTTTTTGAGGACACTCTTTTTTTAGCTGATGTTTTTTTCTCTGACGCCATATTTTTTATCCAATCGGCATAACGAGTGGCAGGATAATTAGAAGGATGACCACCAGCAGAATAGTTAACGGGATACCCACACGCGCATAATTACGGAAGGTGTAACCGCCTGCGCCCATCACCATGACGTTAACAGCATGCCCCAGCGGCGACATGAATGCCATGGATGAGGCAATTGCAACCGCCATCGCGACACTACGCGGTTCCATTCCCACTTTTTGAGCGGTCACAATCGCAATTGGAGCGATGACCGTTACAGCTGCAACGCCATTGATAATTTGAGTCAACGCTACGGTCAACAAAACAAATCCTGCCAGTAAAACTAAATGTCCCGCGCCACCGAGGGATGAAAGAATGGTATTTGCAAACATGGTTGAAGCGCCTGTCTTATTCAATGCGACACCAACGGGAAGCATTCCCGCGACGAGAAATAAACTGCGCCAGTCAATCGCGCGGTAAGCCTGGTCCATGTTCATCGTGCGGATCAAGACCATGGCGACCGCGCCGCTCAACATAATTTCCGCGATCAGATTCGGGAAGATGATTGCCAGCGTCAACGAGGCAGCCATAATGAGGGTGGTCAACCAACCGCGCAAGGTCATGCGCGTTGATGGCGCGGATTCTGCAAGAAGGATCAAACCGGGTTCTGTTCTCAACAGACTCAGGCTTTTTTCCGTGCCTTGTAACAACAAGCCATCGCCGAATTCAAGCGGCAAATCCTCGAGGCGGGTGCGGATGGAATGTCCACGCCGCCAGACGGCTAAAACCTTTGCGCCAAATTTCTGCTCAAAACGAATCTCCTGTAATGTCTGGCTGGCAAGATGAGAGCGAGGCGCAATAGCGGCTTCAATCAACTTCATGTCTGGCGTGGAAAGATAATCCTGCTGCCATTCGCCAGAAGGGAGGACTTCCAACATGTCTTTCAGTGACTCTGGCATGCTGTCTTCAGGGCGAGCCATGATTAAAAGAATATCCTTGCCTTTCAAGATAGTTTTGGCTTCGATGGGCAATGTAGATCTTCCACGTTGGATGGCGATCAGATTGAGATGATGTTCTTCACGCAAGCCGCTTTTTTCGAGCGTGATACCATCCAGACTGCCGTCTTTGCAAATCTTTGCGCGCACCAACCTTTCAGAGAGTTGATACGTATTGAGCAGATCGTCAGATTCTTCACTCTCTTCATGACGTTGGGCAGGGGATTGGTCGGGTAATAATTTTCTTCCCCAAAAAACCATGAAGAGAATTCCCGCCAATGTCAATGGGAGACCGATGGGAGCGAATTCTGTCAGTGTGAAACCTGGAAGTTTTGCGTCGCGCAATAAGCCGCTGACGACAATGTTTGTCGTTGTCAATAAAGTTGCCATGCCGCCGAGGATTGTCCCAAACGCCAGGGGCATGAGCAATTTTGATGATGGGACTTTTGAACGACGCGCCACTCCAGATAATGATGGGAAAAGCAACGATGCAGCGGCGATGTTGTTCATAAAAAGCGAAAGCACTGCCGATGCTGTCATCACGCCAAAAATCAATTGCCGTTCCCCTTTGCCGAATAATTTGATGATGAACAAACCCATGCGCTCGGTCATACCTGAACGGCGCAGCCCTTCCGCAAGGATGAATGCCGAAAGCATGATGATGACCGCTGAACGGCTGAAACCAGAGAATGCTTCCTGTGGCGATAGGATGCCGCTTAATCCCAACGCAAGCATTAACATCAACGCGACAATGTCCGCTCGCAGGATGTTGCCCAGCAACAGAAGAGCGGCAATGCCAAGAAATAGAAACGTTAATCCAATTTGTGACATTTATTAACCAGGTTGTTTTTCTTCTTTTGAATATGATATCGCTTCGGACTCAGCGGAAGTCGGTTCAAACCGACTCTTCGTGCTGAGTGGAGTGAAGATCCGCTCTTCGTCCGAACAAAGCTTCGTCCTTACGGTTCGACTTTCGCTCACGATGTCGAAGGATCGAAGCGTTGCTTGCTGAGAATGTACTCACTTACGATTCTTTGTCCTTCGACTACGCCGCACGACGAGCAAGAGCGTGCGGCCCCGCTCAGGACGAAAGTCATTTAGGTAATTTATACGCCTCTTTTGTTGGTTTGAGAGGACGCGTGTGCCAATATGGTCTTCGAGTGCCATCGGGGGCTGAACTGGTCGGCGGGGGAGGGCAAGTTTTAACCACTCTCGATATTTTTCCATTGACTTATTCGTGTCAATAAAAACATCACCTGCTTTCTCATCGGCATTCGCTTTGCGGACATGTGTTGCTTTTTGCAGCCAACAGTGTACACTATTCCCTGGATCTTGGCGAACGGCGTGCGTGAGATTTTGCGTCACGCTTACTTCACTCCACCAGAGGCGGCTCGTGTCAGGGTCACAGGATTTCCACGAGTTGGCAGTGAAGCCGCCGCCGAGTCCCTGCCAGGTGAGCAGGATAAAGGTGATGATGAGTCCCGCCTGCAAGCCGATGAAGGGGAGCAGTAACGCGACGATGGCGAAGCCAAAAAATGGAACGCGTTCGTGTATGATCATCAGCAAGACATGATGTTTATATTTTCGTAAACGTGAGACGTAACTCGCAGTGAATAGCTGCGCCAAAAAGACCGCCATCCCAAAGGTTGACAGTGATGTTGTGTTTCAGGTTTTCACGAACGTTCTTTTCTAAAGTTGTGATCATGGGGACGATTGTAATTCATCTGTTCGACCGTAGACCGTAGACCGTGAACTGTCACTGCTTTTCACGATTATTTTCTCTTGACAAATTTCCCTGTCTTCGTCTAAAATAAAAACGAACGTTCGTTCATTTTTGAAATAGAAGGAAACCATGCCTGCTAAATGGAAAGATGTGCCGAAGAAAGGCGAGACCACCCGTCTTGCCATCGAAGATGCCTCAGTGGAATTGTTCATGGAGAACGGTTACCACGCCACGTCCATGCGGCAAATCGCAGAACATGCGGGTCTCGCGCTGGGCGGAATTTACAACCACTTTAGAAGTAAGGAGGAAATCTTTGAAGCCATTATCGTGGATAAACACCCCTATAAACGGATTTTACCTTCCATCCTCGAAGCGCAAGGGGAGACGGTGGAGGACTTTATGAAAAACGCGGCGCAAATCAGCATGGTTGAATTGAAGAAACAGCCTTATTACCTGAATTTGATGTTTATCGAGTTCGTGGAATTCAACGGCAAACACGGCGCGTTGCTTTTGCGCGAGATTGCTCCCAAAGTATTGCCCATCTTTGAAAAACTGGTCAAGTCGAGGAAGGAATTGCGAATCACCAACCCCGCCATGCTGGTTCGCTCTTTCTTTGGATTGATTATCTCTTTTATGCTTACCGAAATGATTATCGGGCATTCCCACCTGAACGCGCTGATGCCCAAAAATCCCATGGATGCCTATGTGGATATTTACCTGCATGGTGTTTTAAAGGAGCCCAAATGAACTCGCGTTTAATGTCCATCATCCGCAAGGAATTCATCCAGATTTTCCGCGATGTGCGCACACTTGCCATGATCCTGGTCATCCCGATCATGCAGTTGTTCCTGCTCGGCTACTCAGCGACCAACGATGTGCGCAACATCCCGCTGGCTGTATTGGATCAAAGCCGAAGCGTCGAGTCCCGCGCACTGCTCGATGCGTATCGCTCAGCTGATTATTTCAGGATCGCGTACACGGTCCAGTCTGAAGCGGAGATCGAGACTCTCATCTCCAGTGGAGATGCGCGCGCGGCGATCATCATCCCGCCCGATTACGCCCAGCGTCTTTATGAGGGGAACGCACAGGTTGCCTTCATCCTGGACGGCTCCGACCCGACCAGCGCATCCACAGCCTTATCCGCTTCGCTGTTGATCGGACAATCTCACTCCACAGGCATCCTGATGGAAAAATTCGAGCGCAGCGGCATGAACCTGCGCGTACAGCCGCCCGTTCAAGTCCGCACAAGGGTTTGGTACAACCCCGATATGATCAGCGCCCACTTCATGATCCCGGGTGTGATCGGTATGATCCTGTATGCCATCGCCGCGATCCTGACGGCATCCTCTGTTGTGCGCGAACGCGAGCGCGGCACCATCGAACAACTCATCGTCACGCCCATTCGCCCATGGGAATTGATCGTCGGTAAACTCATGCCTTACGTCATCCTTGGCTTCTTCAACACCATTGAAGTACTGGCGGTTGGCCATTGGTGGTTTGGCATGCCGATTCGCGGCGACCTCGGTTTGATACTCATCCTCTCCGTCGTTTTCCTTACCACAGGTTTGGGAATCGGTCTGTTTGCATCCACCATTGCAAATACCCAGCAGGAAGCTATGCTTACGGTTTGGATGACCCTCCTGCCGAGTATTTTCCTCTCGGGCTTTTTCTTCCCCCTCGAAGCCATGCCGCGTATCTTGCAATGGCTTTCGTACCTGATGCCCTTGCGTTATTACCTTGTCATCATTCGTTCATTGCTGCTCAAAGGTGTCGGTCTTGAGATGATCCAGAGCGATGTTATCGCCATGACCCTTTTCGCGGTTGGCATCATGACCGCCGCAGCATTGCGTTTCCGCAAGCGCCTCGATTAACCCTCACCCAACCCTCTCCCCAAATGGGAGAGGGAGTATTAAGGAGATTTCCATGAATCACAAACGTCCCCCTCTTCCCGCGATCATTATCATCCTGCTGCTTATTTCAGTAAGTGTATATTTTATCGTCACACAAACTTCGCCCACTGCGAACGGAGCCCTGACCGCCTCTGGAAGTATCGAAGCTGTCACTGTGAACGTTTCACCAGAAATGGCTGGCAAAGTTGTGGAAGTCCTTGCTGATGAGGGACAGTCCGTCAAAACAGGCGATCCGCTTCTTCGTCTGGACGATAGCCTGCTTCGTTCCGAAAAGCAGACTGCCCAAGCCGCGCTGCATTCTGCCAACGCCGCCGTCCAGACTGCGCAGGTTGCATTCGAATCCGCCCAACTGCAATATGACCTGACGCTCTCCAATGCCCTCGCGCAGGAGAAGTCCACGCGTATTACGATTTGGAAGGAATCAAAGCCAAGTCAATTCGATCAACCTATCTGGTACTTCTCGAAAGAGGAACGGATCCAAGCTGCGCAAGCCGAAGTGGATACAAAGAAAGTTGCCATTGCTGACGCCATGAAGAAACTTGCCGATATGGAAAAAAGGGCAGGCAGTTCAGATTTCCTTGAGATCGAAGCAAATCTCGTACAAATGCGATTTTCCTATCAGAACGCTCAAGATGTGCTTGACAGCACCAGCGGTGCCTCGGAGGGTCAGGGTTTACGTGATGCCGCGCAGATCGTACTCGACGAAGCCAAAATAGATCTGGAAGACGCACAAAAAGACTATGACGACGCACTCACAACCGAAGGTGCAGCGGACGTTCTCCAAGCCCGCGCAGATGCAATTATTGCGCAGGAGGTTTATGACAGCGCAGTGGACAATTGGCGTGCATTGGAAACAGGCGCGGAGTCACCACAGGTAAAGGCGGCTGGTAAAGTTGTCGAACAGGCAGGTGCCATGCTGGCACAGGCGCAGTCCAATGTCAAATTAGTACAAGCACGGCTGGACACGATTGAGGTGCAACTCAAGAAAACCACTGTTTATGCCCCCATGAATGGAGTTGTCCTTGCACGCAATGTCGAAGTGGGTGAGTTCGTCCAGCCTGGCGCGACGACATTCTCCGTTGCTGATCTCGATGGATTGACCATTACTGTCTACGTTCCCGAAGACCAATACGGCAACACTTTACTCGGACAGGAAGCCACTGTCACGGTGGACTCCTTCCCCAATGAAACCTTTGGTGCCGTAGTCGTCCACATCGCGGATCAGGCTGAGTTCACTCCGCGTAACGTTCAAACCGTGGAAGGACGCAGCTCGACAGTCTATGCCATCAAGTTGAAGGTGATTAATAGCGAAGGCAAATTGAAGATCGGCATGCCCGCGGATGTGGTGTTCAAATAACCAGTTCAGGATTTTGTGAAAAGAGGATGCCGTAAAACCTGTCGCTTTTGACTGGGCAAGGATGAAAAATATTCAAAAAATCCATCGTCTGCTCTATGCGATTGGTTTGGGTCGTCTTGTCGGCAGGATCATCCTCCTTTTGACCACAACAGGCCGAAGATCAGGAAAGAAGCGGGTTACTCCTCTTCAATATGAACTGATTGGCAGTGATTACTATCTTGGTTCGGCGCGCGGTGTCAAAGCAGACTGGGTTCGCAACATCCAAATCAATCCGCAGGTTGAGGTGCGCGTTAGTGCGAAACATTTTCATGGCATAGCGGAAGTTATCATTGACCCATCAAAGTTTGCGGACTTCTTGGAAGTACGCCTTGATCGGCATCCTTTTATGGTCGGCTTGATGATGGAGAAAGCGCATGGATTGCCGAGACGCCCCAGCCGCGGACAATTGGAGAAATTGGCTGATAAGGAAGCATTGGTAATCATCTACCCACATAAGTTTAGTGAGAATTGACGTGACCGAATACTTAATTCAAGCAAGTGAAATTTATAAACATTTTAATGATACCCGCGCTGTAGATGGCGTTTCCCTGCGGATTAAGGCAGGTGAGATATATGGACTTGTAGGTTCTGATGGCGCAGGGAAGACGACGACCATGCGCCTGCTTGTTGGCGCGCTCAAAGCGGACGCGGGCGAAGTGGACATCTGCGGATATGACATCAACAAGCAAACGGAAGATGCCCGCTCACAATTCGGTTATCTCTCGCAGAGATTTTCCATGTACGAAGATTTGACCGTGCTCGAAAATATCCGCTTCTTTGCCGAGGTACGTGGGCTCAAATCCGATGAATGGTTGGCGCGTTCAATGGAGATCCTTGAATTTGTAGGGCTTGATAGATTCACGGATCGTCTTGCAGGTCAACTCTCTGGAGGTATGAAACAAAAACTTGGTTTGGCTTCCGCGCTTGTCACTCGTCCGCGTGTCTTACTTCTCGATGAGCCGACGACAGGCGTTGACCCTGTCACACGGCAGGATTTTTGGCAATTGGTGATTCGGCTTGCATCCCCCTCTCCCAGCGGGAGAGGGGATAGGGGTGAGGGCGATGTCTCTGTCATTATATCCACACCCTACATGGACGAGGCCTCACGCTGTCATCGCGTGGGATTTATGAAGAACGGAAAAATCATTGCGGAGGATACGCCGTCGAATTTGCGGGCTCGGCTCAATGGACGGGTACTTGAGTTGCGCGGTTCGCCGATCAATCTTCTGCGCCACGTGGCGCAGAAAATTGAAGATGTGGAAGATGTCGCTGCGTTTGGCGATAAGTTGCATGTGCGTGTTCGTGCAGGTAAGTCCGATCTCATCATGAAGCGTTTGCCCGATGAGATCAAATCTGCTGGCGGCGTTCTTACAGAGTTGCGTGCCATCCCATCCACGCTGGAGGATGTCTTTATCGCATTATCGGAGCAATCGAATGAAAGCCACCCTTGATCTTCCCGAACAACGCGCACAGGTTCTGGTTTTGCTTATTGAGAAGATCCATCCCGCCGAATTACCATGGGCATTAACGGGGAGCGCGGGATTGCGTTTGCAGGGCGTTGATATTTCCGTGAACGACTTGGATTTGCAAACCGACGCACAGACCATTTATGTCCTTGAACAGAAACTGGCTGAATTTATGAAAGTTCCCGTGCATGTTTGGGAATCAGAACATACTCTCTCACATCATGGACAGGCGGAGATAAACGGATTGCAGGTTGAGTTACTGGGTGATATGCGCCATCGTTCTCTCGCTGGCATATGGGAACCCGCAGTCGAAATTGCGTCTGTTTGTGTATGGGTGAATTGGCGTGAATTGCAAGTTCCTGTTATTTCCCTTAAACATGAAGCCCTTGCCTATGAAAAAATGGGACGCATGCAAAAGGCTGAACTCATTCGTTCCGCGATCAAGAAGGAAACTTTATGACTGACTCCGTCATCTCCGTTCAAAATCTCACGCGCCGTTTCGGTGATTTTGTCGCGGTTGATCACATCAACTTTGAAGTGAACGAAGGGGAGGTGGTCGGTTATCTCGGTCCGAACGGTTCGGGCAAAACCACCACCATCCGCATGTTGCTGGGTTTGCTCAAACCGAGCGAAGGCGAAGCGACCGTGCTGGGATTCGACGCATTCAGGCAAAGTGAAGAAGTGCGGGCGCGTGCGGGATATATGTCGCAGAAGTTTGCGATCTATGATGACCTGACTGCGCTGGAAAATCTGACATTTTACGGCGGCGTGTATGGGATCACGGACAAAGCCCGCATCGCGCGGACCCTTGAACTGGTCGGCCTCCATGGACATGAATCCACGCTGACGCGCTCCCTTTCCGCAGGCTGGCGTCAGAGACTAGCGTTGGGCATCGCGCTGGTGCATGAGCCGAAACTGTTGTTTCTCGACGAACCCACCTCAGGCGTGGACCCGACCGCGCGCCGCGCCTTCTGGGACTTGATCTATGAACTCGCCGAAAACGGCGTAACCATTCTCGTCACCACGCATTACATGGACGAAGCCGAATACTGCGAACGCGTCGGCATCATGCGCGATGGAAAACTGCTAGCAATGGATACTCCCTCGAACCTGAAAAGGGACATCATCCCTGGCGACGTGTGGGAAGTCTACGCCGAACCGTTGCAGGATGGCTTGGCTGTTTTACCTGAAATTGAAGGGGTCTTACGGGTTGGATTGGCGGGTGATCATTTGAGGACGATTACGAAAAAAGGGATGAAGAAAGAAATTTTGCTGAAGGCGTTGAAAGTAAAAAACGTGATTGTGAAAGGTATCGTTGGCGGTGAGCCGACGCTGGAGGATGTCTTCTTATCGTTGGCTCGCTGAAAAAATATGTCATTGCCTCGGGCTGACGCCTTCGCGATGACGGGGTGTTTATTCTTCGGGGGTGACGATTGCCATGATGAGATAGGCAATCAGAATGCCAGGACCGGCAAGGAAGAAACCCAGCACGAATAACAGGCGTACAACAGTGGGGTCAAGGTTGAGATAATCTGCGAGGCCTGAGCACACGCCCGCGATCATGCGGTTGGATTTGCTGCGGGTGAGGGTTTTTAAGTCGCTCATTTTTACTCCTTTCCTTTTAGGTGACAGTCACTTTCAAAGTGACTGTCACCTTTTATTACGCAGGTAAACGAAAAGAGTTGCAGGTTATTTATGTTTTCTGCCCTCAAAATAATTCGCAGCTGCCGCGTAAAGCAGGAAGCCTCCCAGCATGACAAACACCACAGCTTGCAAGCCGAGCCATTTCAATTGCCACAAACCAAAGCCTGCAAATACAATGCCTACCAAACCATAGAAAATTGCATTGCGCATATAACCTGATGCAACGCGCTTGGATTGGAACAAATTGCGCGCGGTGAGTTGCTCTTGTTTGTGGACATCATCTTCGTGGCGGTGTTTGCAGGCGAGCACATCGTCTATGACGGCGGCGCAATCGGTGCATAGTCCGCGCTGACAGTGTTTGCATAGTCCAATGGCGGGTTTATCGGAGTGATAGAAGCAATTCATTTTACATCCTACCTCGTTGTAACCTTTCTACTTGTTTACCTGTGTACCTATCTACTTTTTTACAACTGGATACCTCAAAACCGTCTTCATCTTATCAGGCTTTGCCTTGCGCGGATCGCTGAGATAGATCTCATGGTGCTTGCCATTGGGTCCAACATTATCACGAAGTCCGTTCTCACTCATGAATTCTTTCATGCGTTCAATCGTGGCGGGTTCAGTGGCGTATGGTCCGATGTGCATCACTTGCACGCACAAGCCTTCTTCAAAATGAGCCAGCCTCGCTTTGGAAAGTACTTCGCTGTCCCCTTTTTTCTTGCGGACCTGCTCACGTGCTTCTTCGAACAGTTCTTTGGTAATAACGTCAGGCTGCATCATCATCAGCGTGTAGAACCAATTGTCTTTGATGGTGATGTCGAACGCGCCATCTTCCACCCACCACAATCCCTCCAGGGCCATGACGGGATAGTCAATTGCATTCGTCTTGCGTTTTTTGAGCATGAACTTGAGCGTGTATGAAAGCCCATACAAAGCCTGCGTTGCTTCTGCAAATAAGGGTGATGTGCCAGGAGCCTGTCCCTTTTCAATCGCGCCGTCAATCATGGCGAATTGCAGATTGGGCACTTGTACGGTCTCAATCTTTTTGGCAGAGGGTTGATAAAGATGTTTATATTGTTTGCGAAGATCCAGAATTTTCATTTCAATCTCCTTTGTTTTATGTTGCATTTGTTCTTTTCAATATTCGTTGAACGAACAATGTCAATCCCTTTGAAGGGATTTTCTTTTGACCGAAGTCCCAATCTTTCCATGCTGTCCAGATGGATTCGGGAATGTACCGCCCATCTCCGTCCGCTTTGGATTCTACGAGCTTCAACATTTCCTTGAAGCGCTTATCTTTCCTCGCCCATTTGAAGTGGCTCAACACATCAAGCACATGCAGGATGTCGTACCAGAATAGCGGCGCTTTGAGCTTGCGGAAATCCGTGCCCATGAAGAACATGTACGGATGGCGTTCCATGCTTTCATCCCAAAGTGAGAGCAGGGTTTCCACGCCAATTTTCGCGGACTTACCTTCCTGCAATTCGGGAATCTCGGCCATGACCTTTAACATCACAAGTGTTGCGTATGGACAGGGATCTTCCTTACGCCCGGGTCCGCGAAACTTCCCCAATTCTGGCGAGACAGCACAAGGCCAGCCGTTATCGCGGACAAGTCCATCCAAATGCTGGATCGCGGTTTGTACGCGCTTATCATCGCTTAATCCCATTTGGATCAGTGCGGCCACCACAATAGGCGCATCACATAACGCCCATGCCCATTCATCATTTCCGCTGCCGCCGAAATGGGATGGGATATTCATGGTGAGTTGGAATGGACCTTGTTTGGATTGGTGCTCCATAATTTTGTTCACGATTTTCTTTATCGGTGGGTCACTAACGCGTAAACCCAAATCCGCGATGAAAGCTAGTTTGTGGAAGGGCTGGCTGGCAGATTTGTGACTGTTGAGAACTGTTCCGGGCCAGTCCATCAACCCGGTGAGCAGGGACTGGATCTTTGCGTCAGCCAGCATGGCTTTGCGCACAGTGATGACCTGCGGATCTTTTTCTGTTTGGTTGAGCAGATCCAGGCGTGTTCGATATTCGATCCAGGAGTCGCCTTGCAGCAGCCATGCAATGTTCTTGTCGTTCATGAATGTTTTCCTTTTATATTAATAAACCGCAGATATGTCAAATTATGACATGTTTGAGGCTTGTTTCCAAACTTCGGAAAAATGGCACATTTTAGTTTAAGTCGCCTTTATGGATAACATTTCTTCCATATTTTTCCTGCAGCTGGTCAACGACTTCCTGCAGCTTGCGGGACTTTTCGTTTCCTGCGTCCCACAGGCTGAGTTGGCGTACTGGAGCACCCAGCCCGCTGACGCCGACACCGATCAACCGAACAGCTTGATTCGGCTTGCGGACAGTTTTCATTAACTTGATGGCTGTGCGTGAAATTTCGTCATCGTTGTTTGTGGATGTGGGAAGAGTGACTTGTCTTGTGATGGTCGTGAAGTCGCTCCATCGAATTTTCAGTTTGACGGTTTTTCCAGCAAGGTCATTTTTTCTTAGCTGGCGTCCCACCTGCATGGACAGTTCGCGCAGGGTCTTTTCAAGGGTTTTTTCATCGCGTACATCCACATTGAAGGTTTTCTCCTGGCTGACAGATTTGGTTTCATATTCTGTTACGATGGGACGGTTATCTATGCCTTGCGCGTGCTGCCAGAGGTCGCGCCCGTTTTCACCGAAGAGGTTAAGGAGTTCTCTTTCAGGCCAGCGTGAAATGTCACCGATGGTGTGGACGCCGACTTCGGATAATCTTGCGGATGTTTTTGGTCCTACGCCCCAGAGCATATCCGCGGGCAGGGGGGCGAGGAATTTGGCTTCGTCACCGGCAGGGACGATGGTTAATCCAAATGGAGGCTCGTTGTTTTTCTTGTTTGATTTCTTGCCGATCTCGGTTGCTATTTTTGCCACAAGTTTGTTGGAGGCGATTCCGATTGAGCTGGGTAAATGCAATTCGTTTTTTATGGCAGTTTGCAGGTCCAGAGCGACGCGGGCGGGGGTTTTGCGAATGTCTGAGATGTCGAGAAACGCTTCGTCTATGGAGATCTGTTCCACGAAAGGAGTCAAATCCCGCAATTTGTTCATCACTTTTTCGGAGTATTCGCTGTAGAGCCTATGCCGCCCGGGCACGATGATTAAATTTCTGCATAGGTGAATTGCACGCGACATGGGCATGGCGCTTCTCACACCCATGTCGCGTGCGGCATACGAACAGGATGCAACCACACCGCGTTCGTTTGGCTGGCCTCCCACTGCAAAAGGCTTGCCGCGTAAATCAGGGTTTTGTATTTCTTCCACAGAGCAGTAGAAGGCATCCAGATCAAGGTGCAGGATGGTGCGAGACATACTGATAATTATAGTTTACAGAGACTTGAGGAGGCTTGATTTAATTCGTTAATAACCAAAATTCTGGAAAATGCCCCCCGAAGCCTGGCTTGATACAGGAAAAAAGCCATAAAATTGACCAGTATGTAGATATTGAATATTTCATTAAGAAAAGATATACTAGGAGGACTATGATAGTCAAGAGGAACTTTTTAGGATATTTTCTCGTCATTGTTTAGCATTGAATTGGATGGAGGATTCCAATGAAAGTTATAACACGAACCATATCAGTACTGCTCCTGCTGGCATTGATGATCACACTCTTGCCTGGAGCAACATCCAGCGCGAATGCGGCTACCTGTTATTGGGCGCAGTTCATCGCGGATGTAACCATTCCAGACGGCACGAACTTCGCGCCTGGCACTGCTTTTACAAAGACATGGCGCCTAAAGAATATCGGCTCATGCGCATGGAATAGCAGTGACGTTTCCCTCATTTTCGTAAGCGGAGAAAGAATGGGCGCACCCACATCTGTCGCCCTGCCGACAACTGTAAGTCCCGGCCAAACTGTGGACATCTCTGTTAATATGACCGCACCAAGCACAGCCGGACATTATTTCGGCTATTACAAATTCAATAGCGCCTCGGGTGGTAATTTTGGCATAGGTTCCACGGCAAATAGTTCTTTTTGGGTCGAGATCAATGTCACTTCATCATCATCCGGTACTGGATATGACTTTACCGTGAACGCACCCTCGGCGTCTTGGTCCAGCGGTGCGGGCGCATTAACCTTTCCCGGCTCGGATGGAAGTGCAAATGGATTCTCGCTGAAGAAGGATAACCCCAAGCTCGAAAATGGAATTAATTCTGCTCAGGCGGGCTTGCTCTTTGCTCCCAATAGTGTAACCAATGGTTATATCCAGGGAATCTACCCGGCCTTCTACGTGCAGAGCGGTGATCGCTTCCAGGCGACCATCGGTTGTGAATATGGCGCAACCTCTTGTTATGTCGCCTATCGCCTCGATTATCAGATCGGCTCTGGCGCAGTCAAGACCTTCTGGACCTTTCGTGAAAAATATGAAGGCTTGAGCTATAACGCCAATCTTGATTTGAGTTCACTGGCAGGACAGAATGTGAAATTCATTCTCGTTATTTCTGCCTATGGTTCTCCTGCCGGTGATCGCGCCTTATGGGTCAATCCCATCATCTCCCGCTTTGGCGGTAGTACACCCCCAACACCCGGCACGCCGTCTCCCGCTACACCGATACCAGCCGCCTGTGACCGCGCACAGTTCATTGCAGATGTCACCGTGCCGGACGGTACCACTTATGCTCCAGGTGTAACCTTCAACAAGACCTGGCGTTTGAAGAACATTGGCACATGCACCTGGACGAATTACAGCTTGATCTTCGACTCTGGCGAGAAGATGAGCGGGCCGGATTCAGCACTCATCACAACTTCTGTTGCGCCCGGCCAAACCGTGGATATCACCATTTCATTGACCGCACCTTCCACAACAGGTTTAAAACGCGGTTACTGGAAACTTAAAAATAATACTGGTATCCCGTTTGGTATTGGTTCTGCCGGGACTAAATCCTTCTGGGTAGAGATCAACGTCGCTGGTACAGGAGTTACATCAACACCCGGCACGCCCGTTACGCCGGCCACGCCCATCGCTGGTACAAGTTATGACTTTGTTGCAAATGTATGCGCGGCAACCTGGTACAGCGGAGCAGGCACATTACCGTGCCCCGGCACGGATGGCGATGCAAAAGGATTTGTGCTGATCGCCAATCCATCCAAATTGGAAAATGGCACAACGGATACCCGTTCTGGTTTGATCACCTTCCCACAGAACGTCTATAATGGCTATATTCAGGGCATATACCCTTCCTACAATGTAAAGTCCGGCGATAGGTTCCGTGCCACGGTTAACTGTGAATATAATTCAACCTCCTGTTACGTTGTCTTCAGGTTGGACTATTCATTGAGCGGCAGTACATCCATCCAAACTTTCTGGGCCTTTGTTGAAAATTACGAAGGCGGGATATACGCGGCCGATATTGATCTCGGCTCTCTCGTGGGCCAGGATGTAAAATTTGTTCTCACAGTGCTTTCCGCTGGTTCGCCAACAGGCGACCGCGCTCTTTGGGTTGCGCCAATGATTTACAACGCAGGATCCGTTCCGCCTCCAACAGCAACACCCATAACATATACACCCACAATAACGCTTACACCTACACCAACCTTTACTCCGTCGCCAACCTTTACACCTACACCAACATTCACATCAACACCAGTACCGACACATACAGGGACTATTCCTAGTGGTTACAGATATGATTTCGGTACCGCTTCGTCCCAACTAGAACCGAGTTATGCAAGAATAACTGAATTTACTGGTTATCCAATAGGCAGTTTTGGCTGGACCGACCTATCCGGTCTTGAATCGAGAGATAGAGGCTTGCCGGATCATAAATTAAATAGGGACTTTGTCCAACATTCCTCCGCGGCACGAACATTTAGGGTGGATCTGGCAAATGGCGTGTGGTATATCAGCGTCACGATGGGAGACAATGACCATCTCCATGACGACATGATAGTAAAAGCAAATGGAATTACCCAACTAACCAATGTAGACAGTGCTGCTGGAGTATTTACGGTCAGTACATTTAACGTTACTGTGAGTGGCGGCTCATTATCGATTGAGTTTTCAGACGGCGGTGGAAGCGATCCCACTTGGATCGTAAATAGTCTTACGATTTCATCCACGCCGTAAATTTATAAGTAGTTTTTATTTCCCGTTGTCTACGGACAACGGGAAATTTTACATTAAGCAAGTGTCCCCTTTTGAATAGGAGACTTTATGAAAAATCTTTCGATTCTAATTTTGATCTTAATCACAGCCTGTACATCCAACTTTTCTCAAACGCCCGCCTCCTACTTTAATCTGACGCCTGCTCCTGCCAACCTGAGCCTTGATTCTACGCCCGAGCAGATCCAGCGCGCCATGTGGGAAAGTGCGGCAAAGTGGACAACCCTTCAAATGGAAGGCATCGTCACATGGTATCTGCCGGATGGAACGACACAGGCATATCAGGAAAGGGTCTGGCTTGATCCACTTAATAACCGTTACAAAGTTGAATTGAACGGCATCACCAACAGTACAGACAAGTTTTTGAAACTCAGTGACGGTTCAAATATTTTCAATATCAACTTGAATTCCGGGCAGGTTGAAAGCTATACCTATCCAGATTTTGCACGTGTTGGGCAGTATATTCCTCCCATTATTGAAGGTGAATCCTATCCCAACCCAATTTGGGGACAGATCGGTTCGCCGCTTTCTCAACTTGCTTTTTCTTCAGACTATGCTCAAAATAAAGGGATTTTCAAACCGCTTGGCATGGATATGGTCGCCGGGCGCGAAACCCTGATCGTTGAATGGCAGTTCAGGGAAAACAGCGCTCCCTCCTGGAAGATGTGGCTGGATACGCAAACTGCCGTCATGTTGAAGCTTGAGGAGTATGGAAAAGATGGAAGCGGTAAATTGGAGGGGGAACGCGTTGTTGTAAATATCAGCTTCCATCAAATCATTGACCCGTCCATTTTTGCGATGCCCTCTGACCTGGCGCAAGTGGCGGATGGTCAGCCTCAGATTGGGTCGATGCCGGTTGTGACTGAATCAGGCATAGCGTCCAGGGGGGAAGCGGGGGAGTTGTATTTCTTCATGCAGCCGCGGCAGGCCGGTCAATCCATTCAGTTGGTAAAAGTCTCAGCCTTGTGCATTTCCGACAGCGGGGAATGTCCGGCGGTGGAAAGGATCGATGTCCCGTTTTCCTTTGATTTCACCATCAATGCGCTGAGTTGGTCACCGGATGGAAAGTATGCCGCCTTCTCATATTCGGATAACCCGAAGGGCACACCGACGAAACTATGGCTGTTCAATGCTGATGCAAAAACATGGACTTCGCTGGCGCAGTTCCCCTATATTGATCCGCCGTTTTGGTCACCGGATGGTTCATGGATCGCGTTTCGCACGCAGGATGGCCTCGGCGGCGAGGATGTATTTGTGGCGCATCCCGATGGTTCGGAGTTGAAGGGTGTTTCCGGCGACCTGCCTGTTGAAGGCCGGCCTTATATCATGGATGGCTGGTACACGGAAAATATCATCATGCGTTCTGCTTTGCCTGGTAATGCGGGCAGTATTTATCTTGTCCGCGCCGCAAATGGACAGGCGCGACCGATGTTTGAAACGGTTTTGACAAAGGCGCAATTTGCGGCATCACCCGATGCGGGTTTTCTTGCGTATGATGATTATGACTACAACACGCAAACCCATGTTTTGAAAGTGATGGAACCAGACGGTGCAAACGCATTGCCAATTGCCAATTTCGCTGGCGGCTCCATTTACCCGCTCATTTGGTCGCCAGACAGCAGTTTGATCGCCTTCAACTATTACAGCAGTTTTACGAGCGCGGAAACGGGCGCGCAGGTGTATGTGGTCAGCCGCACAGGAAAAAATCTGTCACTGGTTTACAAAGGCACAACGGTTGGGCGCCTGATCTTTTCGCCAAGCGGAAGATATTTATTGGTTGAAGAAACCACTTCGATCTCCGGCGGTCATTTATTCCTGGTCAATCTTGTGACGCTGAACCAGAAGATTTTGCAGGCGCCGGGGCTGTCCACTGATTATGATTGGTATGCGCCTTCGTGGAGGCCGTAAGTATGTGTAGGTCACGCTTTAAGCGTGACCTACTTTTTTCTCACATCCAAAATTGCGATCTTGGTGGAGTGATTAAACGGGTTGGGGTCGGTGATGGGTTTGCTGCCTTTGTTGTAGCCCGTGAAATCTTCCGGCACGGGGATTAATTCCTTGATTATTAAATATCCATCTTTGCAAAGTTCTTCGAGCGTGTGGATGTATTCCCGCCCGCTGACGTAAAGCGCGTTATTGATCGCAATCAGAATGCCGCCGTCATTAATGAGCGGGCGCACTTTGTTGATCAGCCGCGCGCTGTCATGCATCTGATCCACTTTACCTTTGGAAGTAGTTGAATAAAACGGCGGGTCAATGATGACACAATCGAAGCGTTTGTTTTCCCGTTTCATATTACCGACTTGCTCGAAGAAATCCCTGGAGATGAAATCTCCCTTTTGGATAAGGATTCCGTTTAGTGTATAAGAATCTTTAGCGATCTTGAGGAACTCCCGGTTTAAGTCTATTTGCAGCACGCGGCTGGCTCCGCTTTTGAGCGCGGCAACTCCAAAGCTGCCCGTGTACGCGAAGGTGTTAAGGAGAGATTTATCTTTTAGATTTTCGATGATCCACTTGCGTAGGTTGCGTGTATCGAGATATAAACTCGAATCGCGATTGATGGTCAGGTCAACGGCGTACCAGACTCCGTGCTCTTTGATTTTGCGGTCTGGTTTGTCACCGAAGATCAGGCTTCCTTTTTTCTCTGACTGTGTTTGGCCATTGCGTACTTTTAAAATTCCAGCATGCAGCCAATTTAACGCGTTTTGCAAATAGACTGTTACTTCTTGAATTAGTGTTTGATTTTGTACTGGATCGTCGGCGTAGTTGTGAATGACGAGCGTGCGCCCGTAAATATCCAATGCGAGATCGGGATACCCCTCGGTGAATCCGTTGAAGAGGCGGAAGGCTGATTCGTGGTGTGAGTCCATCAAGGACAGGCGCGAGGCGACGGCTTTTTCGAGCAACTGAATCACGGAAGGTGTTGTCATCTTATTTTTGAATATTCTTTGGGTTGAATACTGAGATTTGTTTTGTACCCAAAATAGCTTGCGCCTCGGCGTTTAACTCGACCCAATAGAAACTGCGATGCTCGGAGTACGGGTCTATTTTGAAGACCGTACCTTCGTACCAGCCTTCATTTTCCCCAAACTTCGAGTCAAGATAAATTTTGACCTGGTCGCCGATGTGGATGGATTCAGTCATTATTTTTTACGGTTCACAAACCAGAATAATCCTGCTCCAACCAGGATGGTGATTGTACCGTTGATAACCCATTGTGGGTTGCCGCGCATAAATGTGCCGGGCAGAAGGCTGAGACCTTGCAGGGTCCAAATTCCACCAGCGATGAAGAGCAATATTGCGAGGATTTTCAAGAGTGTCTTGATCATGAGATCTTTCTCCGTGTTCGATTTATATTTCATTTTTGGATTTTACACAAAACATAAATATATCTGCCTTCAAAAAACTCTCCGCCAGTTTTTTGACAGAGAGTTGGATGAAAACGCTTCGGTTCCTGATCTAGGGGTTGGGCGTGCCTTGAACGGCAACTCCCACCCAGGTGAAAACGCGCTTATCACTGACTGCACCTGATGCAAACCAAATGGGCTGCCCTTGATCATCCACGCCGGCCTGACGGACGGGGGTGACCCACCAACGCAGAACATGTGCCACGTTGTCTTTCGGGCGGAAGGAGGTTGCCACGATGTATTTCGTGTCAGTCACATAGTCTGTGATGCGGCGGGTTTGGCTGGCAGTCACATCTTCCACTGTGATCTGATAGGCTTCGCCGTCGCGTAGTGCGCCAACCGAGGCCCATTGCAAAGTGACTACGTCATTTGCGAGGGTGAAGGCGGCTCCGTCCGCAGGCAGGAGCAGGTTCGGGGCCGGGTAGGGAGGCGGAATCGTCGCCGTGGGGGTTGGTCCAGGCGTTGCGGCGCGGAAGCACAAGGGTATGAGCAAAGGCGATCCGATGAAAACATTGTCGGTGGTTAATCCGTTGAATGCTTTTATTGCATCCGATGACACGGCGTAATTCAATGCAATGGTTGAGAGAGTGTCACCCTCTTGCACAGTGATCGGGACGGTTTCGCAGGCCTGTTTGGTTGCATCCACTGGAAGGGGTGTATTGGTGGCGGGAGGCGGGACGGTCGGTGTGGGATATGGGATCTTGAGCGGCTGCCCCAGGTAGAGCGGGCAGGTGGAAGGGAGGTTGTTGGCGATGATGATGCTCGGGATCGAGACGTTGAAGTTGAACGCGATCAGGGAGCAGGTTTCGCCAGGACCAACAGTGTAATCAAACGGAGGCTGGAGCGTGGCTGTGGGAATATCGGTTGGAAGTTGAGTCGCAGTTGGCGGGATGGTTGCCGTTGGAGTTTCTGTAGGGGTGGGGGTGTCTACATTTGAAAATGCAGCTTCATCTTTTGGCACAGCAAAAAATGTGATGGCTGCTGCGATGAGGATCACGATTGCCAGCAGGCCGACAGCCGCAGGAAGACTCAAGCGAATCTCTGGCATGCGGTTGGCCTGCACCGATTTTTCCGCTTTCTTGACAACTTTCGGTGCGGGGGGCGTGCTGAAGTCTGCTCCACAAACGAGACAGCGCGCGGCATTCTCGCTCAGGCGCGTTCCACAGGTGGGGCAGACTTTTGTTTTGTTGGAAGAAGGTTCTAGAGTCATACGGGCGAAAATTATACCATTGAACAATTATAGGGTTTCAACAAAGTAACATTTTATCTTGATGCATTACGAACGACCACCATGTTCGTGCGGGCGTATTCGGGTAAGTTCGGTTACTTCAATATCTACGTTGCGCAGGCTGTCATTATTCTTTCGTATGTGGTTTCGGTAATGTGGTGACCAATACCTTGTCCACGCGGCGGCTGTCCATATCCATGACTTCAAAGCGATAACCGTTCCACTCGAAATTGTCAGATGCTTGCGGCACACGTCCGAGGGAGGTCATCACGAAACCACTTAAGGTTTCATATTCGTTTTCGTGCGGAAGTGTGTTGAAGTTGAAGATCTCTTTAAACTCATCCACTTCCAACATGCCATCCAACAGCCAGGAGCCATCCTGTCTTAGGGTGGCTTGCGGTTCCTCAAATTCCATCGCCCCGACGATTTCCTCCAGAATATCATTGATCGTAAGTAGGCCTTGCAAGCCTCCGAATTCGTCAACAACCAGGAGCAGTTCCGTGTTCTTTTCTTTAAAGAGTTCCAATGCGCGGGAAGCGAACATGGATTCAGGAATAAAAAACGCCGGCTTGAGCAAGGCTTTCAAGTCAATCTCTTTGCCTGACAAACTGTCAACCAAAAGATCGCGCGATTTGACAATGCCCAGAATTGTTTCAAGGGAGTCCTGCCTGACAGGAAAGCGTGAATATGGACAATCGGCAATTTTTTGGCGTATCTCCTCGATTGAGTCTGTAATATCGAGCCAGACAAGCTCGGTGCGCGGTGTCATCAATGAATATACGCGCGAGTCGCCGAGGCTGAAAATCCCTTCGACCATATCCTGTTCTGCTTCTTCAAAGACGCCCGCCTGTGTGCCTTGACTGATGAGCATTTGAAGTTCCTCTTCTGTAATAGGTGGTTCAAGGGAAGGATTAACCCCGATCAGGCGCAGAACAAAATTTGTCGCTCCGCTCATGAGTTTGATGAAGGGAGAAAATACTCTTGAAAGAAAGAGCATTGGTCCCGCCACCGCCTGCGCAATTTTCTCCGGGCTGTTAAGCCCCAATCTTTTTGGTACCAGTTCACCCAGCCAGATGGTTAGGATCGTAATGGATATCACCACGACACCCAGCGCAATCGAAGCGCTGTAAATGCCGATGTAGGGGATATTCTGCAATGCTCCTGCCAGTGATTTTGAAATTGTCGCGCCCCCGATCGCTCCAGCCAGAACCCCGATCAATGTAATTCCGATCTGGATTGTGGATAAAAAAATATTTGGATCTTCGATAAGTTTCAAAGCCAAACCGGAGGATTTATTGCCTTCACCCGCTTGTTGCTGCAGGCGCGCCTTTCGTGATGCAATCAGAGCGGCTTCTGACATTGCCAGAACGGCATTGACCAGAATCAGCACAAGGATGATCAATATTTCGTTACCAATGTTCATGTTTTCCTTTGGTGATACTCTTTAGAACGTCTTAAAACCATAAAGCCGCGCAAATTGATCCGCGGCGCGACAAATTTTCGTTGGTTTTGATGAACGAATTACTGGGAGGGCGATCGGGGGGTGGGCTAGGTTCTGGTTCTATGGGGATTTCAGACATAATGTTTAATGCAGGTTTATTTTCAATCCTATTGTACCTGAAAGTTACTTCTTTTTTTCAATTTTGTTCTCAATATTTTTTAGGCGTTTATTTAAGCGACCATAGCCGCGAGCAACGATCAATGGGATGAGGAGCACCAGCGTAACCAACACGCAGGTAATGCCAAGTTCCAGTATGCCAATACGGAACATTTACGCTTTAACCTCCACGCCGCGGCCTGCTCGTACTTCCCCGATTATCCACACAGGCTGACCCAGTTCTTTTGCGCGTTTTTCAAAATCTGCTAATTTTTCAGATGACACACCGAGCAGCAAACCGCCGCTGGTTTGCGGGTCGAATAATAGCATTTGAGCGGGCTGATCTATTTTTTCGCTGAATCGGACTGATTTGCCAAAATGTTTTTTATTATCAAATGCGCCGCCGGGGAAGATTCCTTTTTCAGCATATCCGCGCGCGCCGCTTAGAAAAGGGAGTTTTGAATATTCAATATGCAATGAAATACTTGAAGCATCCGCCATTTCCATGCCATGACCGAGCAAGCCAAAACCGGTAACGTCTGTTCCACCGCGCAGGCCAAATTCCACAGCCAGTTCACTGGCTGTATGATTCAAACGGGACATCCACTGGATGGCTTCTTTTACATCGTTATCAGAGGCTTTCTCTTGTTTGAGCGCGGTTGTAGTCACACCGCCGCCGAGAGGTTTTGTAAGCACAAGCGCATCGCCAACTTTGAGTCCGCTTTTGGTGATTATTTTTTGCGGATGGACAAAGCCGATCACGACCAAGCCGTATTTTGGTTCTTTATCTTTGACAGTGTGTCCGCCTGCGATCACCACGCCCGCCTCACGGGCCTTCTCCGCGCCGCCGCGTAATATCTCACTGGAAATTTCCGTGGGCAGGTTATCTGGCAGCGCTGCAATGTTTAACGCAAGGAAAGGTTGTCCGCCCATTGCGTAAACATCCGAGAGACTGTTTGCCGCGGCAATTGCGCCGTATTCATAAGGTGTGTCCACAACAGGCGTAAAGAAATCTGTGGTGATCACAATGGCTTTGTCTTCGCTTAAACGCCAAACGGCCGCATCATCCGGTGTTGCAAGACCAACTAACAGGTCCGGGTAAGCGGCGGGGTCAAAGATGTCTTTGATGGGACGCAGAACCTGCGCCAGCGCTTCAGCGCTTAGTTTGGACGCTCAGCCTGCGCAGGCTGAAAGAGTCGTTAGGCGGATTTCGCGTCCAGTTTGTGGGATCGGCATAAAATTAGATAATCCAAGTGACAGTCACCTTATAGGTGACTGTCACTTATACATGAGTTAAGGCGCTGTCGTATCAGGCAGCGGTAATATGAATTGGTTGCCGCTTGGGATGAAGATGGTTTGTACACCGGGGGCAAGTTTCAAGATATATTGATATTGCAACAACGTGGGCGTGAGCGATTGCGACAGTAGTTGATTCGCCCGCGCTTCAGCCTGTGATTCGATCAAACGCGCGTCCGCTGCGCCTGTCGCTGCGATCACTGCTGCATCTGCCTGACCTTGCGCCACCTGGCGTGCTTGCTCTGCTTCCTGTTTCTTTGACTCTACAACAAACTTGGCTTGTTGCGCCTGTTGCTCAGCAATCTGCTTTTGCTCCACGGCTAACGCATATTCATCACTAAAACGAATATTGCGGAGCACAAAATCCCTTAAAACAAGGTTGTTAGCCAATAAAATGCGGGTGAGTTCTTCTGTAATTGCCAGTTGCATTTCGGTGCGCTTGGAACTGACAATTTCTTCCACACCGTATTGAGATGCTACATCGCGGATTACCCCGCGCGCTTGAGGACGTACAAGCCCATCTTCGTAAACAAAGCGCCAAGTGCGGTATAGATCAATGGCTTTAAGCGGGTCAACCGCATAGATGACCGATGCATCAATATAAACCTGTTGTCCGTCTTTGGTTCGTACTTGAATTGAATCTTCGCTTGCTAACTGCCCCTCGTCTTGGACAGACGACATTGTATAGGTTTGATTTAAGATGGAATATCGTTCCACTCGTTCTGCAAATGGAACGATCCAATGGAGACCCGCTGTCAAAGTTTCAGACCGAATGCCTTTTCCACCGATCACGGTAACCACAACTGCCAGTTCGTCAGGCTCAATGAACACAATTGAGGCGCTTGCTGACGTCAGTAAAACTGCTGCAACGAGCAGTACGACCACGGCAGTGCTTAATCCTTTGACCGGTTGGTTGCGGCTTGTACGCATAAAAATAGCGGCAAAAACACCGATCACTGCCATCCATGCAAAGGATGCAATTCCCTGTAGTAAGCTTGCGATATTCATAGTTTCCTCCGAAACATAAATTTTCCTGATTATAACCCGCTTGCTGAGGCCCTTAATGCGTGTTAATATTTCTCCTATGAAAAATGGTAAAGGTCAAGTGAAGGAAATTTTATTGGACTCGCGTGTGTTGATTACCTGCCCGCCCGGGTTGATCCCTGCCCCGGGACAATATTTGCTCGTCCATCAGTCGGCTTCGGATCTTTTCCCCGCATGGGAATCGCCTCTGCCTGTTTCTCTTTTCTTTAGCGACTCAGCGCCGAATGGATTTATTACCGCACTCCAATCCCCTTTTTCGTGGAGACCCGGCACATCGCTCAATCTGCGCGGCCCGATCGGGCATGGATTTGTAATTCCGCCATCGGCCCGCAAAGTGGCGTTGATCGCCTTTGACGATGCGCCCGTACGCCTGCACGGATTAATCCCGGTTGCGCTCAAGCAAAACGCAGAAGTGGTCATGATTTGTAATTCAGAGGTGAAGGATTTACCCGAAGTTGTTGAAATCCAACCTTTGCAAGCCATGCTCGAGATCATCCAATGGGCGGATTATGCTGCGATGGAGTCCAGCGCGAGAACATGGATCAGTTGATGGAAAGGCTTGGGAAACAGGAGCATGTCCGGGCGCGCTCCGAAGCCGCCGCCCTGAGCCTGTCGAAGGGGCAGGTTTTAGTCCGCGCGCCAATGCCCTGCGGGGCGCTTGCTGAATGCGGTGTCTGCGCGTTGACGCTTCGCCATAAATGGAAAATGATCTGTAGAGATGGGCCAGTGTTTGAAATGAAGGACTTGCGATAAGAAACTTCTATTTGGATAAAGTCGGACTTACGTTCCCAACAAGGCTTGGACGATTTTCTCCGCCGCCTGGCCATCCCCATAAGGATTAGCTGCCCTGGCCATTTCTGCATAAGCGGATTCATCTTCCAAAAGCCGCTTCGCCTCCTGGACGATGAAACTGGTTTCTGTTCCAACCAGCTTGAGTGTCCCCGCAGACACACCCTCCGGGCGTTCGGTCACATCGCGCAGAACGAGGGTCGGTATGCCGAAGGCGGGTGCTTCTTCCTGAATCCCACCCGAGTCAGTCAGAATGAGTGCGGCGTGTTTCATCAAATGGACAAGCGGCAGATAGTCCAGTGGCGGCAGTAACGTGATGTGATCCACACCTTTGAGCAACCTGTTTACAGGTTCCTGCACATTTGGGTTTAAATGCACGGGATAAACGATCTCTACATCCCCACGCTTTGCAAGTGCGATCAGCGCATGACATATGTCTTCTAGGGGTTTTCCAAAATTTTCACGCCGATGGGCTGTGACTAGGATTAGTTTATTTATATCATTGCGAGAAGGGTGATCTTCCCGACGAAGCAATCTTGTAGTTAGTTGGGTAATCTCCTGCGGCTCTGCTTGTTTGCTTACGAAGTGCAGTGCGTCAATGACAGGGTTGCCCGTTACTTTGATAATGTTTTCAGCAATCCCTTCGCGCAGAAGATTTTGTTTCGACCATTCAGTCGGCGCGAAATGCAGGTCGGCGGTCACGCCGGCCACGCGGCGATTGATCTCTTCGGGGAAGGGCTGCCATTTGTCGTGAGTCCGCAAGCCGGCCTCCACATGTCCGAATTTGATGCGATTGAAATATGAGAGCAGGGAGGTAATGGCTACCGTGGTTGTATCACCTTGTGCCAGGACCCAGTCGGGCTTGAAATCTGAAAAGACAGGGTCAAGATGGGTGAAGATCGCCGCGCTTAATTGCGCGAGGGATTGGTCGTCGCGCATCAGGTTCAGATCATACTGGGGCTGGATATCGAACAACTTCAACACCTGATCCAGCATTTGACGATGTTGCGCTGTGACGCAGACACGCGATTCTACGCTTGCTGTTTGAGCGAGGAGTCTCACAATGGGAGCCATTTTTACGGCTTCCGGTCTTGTACCGAATACGGAGAGGATTTTCAATTTACGATTTCCGATTTATGCTTTTCGATTGGCAGCTGGCGATTTATTGTCGCCGAGGTGGAATAGTTGAAAGCCAGATTCTTTCCATGCTTCGCTGTTCCATCCATTGACGGTGTCTATTGCGATACGCGCTTTTGTTTTCTTCACAATTTCTGCTGGATTTAATTGGCTAAACACTGTGTGTTTAACCATTAGCATGATTGCATCTGCATCTTTTATTGCATCTTCAAGCGATGAAGCCATGTCAATGCCCGGCATGTCTGCGTCAGGTTTGAAAGGCTCCCAGGCCATCACTTGCGCGCCCTGCTCTTGAAGGATACGTACTACTTCATTTGCGGGGCTTTCACGCAGGTCATCCACATCTGGTTTGTATGCGAGACCGAGCGCGGCGATCTTCTTTCCATCGAGTGAACCGAGTGCGCGTTTGACAGTTTCCACAACAAAGTGAGGCTGGGAATCGTTCACCTGGCGTGAGTGATAGATTAGCGGAGTCAACTCCGGCGCGGCTTCCACGAAAAACCACGGATCCACGCTGATGCAGTGTCCTCCGACGCCGGGACCCGGGTCGAGGATCTTTACGCGCGGATGCAGGTTTGCAATTGAAATCGCCTCCCACACATCCACGCCGAATTTATCTGCAAGACGTGAGAATTCGTTGGCAACAGCGATATTGACATCGCGGTAGGTATTCTCCATCAATTTGACCATCTCTGCTGTGGTTGCATCGGTTTTGATAATTTGTCCTTGAACGAAAATTGAATATAGTTCTTTTCCCGCTTCCGCAGATTCGGGGGTGACGCCGCCAATGACGCGCGCGTTCTCGATCAATTCACGCAGGATTTGCCCGGGCAAAACCCGTTCGGGAGAATATGCCAAATGGAAGTCGCGCCCGGCTTCAAGTCCGGAGCGGGCGAGGAGCGGGGCAATCAAATCCACAGTCGTGCGCGGAGGGGAAGTCGACTCTAGTATAACCAGATTCCCTTTCCTCAAAAATGGCAGGATCGATTCAGCCGCCGAGACCACGGCGCGCATATCCGCGAGTTTATAGGTTATACCGTTGTATTGACCGAATTTGTTTTCCTGAAAAGGTGTCGGAACGGCGATGATGAAAGCATCCGCTTCTTCGGGCTGGGCGGCGGCTTTGAAGTTGCCTGAGTTGACGGCTTTTTTTACATCTTCGCGCAAGCCAGGTTCATGAATATGGATCTCTCCTTTATTGAGGGCTTCAATAATGTCTGAGTTGATATCCACGCCGAGGACATCAACTCCGTGTGCGGCAAAAGTGGATGCTGTAGGCAGGCCAATGTAACCAAGTCCGATGACACAAATTTTTTGAAATTTCAAGGCAACTCCAGTAGGATTAATATTGCAGATTATTATACAACCTGCCCGCTTGTATTCATAAAGCGACTTTTTGGCTAAGAGAGTGTATCTTAAGTCCGAATATTGTGCGAGAATAGAGCATTAACTACAGAGAACACGGAGTCCACAGAGTTTTTAATAGGTTTTCTCCGTGATCTTTGTGATCCCTGTGGCAAAAAAGCACATAAGAAACAGTCTCTTAGGGCAATCGAATCAAAATTCGGTTTTGACCTATTTTTCTGATTTTTTTATCGGAGCGCGGAATTCATTCCGAATTCCTTTGCGCGCGGTTAGAGAAAAGCAGATCAGATGCAATTGCCTTAATCTCGTAAATTGAATCGAAATCACACATCTTGTTGTATAATCAGATTGGAGGCACAATGGACTTTCTACTCGATCCTAACATTGCATACCTATTCTTGCTGGGCGGCATTTTACTTGGCTTGATAGCGCTTGTGAACCCGGGCACCGGCTTCTTTGAAGTGGGCGCATTCTTTTGCCTTGCGCTGGCGGGTTATGCAGTTTACAACCTGTCCTTCAACTGGTGGGCTCTCATCATCCTCGTCTTGAGTATCGTGCCCTTCATTTACGCCATTCGAAAACCGAAACGCGAATTATTCCTGGGCTTGTCGATTCTCCTGCTGGTTACAGGCTCTGTGTTTCTGTTCTCAGTGGATGGCTGGCGGCCCGCGGTTAATCCATTGTTTGCGCTGGTTGCTTCCGGTTCGATGGCGGCATTTTTGTGGATCGCTGTTCGCAAGGCTGTGCAGGCTGTGAACGCGCCGCCATCTCATGATCTCCAAGCCCTGGTCGGATTAACCGGCGAGGCGCGCACGAAAATCCGGGATGAAGGCAGCGTGTACGTGGCTGGCGAGATGTGGTCGGCAAAAAGCAGCGATAACAAGCCTATCTCTGCTGGCAGTCCAATTCGAGTGGTGCGACGCGAGGGATTTGTCCTCGTTGTAGAAAAAATTAATTCATAAGAGAAGGAGAAATTTCATGGAAACATTTAGTTTAGTTACTTGTTTGGTAGGCGCTATCGTTGTCATCGGCTTTATATTCCTTGCCAATGCCATCCGCATCGTGCCTGAATATCAGCGCCTGGTCGTATTCCGTCTTGGTCGTTGTGTAGGCGCGCGCGGACCCGGCATCGTTTTGCTCATCCCCATTGTTGACCGCGGTGTCAAAGCAGATCTGCGCGAACAGGTGCGCGAAATTCCACAGCAAACCTCGATCACCATGGACAATGCGCCAATTTCGATTGACTTCCTGTGGTACTTCAAAGTGTTGGACCCCGCCGAATCGATTTTGCAGGTAGGCAATTTTGAAGCCGCCGCCGCGGGTATTGCGGCAACCACCTTACGCGCTGTGATCGGCGGTATCGCGTTGGACGATGTGCTGTCTCAACGTGAGCACATCAATACCATGCTGCGCACCCGCTTGGATGAAGTGACAGGGCGTTGGGGCGTAAAAGTTACAAACGTCGAAATCCGTGAGATCCTCCCGCCGCGCGATGTGCAGGATGCGATGAACCGCCAGATGACGGCAGAGCGCGTGCGCCGCGCGCTCGTGACCGAGTCCATGGGTGATCAGGCAGCTGCAATCAATCGTGCAGAAGGTACCAAGCAAGCTGCAATCCTGTCAGCTCAGGGCGAACGGCAGTCCAATATCTTGCGCGCAGAAGGCGAGAAGCAGGCGCAGGCTTTACGCGCCGAAGGCTTTGCGGTCGCTTTGGAAAGTATTTTTAATGCCGCCAAGATCGTTGACCAAAAGACCATGACCTTGCAGTATTTTGAAACGCTCAAATCCATTGGTTCGAATGCGTCCACCAAGTTCATCTTCCCGATGGAATTCACCAGCCTGCTGGATAACTTCCTTGGCAAAGATGTGAAAAAGTAGAAACGTAAACAGGTACACACGTAAACAGGTAGAAAGTGGAGTGTTGAAATTCCACTTTCTACTTTTTTATTGATACAATCTTCCAAACCATGGAAATTATTAAGACATCCATCCTCGATCTCAACGCGCTTCGCAAGCTGGAACAGGAAAGTTTTGGAAAAGATGCGTGGTCCTTGTTTGATCTGATCGCAGTTTTGACTTTCCCTGAGGTGATCCGCCTGAAAGCAGTGGAAGACAGCCAAATGATAGGTTTCGTGGCAGGAGACCCGCGTCCGAGCGACGGGTGGGGCTGGATTGCCACTATTGCAGTTGATCCACGCTATCGGCAAAAAGGCATAGGGCGCGCATTGTTACAGGCCTGCGAAAAAATACTTGGAGTGCCAAGAGTGCGTTTGACGGTGCGAATCTCGAATCATGCTGCCATTGCCATGTATGGAAAAGCAGGCTATGCAACAACTGATATTTGGAAAGCCTATTACCATAACGGCGAAGATGGCATGGTAATGGAGAAGGAATTGTGAATGCAGAACCAACCTCCGGTATGGATATGACCGTTTGCCCGCTGGGTTTCGCCGAAATGATTAATTATGTATAAATATGTATTTTCTTATCCTCTTGTATAAGGTTTATAATCAGCTAAGATGTCTGAAACTCTATCGCCCCCTGTTTGGGTAAACACAACACAATTATTAAAACAAATGGTGTATGACCTTGCCTCGCAGAACCGTGTGGCCGTGGACACTGAATCCAATAGTTTGCATGCTTTCCGTGAACAAGTTTGTTTGTTGCAATTTTCATCTGCAAAAACAGATTATCTGCTTGACCCGCTTGCGTTGAAGGATTTGAGCGTACTTGCGCCCATTTTTTCAAACCCAAGGATTGAGAAGGTTTTCCATGCCGCAGAATACGACTTGATCTGCCTGAGGCGTGATTTTGGATTTTCTTTTGTAAACCTGTTTGATACGATGCAGGCCGCGCGCGTACTGGGATATCCCGCTGTGGGTCTGGACAGGATGCTTGGTGATAAATTCAAAATCAAAATAGACAAGCGCCATCAAAAAGCGAATTGGGCGGCACGCCCGCTGACAAAAGAGCAGATCCATTATGCACGCCTTGATACGCATTACCTCTTTGACCTGCGTGATGCCCTTGAGCAGGAATTGCGTGAAAAGCAGCGCCTCGATTATGCATTGGAGGATTTCAAACGCGCTTGTGTAATGGAAGAGCAAAAACCAAGGTTGAACGGTGAATCGTGGGAGCGTTTTTCGGGACGTAAGGATATTTCATTGCGCGAATTGACGGTCATTTCTCAATTGTGCAAATGGCGCGATCAGGAAGCGGAGAAATTGAATCGTCCACCTTACAAGGTCGTGATGGATGATGTCTTTGTTGCTTTGGCAAAGAATCGACCGGAGCAGAAAGTGGATCTTTCCGCGGCTGGCTTGAGCGAGAAGCAGATAAAACTATGGGGCGACCAGGTTTTAGTTGCGATCAGGCATGGGGTGAAAGCTCCGCTGGTTGAACGGAAGCAGGTTGAACGCAAGCATGATGCGGTTCTTCGCCGCCTTGAAAAATTAAAGGCTTGGCGAAAATCCATCGGGCTGGAAATGAAGGTTGAGTCTGATATTATATTGCCCAAACCATATTTGGGTTTGTTATCCGAGAACCCGCCAAAGACCCTGGATGAATTGCGCGATTTAATGAAGGATACTCCCTCGCGTGTGGATAGGTTTGGTGTGGAAATCTTAAAAGTATTGGGAGTGATGCATGCGAATTAATTTTCATGGCGCTGCGCAAACTGTAACGGGAAGTCAGCATTTGTTGGAGATCAACGGCTCGAAGTTGCTTTTGGATTGCGGGTTGTTTCAGGGCAGGCGGGCGGATACGTATGAGCGTAATTTAAATTTTCGTTATGACCCAAAGACTGTGGATGCTGTCATTCTTTCACATGCGCATATTGACCATGCTGGCAATTTACCAAACCTTGCCAAACAGGGATTTGAAGGACTCATCTACGCCACGCGCGCAACGGCAGATCTGGCAAGTTTGATGATCCGAGACTCGGGACACATCCAAGAATCTGATGCAGAGTTTGTTAATAAGAAGCGCGCCAGGCGCGGCGAGCCCCCGATCGAACCTTTGTACACGCAACAGGATGCGGAAGCAGTTGCGGGCATGTTTAAAGGTGAGAATCATGGCGTGGCGTACGAGCCAGTCCCCGGCGTGATCGCTCGATTTTTTGAAGCGGGTCATATCCTTGGCGCGGCAGGTGTTTCGCTTGAGATTGAAGAGAAGAGCAGGAAGATTCGCCTGATCTTCTCTGGCGATATAGGCAGGAATAATGTGCCGCTTTTGCGTGATCCTGTCTTACCTGACGTGGCGGATTACATGATTATGGAATCAACCTATGGCGATAAACTGCACAACGATCCTGAGAAAGCGTATGGTGAATTTCGTAATGTGGTGAAACTCACCGTGGAACGCGGTGGGAAAGTGATCGTGCCAGCTTTCGCGGTGGGGCGCACTCAGGAATTGGTATATGACTTGAATCAAATGATGTACAGTGGTGATGTGCCGAGCGTGCCAGTATTTGTGGATAGTCCGCTGGCTGTGCATGCCACCGATATATTCAAGCGACACCTTGAATGTTTTGATGATGAGACGCGCAAGTTTGTCATGGAATCCAGGCACCCTGCGCTTGATTTCAAGATGTTAACTTATGTGAGATCGGTGGATGAATCTAAAGCCTTGAATGAACGAAAAGAACCGATGATCATTATCTCCGCTTCTGGCATGGCTGAAACGGGACGCATCGTGCATCACATCCGCAATAATATCGAAAATCCAAAGAATACGATCTGCATCGTTTCATGGCAGGCGCCCAACACGATGGGGCGCAGGTTGGCAGACCGCGAACCACAAGTGAATATTTTCGGTGAAGTTTACAAACGCAAATGTGACGTGGCAACCATCGGCGGACTCTCCAGCCACGCGGGGCAGGACTTGCTCGTGAAATATGCCATGGGCGTAAAAGATACAGTCAAACAGATTTTCCTGGTTCACGGCGAAGAAAAACAAGCCATGACCTTGAAAGGCTTGTTGAAAGATCAAAAATTAGACCGTATTCACTATCCCGAATTGCATGAAAGCGTTGAGTTATGATGTGATTGCTTCGGACATTTGCCCTACTAAGAAACTAACTAACTGTGGGCTCTAAGCGGAAGCCTAAAGTAGCGGCCCTGCGTTGTAAAGAACGAACTACTTTGTCGCGATTCTCTTTTTCATAATAATCGGTAGCCAAAGGACGATAGGCTTCACGGCGTTTGAGCATAAAGTAAAAGATGGTCGCCAGCTTATGGGCCGTTGCCGTAATGGCAGTTGGAGCATCATGGAGTGCAGCCATGCGACGTCAATATGCGCCAAGCGCAGTCTTGCTCTTCATCAAACTTTGTGCGCCAATTCGAAAGGCATTCGAAGCTCGATTCTGTGTATGCGGCGTGTGACTACTTTTCACTTTGCCTCCAGTAATTTTGTTATTTGGAGCCAAACAC
>JAUXUL010000003.1 GCA_030680795.1 Anaerolineales bacterium | reverse complement strand
TTCGCTCCAAGCGGAACGAAGGATTTGTGCTGCAATGTTAATTTTGTATTACGCTTATCCGACTTTTGGTTTTGCGACATTGACCTTGAGCGCGTTCCCTGCCAGTGAATAGGCATTGAACATGCTGATGGCCTTATCTGCCTCAGCCTGATCGGGCATGGCCACAAATGCGAAGCCTTTCGAATCAGCGTCCAGACTGCTATAGAATCCTCCGCCAGGATGGGTCATCTCGCTTTACATCTCACAATTCAATTCCATTTATGCGGACGGAGGGTGATCCGAGAAATTTCTTTTGGGCTGCGTCATCGTCATTCAATACTTGGACCGAAGAGTTGGACCACCTTGAGGGTAAGATTTTGTTATCGAATCGCTTCCTCGGTCTCGGCATCAAAGATATGGATCTTATCCATATCAAAAATAAACTGCGTCTGATACCCAACACGTAAATTGGAACGCGGATCCACCCGACCCACAAAGATATTATTTCCACTCACAAGATAAAGCAGGGTTTCATTACCCATTAACTCGGTCACATCCACTTTGGCGGATACTTTTTCGCCGTGAATATTTGGCGGGGCAAATTCAGGGTCGTGAATATTTTCAGGGCGGATGCCAAAGATGATGCTGCGGCCATCCATGCCCTTATATGATGCGGCGTGCGCATCCGGGATTTGTACCTTGAACTCGTCTGTATCTACGATGACCTTTTCACCGCTTTTCGTCAATTTTGCCGGGAAGAAGTTCATAGCCGGTGAACCGATGAACCCAGCCACAAATAGATTATTTGGATGGTCGTACAGGTTTTGAGGCGTACCCAGTTGCATTAAATTGCCTTTGTTGATCACAGCAATACGGCTTGCCATCGTCATGGCTTCGGTTTGATCGTGGGTTACATAAATGAAGGTGGTCTGCAAACGCTGGTGGAGTTTACAGATCTCAGCGCGCATTTGCACGCGCAATTTAGCGTCCAGGTTTGAGAGCGGTTCATCGAACAAAAAGACTTTTGGTTCACGCACAATCGCGCGTCCTACCGCAACACGCTGACGCTGTCCGCCGGATAATTGTCGCGGTTTACGCTCTAGCAAGTCTGTAATGCCAAGAATGGTCGCAGCTTCAATCACGCGACGAATAATCTCCGCTTTTGGTGTCTTGCGAAGCTTGAGGCCAAAAGCCAGATTGTCATAGACAGATAGATGTGGATACAAAGCATAGGATTGAAAGACCATGGCAATATCGCGGTCTTTCGGGGCAACATCGTTCACAATACGATCACCGATGATGATCTCGCCATCTGTGATTTCCTCTAATCCTGCCAGCAGGCGCAGCGCGGTTGTTTTACCGCATCCTGAGGGACCGACCAGCACCAGAAATTCCTTATCTTCAACTTCAATATTGAGATTCTTGATGATCGTTAGGTCGCCGAACTTTTTGGCCACGTTCTTGTAAGTAACACTTGACATGATCGATCCTTCAGTCTTAAGAGTATGGTGACGTTATTATAACTTGGATTCGACTATCAAATGCAACTTTGGGGTGCACTCAAAGTATGTAGATAAGTATTCAAAAAAGAGCCTCCGAGATAGGTTTGGGATTGGACAACCACCAGACCCAAAATCGGAGGCTCAAAGGTGCAAGATTTCTCCAGCTTCCTTTTGGCTCATTCGTTTATCCGACAGCCTGTGCATGACTTCCAATTTGCTCAATTCTGTTGCGCTTGGTTGTCGAGCTTGTCGAGACACATTTGATCCAATGTCCCCATTTTCTCGTCCTCCGAAGGGGACATTTTAACTTTGGGCGAACATGGCTAAAATACATATTGACATAATGTAATTCTGTTGTTATACTTTTATCAGATTTGAAGTGTTGTTTTGAATAATGAAACAAGTTTTCTAGCCCAGATTCTCTCTTAAAGAATTGAGAAATTTGATTTTTTATGGATAAAGATCACGACCTTCATATTCTAAACAATTCGGTCTCTAAGGCTTTCGCTATCCTAGAATTCTTGGCTAATGCTGATTCCCCTAAGGAATTAGTTTCAATTTGTAATGCCCTCAAGACGAACAAGAGTACAACTTATCGGTTCCTGACTACCCTAGAAAGCCTGGGATATGTTGTTAAAGATCGTGAAAACAATCGTTATGCTCTGGGATCCAAGGTGGTGTGGCTGGCATCCAGATTCCTTGAGGCAATCGATTTACTTACAATCGCACGACCAGTGCTGATGCAGCTTCGCGAAGAAACCGGTGAGACGATCCACCTTGCCATTTTGGATCATTTCGAAGTTGTTTATATCGATAAATTTGATGGCAAATCCTATGTGCGTATGGCGTCCAGTGTAGGAAATCGTATGTCCGTCCACTCTACGGGCTTGGGTAAAGCCTTATTCGCATATATGCCGGAAGATGTATGGCAGAGTTATGTAGAGAAAGTGGGGCTTGGACGACGCACATCAAATACTATTACAGATCCTGCTGTTTTTTTTCAACAGCTGCGACTTATCCGTGAGCGAAATTATTCAATCGATAACTCTGAGAACGAAGATGGAATTCGCTGTGTTGCCCTGCCAATTCGTGACCATACGGGCAAGGTTGTTGCAGCGATCAGTATTACCGGCTGGACGATCACAATGACACCCGACCGCGATCTGGAGCTGGCGACAATTGGACTGAAGTATGCCAGCATACTCTCTGCAAAATTAGGTTATTTGCAGAAGGAACTGGTTAAAGTCTGAGGCAGAAATGTGTATCAGCACTTCGTATCCATTGTGCATGTATTTGCTAGTCGGTTGGAAGGATCGCTAAAGAGTAGGCTGCCAGCATCCACTCGCGTGTTGCGAATTACCCCTACGATGCTAGGAAGGCGCTCATCGGGTATGGGTGCAGTCATTCAAGCATTGACAATTGCATTGCGCCAAATTACCGACCGAAAGGAGGTGAGGTTTAACCAAGCGACCCGTTCGAAAAGTCTGGTCGCCCAGTAAACAACTCTATTCCCCAAACTACGAAGCCATACGACAAGTAAATGCTTTACAATTTTTCAATCACATTCTAAAGGAGAAAAAGAAAATGAAAAAGCTTAGTTTCCTGATCAGCCTCGTGCTGATCGCCAGCTTTACGCTCGCCGCCTGTGGGCCTAGCGCTGCTCCTGCGACTGCTGCTCCTGCGGCTGCCGCTCCTGCGACTGCCGCTCCTGCGGCTGCCGCTCCTGCGGCTGCTGCTCCTGCGGCTGCCGTTGATGTCACGACGGCGATGGCGGATCCGACGAACCTGTTCCCGAACGGGATCGGCGATGCCCAATGTCAGGGTGTCAATCTGGTGGCCGCGACACAAACAGGGCCGCAGATCGCGAGCCCGATGGAGAACTACTGGAAAGAGTGGGGCGCCAAGACGGGCGGCACGGTCGAAGTCCAGACCTTCCCGTTTGGTGATCTGTTTGCAAAGATCCAGACCGGCTATGTGAGTGGCGCTAGCCCGTTCGACATCATCGTCTTCGCTTCGGACTGGGCGGGCGATCTCATGGGCGCCGGTTATCTACTGGAAGTCCCACAGAAGAATCAGGACATGATGGGTTACCAGTACCTTATTCCGACCTATCGCGATCGGATTCTGTCATGGGGCGGCACGGTCTATGCCACTCCTTATGATGGCGATGCACACAACACGTACCTGCGCAAAGACCTGTTGACAGACTCGAAGAACCAGGCCGATTTCAAAGCGAAGTATGGCTATGATCTGCCGGTGCCGATCAAGACGTGGACACAGTATTACGACATAGCCGAGTTCTTCAACGGCATGGAGATTGACGGAACGACGATTTATGGCGCAGGGACTGCGTTCAAGCGCGGTGGCCAGTCTTATTGGACCTATCTCGGCGTCGCCGCAGCGTTCGCCAAGTCGCCGACCGATCCGGCGTATTTCTTTGACCCGGACACAATGGAGCCACGGATCAACAACCCGGGGTTCGTGGCGGGGCTTGATTTCTACAGCTCGCTGGTCAAGGTGGGGCCGCCGGACGTCCTGAACTGGGACGTGGGTGACATTCGCGCCAACTTCCCGGCGGGCAAGCTGGCGCTGGGGATTGACTGGGGCGATGTAGGTCCGTTATCGGCCGATCCCAACTCGTCGGTTGTGACCGCTGGTTGGAGCGCACAGGCCCACCCGGGCGTGGACAAGTATTACGATGCGAAAGCCCAGCAGTGGGTTGAGGCGTATAACCAGGCACCGTTCCATGCATTCGGTGGTTGGGTCGGCGGCGTCTCCAAGACGACCAAGAACGCGGACTGTGCGTTTGACTTTCTGTCGTTCATGGGCAGCCAGAACATGAGCCAACTGCTGGTGGTGACGGGCGGCTCGGGTGTGAACCCACACTACTACAGCGACATGAACAATCCGGATCTGTGGATCGAGAGCGGGATGAGTGCAACGCAGGCGACAGAATACCTGGACGCAATTCGGACCACCGTCAACCATCCGAATGCGGTGGTGGACCTGCGCATCCCGGGTGCTCCCGAGTATTTTGATGCGTTGGACACGCAACTGGCGCGAGCCGTCGCAGGCGAAGTGACTTCACAGGTGGCGTTGGACCAAGTCGCGAAGGATTGGAATGCAATCACCGACCGACTAGGCAGGGACCAACAAAAGGCGCTCTATCTAAAAATGCTGGGACTGCCGTAGATCGCTGGTAGTCAATCTGACAATGCCACGCTCCTCATTTGTGCATAACAAAGGGGGCCCCTGTTCCGAGTTGGTTTTTCGCTTCAAAAGCCGGATGCGGCGTTGTTAGAGAAATTTAGTCATCGGTAGTCAGTAGTTGATGCGACAACCAGGCTACTGGCTACCGACTCTTCAATGAGGAGAGCACGCAACAAGCAGCTCGTGGGATTTCTCAATCAAACTACCGCCGACCAAGCGTTGGCGAGAGAGGAAGATGTCTATGAAAAATGCGGATGTTTCGATGGGCGGTTCCGCGCCTCGCATGTTCATGGTCGAGGAATCGCCGCCGACGAAAAAGGATCGCGGAGTCAGCTATGCTTTTCTTATGCCGACCGTTATTCTGATTTTAATCTTGTCTATCTTCCCCCTGGTCTTTTCGCTGGTGTTGTCGTTTGCGAGCTGGGACCTGTCCCGGCTGGAGGGGGGCGTGCGCTTTATCGGTTTGCAGAATTTTGCGACCCTGTTTTCCGATACGCGCTTTTGGAATACGGCGAAGAATACGGTGTACTTTGTCGGCGGCGCGGTCGCCCTGCAATACCTCCTCGGCTTGGGCTTGGCCTTGCTCCTCAACCAGGAGATTCGTTTCCGCCGCTTTTTTCGCGTCATTTTCCTGATGCCGATGATGCTGACCCCGGCGGCGGTCGGTTATGTCGGGCGCATGTTGTTCAATGAATCGATGGGCCCGCTCAACGATATGATCAAACACCTCGGCCTGCCGATTGTCCCCTGGTTGAGCAATTCGAAGATGGCGATGCCTACTCTGATCTTGCTGGATACGTGGGAGTGGGTGCCGTTCATAACCATTGTCCTGCTCGCGGGGTTACAGTCGCTACCGCCGGAGGTGTTTGAAAGCGCGACCGTCGATGGGGCGAGCGACTGGCAGATCCTGCGGTACATCACGTTTCCGATGCTCGTGCCCGTTTCGATCACGGTCATCCTGATCCGGGCGCTGGAGGCATTCAAGCTTTTCGACATTGTGATGGTCATGACCGGCGGTGGCCCGGGCACGGCGACGGAGACTGTGACGATGTATGCCTACACCGTGGGCATGAAGAGCGGCAACCTGGGCTATGCCTCTGCCATTGCCTATTCCCTGCTGGTCTTGGTCATCGTGTTTTCTATGATCTTTTTGAAATCTCTGCGCGGTCACGCTGCCGCAGCGGAAGGATGAGGTGGAATGATGCAACTCACAAGGCGACAGACCAAGAAGGCCAAGTCCTTCATCACGCACTTTTTACTTGTGCTCTGGGCACTTGTCTGCCTCTTTCCCATCTACTGGGTGCTCATCACGTCTTTCAAGCACCCGATTGCGGTGTTTCAGGGGCCCAAATATTTTCCGTGGATTGATTTCAAGCCCACGCTCGACGCGTGGATTTTCCTCCTGAGCGGCCCGACCTCGGCCGCTGTGTACCGCAGCTGGGCCAACAGCGCGATCCTGGCAACGACTAGCGCCGCCATCGCCGTCATCATCGGCGCGATGGCCGGCTATGCGCTGACGCGGTTCCGCTTTTACTGGCCTGGGCTGAAATGGAAGAACAACAACATTGCCTTTTTCATCATTTCCCAGCGCATGCTGCCTGCGGTCGTGGTGATTCTGCCCTACATGATCATGTTTCGCATCTTTGGGCTCATCGACACGCATCTGGGGATGATCCTGGCTTACACCGTGTTTAACCTGCCGTTCGCGGTCTGGATCCTGCGCGACTTTTTTGCCGGCCTGCCGGTGGACCTCGAAGAAAGTGCGCTGATTGATGGCGCGAACCGCTTTCAGGCGTTCCGCAGTATCGTGCTGCCGTTAGCCGCGCCTGGGTTGGTTGCGACCTTCCTGTTCAGCCTGGTATTCACGTGGAACGACTATCTCTTTGCGCTGATGCTGACCTTTAGCAAAGCCAGCACGCTGCCCATGTTCATCGCCGGGGAGGGGACGCAGTCGTATGGCCCGCAGTGGTGGTATCTCTCTGCGCTTTCTCTGCTCTCGATTGCGCCGATGATTCTCATCTCCTTACTCGTCGAGCGGTATATCACGCGCGGCCTGGTAGTGGGCGCGATCAAGTAGAGGACGCACTGGAGGCACCCTAATGGATTACCGATATGTGGGACGAACCGGCGTCAAGGTTTCGGAGATTATGCTCGGCTGCCAGACCTTTGGCTGGAGTGCCGATGAGCCGACGGCGCACGCGCTCGCCGACTGCTTTGTCGACGCGGGCGGCAATTTTTTCGATACCTCGAATACTTACAATGAGGGCGAGTCCGAGAGGATTCTCGGAACCTGGCTCAAGAGCCGGGAAAACCGGCAACGCTTCGTGATTGCCAGCAAGGTCTTTTTCCCTGCGGACGACAAGGGGCCGAACGATAACGGGCTGACGCGCAAGCACATTATGGACCAGATCGACCGCAGCCTGAAGCGCTTGCAGACAGATTATATTGACATTTACCAGACGCACTGCTGGGATGCGTCGACGCCGCTGGACGAGACGCTGCGCGCGATGGACGATTTGGTGACCGCTGGCAAGGTCCGCTATATCGGCGTGTCGAACTGGACCGCCTCGCAATTGGTCCGGGCGAACATGCTTGCCGAGAAGCACCACTGGGCGCACATCGACTGTTTGCAGCCGGAATACAGCCTGCTCATCCGGAGCCCGGAATGGGAACTGCTGCCGGTCTGCCGTGAGGAGGGCATCGGGGTAATTGCCTGGTCGCCGCTCGCGGGTGGGTGGTTGAGTGGCAAGTATCGCCGTGATCAGCAGCCACCGCCGGATAGCCGAGTGGGACGGGCTGACCGTTGGGATGATCTGCCCGAGCAACGCGAGAGCGAGATCACCTGGCAGATCGTTGATGCCTTGATTGAAGTGAGCGGTGCGTGCGGTAAATCGCCAAGCCAGGTCGCGCTGAACTGGCTGCTTCAACAACCCGGCGTGACCGCGCCGGTCATCGGTGCGCGCACGCTGGCGCAACTGGAAGACAACTTGGGGAGTGTGGGCTGGTCGCTGAACGCGGAGCAAATGGCAAAACTCAACGCGGCGAGCGACATTCCGCTCCCTTCGCCTTACAATTTCATCGCGAGATACACGCGCAAACGCGCGTGAGAGGTGACCGATGAGAGCACTTTGGGGCAAAGCGCCCTTTCAGTTTGACTTGCGCGAGGTACCGACGCCCACACCCAACGTGGGCGAAGTACTGGTGCGGGTTACCGGGTGTGGAATCTGCGGCACCGATCAGCACTTCCTGCGCGCCATGAACCACGAATGGACACCGCTGGGTCACGAACTCGCTGGTTGCGTTGAGGAGGTCGGCGCGGGCGTCAGCCGTTTGCAATCGGGCGATTCAGTCATCATCGAGAACAATAGCAGCTGCAATGTTTGCGATGCGTGCAAGAACGGTGAAAGCCGTTACTGCCGCAACATCTGGACATATATGAACGATCAAGCCGGGATAGGCGATTACATCTGCATCCCGGAAATATCGCTACAAACATATCAGGATCTCACGCCACCGCAGGCCTGTGCCGCAGAACCACTTACTGTCGCCATCGACGTAACGCTGCGTGCCGACATCCCGCTCAATGGTGAGGTTGCCATTTGGGGCGCAGGTCCCATCGGGATTATGGCGTGCCAGATTGCCAAGCTGCGCGGCGCACGGCGCGTGTTTCTCGTCGGCTCGCCGCGCGACAACCCGCGCAACCGTTTCCGGCTTGAGCTTGCCCGCGAGTTTGGAGCGGATGTTACCCTCAGCGGAAACGAGAATGCCGTGGACGAGATCAAACGCCTCACCGGCGAGGGCGTGGATCGCGTGCTGGTGACCGCGCCGCCCTTCGCAATCCCTGACGCGCTGCGCGCCTGTCGCTTTGGTGGTATCGTTGCATTGATCGGTCTGGAAGAGCACGCGGGGGAGACGGTCAAGTTGGACATCAACGCATTTCATTTCCAGAAACTGCAATTGCGCGCTTCGCATGCCATCCCCAATCACTATTTTCCCATCGCGCTCGATATGCTTGCAAGGGGTGTCATTAATCCAGACCGGTTGATCACCCACGTTTTCCAGCTAAATGAATTTCGCCGCGCCTTTGAAACCGCCAACAATCCGGACGAATGCGTCGGTAAAGTGGTAATCGAACCGTAGTTTATCGCATCGAGGTTGCTCCATGGAACACCGCCCCTTCACTTTGTCGCTCTCAACCATTGCAGGAGAGATGGCCCAATGAAACGATTCATTCTCGCGCATGACCTTGGTACTACAGGAAACAAAGCCACCTTGTTTGATGACGAGGGACGCCTGGTGGCAAGCACTTTCAGCGGCTATGAAACCGCGCACCCGCAAGCGACCTGGGCAGAACAAAACCCAGACGATTGGTGGCGTGCGGTTACCAACGCAACACGCGAGTTGCTCAGCAAATCGCGTGTTGCACCGCAGGAAATTGCGGTCATCGCTTTCAGCGGACAGATGATGGGATGCTTGCCGGTTGATGCGGCAGGCAATCCTCTTCGCCCGTGCATCATCTGGGCAGATCAGCGCGCGGTCGCGCAAGCCGCGCAACTCGCCGAGCACGTCGGCGAGGAACGCGTGTATCGTATTACCGGCCATCGCATCAGCCCCACTTACAGCGCGTCCAAGATCATGTGGGTGCGTGACAACGAGCCTGATCTCTTCGCGCGGGTGCACAAGTTCCTGCACGTCAAGGATTTCATTGCCTACCGAATGACCGGCGCGTTCGTCACCGATCGTTCGGACGCGAGTGGCATGAACCTATACAATCTTGAAGGCGGCGCCTGGTCGGATGAGATTCTGAACGCTATCGGACTCGATCCGCGCCGGCTGCCCGATATTCACAACTCGACCGATATAATTGGCGAGATTACCAAAGAAGCGGCAGAACAACTTGGGCTGGCTGCCGGGACGCCTGTCGTCATCGGCGGCGGGGACGGTGCAAGCGCGGCGGTGGGCGCGGGCGCGATAACAGAAGGTCCGGCGTACAACTATATCGGCTCGTCCTCCTGGATTTCATTTGCCGCAACTCGTCCAATTTACGACCCGGGCCGCCGCATCTTCAACTGGGCGCACATGGTGCCGAATATGTTCGCGCCATGCGGTACGATGCAAGCCGCGGGCGGATCATACCAGTGGCTACAGCGGCAGGTCTGCTGGAGCGAGAGCCGCGAGGCAGGCGAGACCGGCGAAGACGTGTACGAAATCATGAATCGCCGCGCCGCCGAGAGCGTCCCCGGCGCACACGATTTGCTCTTCCTGCCGTACCTGCAAGGCGAGCGCAGTCCACACTGGAATCCGAAAGCGCGCGGCGGATTCGTCGGCTTACAGGTCACGCACACGCGCGCCGATTTGATTCGCGCGATGCTCGAAGGCATCAGTATGAATTTGCGGACGATCCTGCAATCGTTCCTCGATGCGAACGCGCGGATTGATGAAGTGATTTTGATTGGCGGCGGCGCGAAGGGAGAGTTGTGGCGGCAAATCCTCGCCGATGTTTTCGGTCGCCCGACGTTGCGCCCGCGCCTGCTCGACGAAGCGACCTCGCTGGGCGCGGCGGTTGCCGGCGGCGTCGGCGTTGGGCTGTTCCACGATTTCTCTATCGTCAAGCAGCGCATTGAAATCGTGAATCGGCATGTACCCAATCCCGAAGCGCAAGCGGTCTACAACCGGCTCTATCCGATCTTCCTCGAAACCTACACCGCGCTGGTGCCCATCTTCGACCAGTTGCATGAAGTGAACTCCTTATGAATCGCTACGGCTATCACGGCAAAATCCTTCACGTTGATCTGAGCGCGCGCCGCGCCTGGATTGAAGAGCCAGACGAACGTTTCTGGCGAATCTACAGCGGCGGCGGTTTGCTTGCCGCGTACTATCTCTTGCGCGAATGTCCGCGCGGCGTGGACGCTTTCGATCCCGCAAACCTGCTTATCCTCGCTTCGAGCGTTATCGCCGGTCATTCCTACGCGAGTCTGGCGCGTTTCACTGCGGCGGCGAAAAGCCCTCTCACCGGCGGCATCGGCGAGACGCGCGGCGAGGGACCGTTTGGCGTGGCGCTCAAAGGCAGCGGCGCGGACGCGCTCATTGTTCACGGCACGGCGGAGCGCGCTACGACCATTGTGATCGAAAACGGCGCGGTGGAATTTTACGACGCTCAATCTCTCTGGGGATTGCGAGTTTCCAAAACGGTGGACGCGCTCGAAAAAGAATTTGGCGCCGACATTCACACTGCCGTCATCGGCCCAGCCGGCGAAAACCGGGTGCGCTTCGCCAGCATCGTCACTGAACGTAGTTATCAAGCCGCGCGAATGGGCATCGGTGCGGTGATGGGTTCCAAGTGTGTGAAGGCAATTGTGATTTGCGGGGATCATCATCCGCCGGTAGCGAACCCGGCGCATTGCGCCGAACTCACCGAGCATTATCGTGGGGCGATGCGCGACAATTCGGTGACGCGCTGGCAACTTGATCCGCCTGGCTTCTCGGCGTGGATTCACAACTATGGCGATAACAACGTGCTGTGCGTACGCAACTATCGTGACGCCGATTTTGAGAGCGCGGCAAATTTCGCGCCGGAGAAATTTATGCCGCACTATCGGCGCGATGGCGATTGCCCTGGCTGTCCAAACAACTGCATCAAATTCTTTGACGACCCGCGCGCCGGCGGCATCCATCAAGAAATCACCGGATCACTTGGTTCAAATCTTGGCATCGCCGATCTGAATGCCATCTTGCGCGCGAATACCTTGTGTAACGATCTTGGGCTCGATCCGGCTTCGCTCGGCTTGACGCTGTCTATGGCGATGGAGTGCGTCGAGCGCGGCATCCTGGATCAGCCACTGCGTTTCGGCGACGCGCCGGCAATGCTGGTGATGATCGAACAGATCGCGCGGCGAGAAGGTTTCGGCAATGTGCTTGCCGAAGGCGTCAAGCGCGCGGCGGAAAAAATCGGCGGCGAAGCGTCGCGTTATGCACTGCACGTCAAAGGATTGGAGATGGTCTGCTTCGATCCACGCACGCAGACCGGCTTGGGCTTGGGCTATGCTACCGCGCCCATCGGCCCGCGTTACGAAATCTGCGAACACGACATGGATTTTGATCAGGTCGGTCCGCCTCATGCGTTGGATGCTTCCCGCACCCTCGGAATTCTCGATCGTATTCCGATGGACGAACTGAGCGAGCGCAAGGTTCGCAATTTCAACGCGTTGATGATCCTCTGGTCAGCTGCCGACGCGCTAGACATTTGTCCGTTTGCGATTCCGCCGGTGCGCGTGTTTACGCTGCATGATATGGCGGAGATGCTGCGCGCGGTGACCGGCTGGGAAACGTCGACGCACGAACTCTGGCGTTTTGGCGAGCGGCGTCTTCACCTGATGCGCGTTTACAATTTGCGCGAGGGTTTGACCGCCGCCGACGACACCCTGCCGGCGCGTTTTTTCGATGACCCGATTCACAAGCCGGGGCGCTTCGACGGCAAGCGTCTCGATCGCGAACAGTTCGTCAGCGCAGTGCGGACCTACTATCATATGATGGGCTGGGATGACGCGGGACGCCCTCGGTACGAGACGCTCCTCGACTATCACCTTGAGTGGACGGTCGAAATGGGACACGCTGAACGCGTCTGAGTAATATACTCGTTAAGTTATGAAAAATAACGTTTTTGAACGGTCGCCGAAAAAACATCAGAAACATTCCATAATGACAGGTTTGCAAGACCTGTCAGGTCTATCAAGTCTGTTTTGACAGGAGGTCACAATGCCAAAGTACGGTGCGCACGCATTTGTCTGGATTGACGAGTGGACGACCGAAAAAGGCAACCGCGCGATTGCGGCAGCAGCCCAGCAAAGATTCGGTTTTATTGAAATCCCGCTGCTCAAGCCGCACGAGTTTGACGCGGCGTCGCACAAGAAAGCGCTTGCAGAAGCCGGCATTTACGCGACGGCTTCGCTCGTGTTGCCGAAGGACGCGCATATGCCGGCCCAGCCCAAGCGGGCAAAGCAATTCCTGGTGAGTGCGTTGGATAAACTCGAAGCGGTCGGCGGCAATTATCTGTGCGGCTGTCTCGCGTTTGCACTGGGCACGTTCACGGGCGCGCCACCGACAAATGCTGAACGGCAGACGGTGATTGAGACGTTGGGCGAGGTCGCAGCGGAGGCGAAAAAGCGCGACATCACGCTCGGATTGGAGGCGGTCAATCGGTACGAAGGCTATATATACAATTCACTCGCCGATACACGCGCGACGATTCAAGCCATCGGCGCGGATAATCTCCAACTGCATGCCGATACCTGTCACATGAACATCGAGGAAGAGGGATTCTACAAGCCGCTGGTTGAGTGCGCCGATGTGCTGGGTTATATCCACATGAGCGAGAGCCATCGTGGTCTGGTGGGTACCGGAACTGTCAACTGGGACGAGGTGTTCCGCGGGTTGGTAGATGCTCATTACAAAGGACCATTAGTGCTGGAATCGTTCGCCGCGATCAACCCAGATCTGATCGCCGCGACCTGCCTGTGGCGTCCACCCAAATACGACTCGATGACAATGGCTAGCAAGGGATTAGAATTTCTAAAGGAAAGAGCCAGTGAATATTTTCATTGATAGCGCGGACATCCAAACCATCGAGCAAGCGCTGAAGAGCGGCTATGTCTACGGCGTGACAACAAACCCCACTCTGCTGCAACGGGCGAGCGTGCACTCCCAGGAGGTGCCCTCTCTCGCCAAACAGATCATCGAACTCGGCGCGAACGAACTGCATCTACAAGTTTACTCAGAGGACACGAGTCAGATGTGCCAGGATGCCGCGCGCTTGGTCGAGATCGATCTCAAACGCGTGGTAGTCAAGATTCCCGCCACACCGGCTGGGTTTGCGGCGACCACGCAGTTGGCTTCCCATGGAGTGCGCGTAACCCTGACGGCTGTTTATACTGTGGCGCAAGCCATCCTCGCACAAAGTGTCGGCGCGCGTTACATCGCGGTCTACCTGGGTCGTATGCGCGATGACGGATTGGACGCTCTCGCATTGGTTGGGCAAATGCAACGTACATTGAACGCGCAGCGCGCCTCAGTCGAAATCTTGGCTGCCAGCGTCCGCTCAGCGGCTGAAGTAGAAGCAGTTGCCGAGTTACAAGTCGCAGCCGTTACACTGCCTCTCGCGATATTACAGCAATTGCCGGAATCACCAGGAACGATGGCTGCGGTGGAGGCGTTCACCGATGCCTCCAAGTCACTGCAGTGAAATGAGGAAACAGCCTTGATCAAGAAAGACCTTTTCGCGGTAAGCAGCTATGCATCCATTACGGCCAGGACCGACGAGGTGCTGTCTTGGATTCGCGCAGCGCGCGGCGGCAAAGCTTGATGTGTGCAAGATAGAAGAGGTGTGAAGATGACGCTGAGAGTGGTACATTACACGGAAATTAAATCGGCGAATCGTTGTCGCTACGATGCCGTCGCTCTGGGTGAGGTGATGCTGCGCCTCGATCCCTATGATGTGCCGACAGACCGCGCCAGAGAGATACGTGTATTTCAAGGCGGCGGGGAAACGAATGTGGCATGTGGTCTGGCGTACACCTTTGGCTTGCGGACCACGGTTCTGACTGCGCTGGTTGACGATAACATCGGCAAGAATATACGAAATCAATTGCGCGAGGCCGGTGTGGATACCGGCAAGATTATCTGGTTCAATACCAAGAACGATGGCTCGCGTTTCTCCACCGACCAGAAGGGCACGTTGATGAACGGAATCAATTTTACCTACGTTGGCAAAGGCGTGATTCCATCAGACACTTTGTATTACCGCGCCCAGACGGCGGCGCGTGAACTGCGCAAAGGCGATGTTGATTGGGACTCGCTGTTTGGCAAGGAAGGTGTGTGCGTCTTTAGCACCGGCGGAATCTATGCGTTGATTTCACCAACCTCGGCAGATTTGGCAATTGAGGGAATGCAGAAAGCCAATGAACATGGCACGTTTGTGGCCGCCGATCTGAACTATCGGTCGAAGGTGGAACCGAATAAGAACCGCGCGAGGGAGATCAATCGTCAGATCGCCTCGCTTTTGGGATTCTTGGTTGGAAACGACGGCGATCTCTCGGATGCTTTGGGCTACGCGACCAGGGTCGCCGCAGACGCGCCTTATGACGAATGGATTGCCGCGTACCAAGAGACCGTTCAGCAAGTCGCAAAGGATTACCCTAATCTGAGTTTGATCGGCACGCAGTGGCGCGGCGCGACCAACGCCGATTGGGTTAGTTGGGGCGCAGTCCTGTACGATGCGATCAACGGCAAAATGTACCAAGCGCCGCTGCGCGTTGACATTCCGATTGCCGATAGAACCGGCGGTGGAGATTCATTCGCGTCCGGGGTGCTGGCGGCTTTGCTCAAAGGCAAGGACCTTGAGACGGCTGTGCAATGGGGCGCGGCGCACGGCATCCTCGTTCAGGAAACGCCCGGCGATATTACAATGGTGGGCGAGGAAACAGTTCTCGTCGAAGTCAGGCGCGCCATCGCGCGCGGAGGAGTAAAGGCAAGGCGGTGAGTCACTATCCGTAAACCTCGGCGAGAACTTGGGGACGGGCAACGAGAAACTCTTGCTCCGGTACCCGGCAAGGGAAGACTAATGGGTTACCCGTGTGCCATGCGGCGCACCGACGGTAGAGTAAAAAAGATTGGACACAGATAAACACCGACGAAAGCAAACCAGAAAAGCCGTGTTCTCTGTGTTCGCCAATATCCTGTTTTCGGAGGAGACACACATGGTCAAATTAATTGCACTGCTAAAACGCAAGCCAAGTATCAGCAAGGAAGAGTTCGCGCGGCGCTGGTTGACGGAACACACCAAACTGTCAACCAAAATTCCAGGCGTGCGCGGCTATCGAATCAACATCGCGACTGATCGCCAGCCAGCAGACACCGGCAACGAGCCAATCTACGATGGCACCGCCGAGATGTGGTGGGACAGTATCGAAGCGATGGAGGCAGCCTTTGCCACCGACCAAGGCAAAGTCGCGGGTGCAGACGCAGATCAATTCGCCGACGTGCGGATTCACATCTACACCGAAGAGCACGAGATTATGCCAGGGCCCAAAAAGCAAGTGGCACGGCGACCAGCCACATCCAACCGAAAAGCCGCGGGCGCAAGGTAATCCTATGGCGATACAATCTCCCAGGATTTGTGTGGTCGGCAGCTCGATGATTGATTTGATTTCCCGGGTGCCGCGTCTCCCCAAGCTGGGCGAGACGCTGGTCGGTAGTTCATTTCATCTCGGTTATGGCGGCAAAGGCGCGAATCAAGCCGTGATGGCGGTGAAACTTGGCGCGCGGGTCACGATGGTGACTAAGCTTGGTCGCGATGTCTTTGGCGATGGTACACTGAAGAACTATCGCGAGCAAGGCATTGACACGACCCACGTGATGTTTGACAATGCGCGCTTTTCCGGCGTGGCGCCCATTTTCGTAGATGACAACGCCCAGAACTTTGTCGTCATCGTGCCGGGCGCCAATACGGGGTTGACGCCGGAAGATGTCCAAGCATCCAAGCAGGTGATTCTCGACGCCGATATTCTGATTTCCCAATTGGAAATCCCGGTGGAAACAACCCTGGAGGCGTTTCGGATTGCTAAAAGCGGCAACGTCCGCACAATCCTCAACCCTGCACCCGCTACGCCGATCTCAGACGAACTTTTACAACTTGCAGGTATCTGCGTCCCGAACACGACGGAGATAGAACTCCTTACTGGTCAGTCTGTGGGAACTCGGGCCGAAGCCGAAGCTGCCGCACGTAAACTTTTGTTGCGCGGGACCAGGACGGTCATCTTGACTTTGGGTGAGGATGGCGCATTGTTGGTAGATAAGGATTCTGTCGAACAAACCCCGAGCGTCAAAGTGGAGGCTGTTGACCCTACCGGTGCTGGCGACGCGTTCATTGGTAGCCTCGCTGTCTTTTTGGGTGAAGGTCTCCCGCTGCGTGACGCCATTCGACGTGCGAATGCTGTTGCCGCGCTGTCGGTTACCCGAATCGGGACACAGGTTTCTTTTCCCAACCGGGCAGAGGCGGATGGATTTCTAAAGCAGCAGGGACTGGTGTGAAGGAATTTCAAGGCCTCCAAGACCTTCAAGGCCTTGGAGGAAGTTCGCTTTGGTCCATTTCGCCCGAATACTTGCTCTTCTTTACACGGCTCCCTTTTTTTAGACCCGGGATGAGCGCTTGGCCGGTCTGAAGGCAAATGCTTATTATGGCTCGTACTGAAACACTTACAAAATTGTGTAAATTCACCACGCCGACCATCTGCAACATCATCAAGCTGTTCGAAATTCGTCCATCCAACGCCGGCTTTATGGACGCGTGCATCATCTCGTTTTTCCCCGAGATGCCGCCGATGGTCGACTATGCCACGACGGCAACCTTCCGTTCATAGGAACCACTGCTTCAAGCTGATGCCGATTCGAGTCTCGACAAACAGGTCTTACGATTTGCCGTGTTATCTGGTCCTGCGATTGTCGTCTTTCAGATTTGGATTCGCCGCCAGTCGCCGCGACATTCGGCAAAATCATGTGCACGACGTACCCATCATTCGGCGCGGTCGGACTTGTCACGAGCGGCGCGGAACGCGATCTCGATCAAGTTCGCAAAATCGGTTTCCCGGTTTTTACGAACGGCACGATTTGCTCGCACGGGTATTCGAGTGCGTGATCAGCGGCGGATATTTGAATAATGAATTCTCGAAGATTGTTCAGGTAATAAATTGACAATGGATCCTATGGTTGAAGACAAGTTTTTTATAGAGAGTGTTACAGGCCCTATTCCACAAGAGGCTATCGGGATCTGTGACGCGCATAACCATCTATGGATAGGGACAGTTGAAGGAAATCAACCCAACTCTCCTATCTTGAATAACTATGAATCCATAAACAGCGAGCTCAAGTATTACCGCCGGGCTGGTGGCGCTACGATCATTGACTGCCAACCAGGCGGCTGCGGGCGAGACGGAAGGGTATTACGCCGACTTTCGCAGGAAAGCGGTGTAAATATTATCTCGGCTACCGGATTCCACTTGCCGAAATATTATCCGCCCGATTTCTGGTTATACCAGGCAAGTGCCGATCAAGCCAAGACATACTTTATTTCTGAGATTAAACAAGGTCTGGTCGAAACCTTGCAATTGGAAACACCCGTCAAACCCGGTCTTATAAAAATAGCCTGTCAATTGCGAGTCAGGGATACACCGCAAGCATTACTAGAAGCTGCTGCTGGTGCCTGCCTTGAAACAGGCATTACGATTGAGGCACATACAGAGAAGGGTAGTGAGGCAGAAATACTTGTTGACTTCTTTCTTAGTAGAGGTGTCCCAGCCGAGCGCTTGGTGATCTGCCATATTGATAAGCGGCCTGATTTTAGCCTGCACCATGATCTTGCCATTATGGGCGTTCTCCTTGAATATGACACTTTCTACCGTCCGAAATACGAACCGGAGAAAAACCTGTGGCCCCTGATTCAAAGGATGGTTGCCAATGGATTGGAGGACTCTGTAGCCCTGGCTACGGATATGGCTGAGGTCGAATTATGGTCGCTCCTTGGCCATGGTCCGGGACTCGGCGGTTTCCTGACAATTATCGGCCCGCGACTAAAAGAATTAGGTTTGGAATCGTCATTGGGCAAACTTCTTGGGGGGAACATCGCCCACCGATTGGCTTCGCCCCCTGAATGTCTTGAAAGAGGTACTCGATGACGTTACCTTTCACATTTGATCTGGTTCCACCGCATATGACTCCAACTAAGTTCGATAATTACATAATTCGAAAATTGACCGCCTTAAATAACCAGTTTGCTGATTCGCAGGCTTACGAAATCTTGCTAGCGAAAGATGACATAACCGTTTATGAAGTTTATGAGATCAAACTACCTGAACAGGCAGGCGAGTTATTGCATGGCATCTCGATCGTCCATTCAGGGAAAGTCGGCAATGAATACTTTATGACCAAAGGCCATTTCCATATTGTCCTTGCAACCGCTGAAATTTATTATTGCCTAAAAGGGGAAGGTATGATGGTAATGGAAACACCCGAGGGGGAATCGTCGGTAGCCGAATTGCGTCCGGGACGTATCCTGTACGTCCCCCCATGCTGGGCACATCGTTCTGTCAATACCGGGAATGGCGATCTGGTCACACTCTTTGTTTATCCAGGTAATGCCGGTCATGATTATGGGACGATTGAGACAAAAGGTTTTCGTCAATTGGTCATTGAACGTGACGGCATACCAACCATAATTCCAAACCCACACTGGACGGGCGAATAAGGAGAATGAATGAACTTAAAATCTTGTCGGGTATTAGTGAGCCCGACTTCATATGGCAAGACGGAGAAACGTCTCCTCACCGAATTGGAGGACCTTGTAGGAGAGGTGATCTACAATCCAACTGGCAAACCGTTGTCCTCTTCTGAAGTAACACGTCTGCTACCCGGCATAGATGGCTATATTGCTGGTCTGGATGAGATTGATCGCTCCGCGCTGGAATCTGCGGACAGATTGAAAGTTATTGCTCGCTATGGTGTTGGTGTAGATAATGTTGACTTGGTTATGGCGCATGAAAGGGGTATCTGTGTAACTAATACACCAGGAGCTAATTCAGCTTCGGTAGCTGAGTTAACTATCGCACTGATCCTTTCGCTAAGCCGTAAAATTCCTGAATCTGTCGCAGCTACTCGCGAAGGTGGCTGGCCGCGTATGGCAGGTCTCTCGTTGGAAGGCAAGAATGTAGGCTTACTAGGATTCGGTTCTATTGGGAAACAAGTAGCGCAGCGTCTAGTAGGGTTCGATTGCCGAATCTTAGCCTTTGACCCAGTTCCAGACGATGAATATGCTCGCACTCATCATGTAGTATTTGTATCGCCTGAAGAAATTTCGGCCCAATCGGATTTCCTTTCTCTGCACCTGCCATTATTGCCAGAGACTCGTGCATTGGTCAATGACGATTTCCTACGCGGAATGAAGAAAGGAGCGTTCCTGATCAATACATCGCGGGGTGAGTTGATAGATGACATTGCCTTGGCAAACTCAATTCAGAGAGGGCACTTACAAGGCGCGGCGTTGGATGTGTTCAGTAAGGAACCACCGGATGTAGATAATCCCCTCTTGAAATTGCCCCAGGTTCTTGTAACGCCACATTGTGCTTCACACACGGACGGGGCTATGAATGCAATGGGCTGGATGGCGCTGCACGATTGCTTGGCTGTCCTGCGAGGCGAGAAGCCACAAAATCCTGTGTAATAAATTATGAAAGGAGCATAATAATGGATAAAAAGGTTACTTTGGAGAAACTACAACAATTGGGAGTAATGGCTGTCATTCGTGGTCCAACACCCGAATTGACTCTCAAAATGGTTGAGGCGCTCATAGCTGGCGGGGTTAAAGGAATTGAAATTACCTATAGCACGCCTAATGCAGCAGAAGTTGTTCGTCAACTTGACAAACAGTTCAGCAATCAGATCGTTCTTGGGATGGGTACGCTGACCGAGCCAACGCAGGTTGATGAAGCAATTGGTGCGGGGGCACGTTTCCTGGTCTGCCCTATTTGCGATCCATTGCTTGGGAAAACCATGATTGCATCGGGTGTACCAGTAATGATCGGTGCGCTAACACCCACTGAAGTTTTTCAAGCTTATAAGCTAGGCTCAGATGTAGTGAAAATCTTCCCAGGTTCATTGGGCGGTCCATCATATATGAAGGCTCTCAAAGCCCCATTCCCTAATATTCCAATGATGCCAACCGGAGGTGTGAGTGCGACGAATGTCGGTGAATGGCTCGATGCTGGAGCATTTGCGGTTGGTGCAGGAAGCGAGTTATGTCCACCCAAACTGGCAAAGGAAGGCCGTTTTGATGAAATTTCCATGAGGGCTCGTGAATTCATCAAAGCGCTCGAAGAGGCTCGGTCTACGCTTAAATTGTAGTATGCAGGAGTTCATAGAATGACAACCAAAATAGAAACCGCTAAATACAAAATCAATACAAAGACCATTCCAACGTTTTACTTCATTGGTGTCACAACAGGCAAATCATCCATCATGAAAGTTTTCCCTCTTTGGATGAAGGAGCTGGGACGGCCTGACATTGTGATCGAAGGGATGGACCTAAAAATTCATGATGATCCCGAAAACTATAGGCAAGTTGTAGCTCAGATAAAATACGATCCTCTCTCGCTGGGTGCTTTGGTCACGACCCATAAAATTGATCTGTTGATCGCCACTCGTGATATGTTCGAATATTTGGACCCTTACGCCCAAATCTGCGGCGAGGTATCAAGCATTTCCAAACTAAATGACCGCCTTGAAGGTCATGCCAAGGATCCGATCTCTTCCGGCTTAAGCTTAGATGCAATTACTGGCCCTGACTATTTTGGCCGAACGGGTGGAGAGGTGTTGTGTTTTGGCGCGGGCGGATCAGCCATCGCGACGATCCTCCACCTTATCAACAAGAAAAATGCCAGTGACCGACCGAAACGCTTTGTCCTGATCAATCGCTCATTAGGCCGATTGGAAGGCGCCAAAAAGATGGTTGAGAGTCTAAAAACGGATATTAAAGTGGAATATATCCACAACGATAATCCAGCAAAGAATGATGAAATTATGGCAAGCATGCCGCCTTATACCATCGTGATTAATGCCACAGGAATGGGAAAGGATATACCCGGTTCCCCGATTACTGATAAGGGCATGCTCCCTGTCAATGGCATTGCTTGGGAATTCAACTACCGCGGGGAATTGGATTTTATGCACCAAGCCGAGTGCCAAACTCAGGATCGTAATGTTCGCGTAGAAGATGGGTGGCTGTACTTTGTCCATGGATGGACCCAGGTCGTTGCTCAAGTCTTGCATGTTGATTTGAAACCCGAATTATTTAATCGCCTTGAGGCTGCTGCTGCGACAATTCGAAAGTAATGGCTGATCAAAATTAATCTAAAATTTTAGCCGGAGATAACCAAGGTTATGTTTTTATAAAGGAATTCTCTATCATTCTCAAAAAGGGTGTAACCCCCATCCGGAATTGAACATTCCTCTTTCAAGGAGAATAATCATGTCAACCTATCAAGTCCCTCGAATGAAAGCCCCTCTAAAGGCTGTCCCAAACGAAGCATACCTTGTGGCTAGCGGGGATTTACGCTTGTCCGCCAACCAGATCTGTTGGCCCGCCCAGGCAGACATGGAGAAAACAATTTGCTCGGCGTTCGACACCGAAGGATTGATCGTCAAACGGGCACATCCCTATGATGAAACTATAGGCCATGGCTTTATTTGGAACCAGCGTATGGGAATGGAGGTTTTCAAATCAATTCCACCCGAAGCTCCTTTGATTGTGGCGGTCGCCGTATGGCAGTACAGTTATCACGTGCTCGCCGGGTTGAGGGCCCACTGCGGTCCAATCCTGACCGTTGCGAACTGGAGCGGACAGTGGCCGGGACTGGTCGGCTTGCTGAATCTGAACGGCAGCCTAACCAAGATGGGGGTTAAATACAGCACCCTCTGGAGTGAAGATTTCAAAGACGAATTTTTCATCAATGGAATCCGAAAATGGATTCTTGAAGGAAGCATCGTCCACGATACCAGTCACATACGCGATCTAAATCTTAAGCGCCTTCCGGCCTCGGAGGCTGAACTTGGTGTTGCCCTAGCCAGGGAACTCAAACATAATAAGGCCATCCTTGGGATTTTCGACGAAGGCTGTATGGGTATGTATAATGCCATTATCGATGATGAACTACTTAATCCTTGCGGTATTTACAAGGAAAGGTTCAGTCAATCAGCCCTGATCGCCGCAATGCGGACTATTTCGAATGAAGAAGCCAATCGGGCGCGCACCTGGCTTAATCAAAAAGGAATGACCTTCCTGACAGGCAGTGATGATGCCACTGAACTAACTGATACTCAAATCCTGGAACAGCTCAAAATGTACATAGCAGCAATCCACATGGCCGATCTTTTTGGATGCGACGCCATCGGTATCCAATATCAACAAGGACTTAAAGATATGGCTCCCGCCTCGGATCTTGCCGAAGGGTTACTTAATAATGTGGAGCGTCCGCCCGTATTTCATCCAGAAACCGGTGAGGAGCTTTTTGCAGGCAAGGCATTACCTCACTTTAATGAAGTAGATGAAGGCGCTGCTGTGGACGCTCTCGTTACGAACCGGGTTTGGACGGCCATGTCTCTAGACCCTGCCACCACGCTACACGATATCCGCTGGGGGCAACAATATAATGGGAATGGAATTAACGATTTTGTCTGGGTATTTGAAATTTCTGGAGCAGTTCCCCCTTCCCATCTGGTGAATGGTTTTGCTGGTGCCGTAAGTGAACGCCAACCTGCCATGTACTTTCCAAAAGGTGGGGGCACCATTAAAGGAGAGAGCAAACCCGGCGAAATCGTTTGGAGTCGGGTTTATGTCCAGGATGGAGTCCTTCACACCGATATTGGACGAGGAACCGTGGTGAGTTTGCCTCCCGATGAAATGCAATTTCGCTGGGAAGCCACAACCCCTCAGTGGCCCATAATGAGTGCAACTTTGCATGGTGTGAGTCGTGACCAGCTAATGGCCCAGCACAAGGCTAATCATATTCAGGTAGCTTACGCTCCATCTGTGGAGATTGCAGATAAAGCCCTGGCTGCGAAAGCAGCCATGCTGTCCGCAATGGGCATTACTGTTCATATTTGTGGCAATGTGAAAGTGGGTTAGTCAATTATGAGTCAACTACTTTTGGGTATTGACGTTGGGACCTATAGCAGTAAAGGGGTTTTGGTGGAACCAGGCGGTACCGTACTGCGATCGCACGTTACCGAACATACAATGGATATTCCTCAGCCCGGATGGGCTGAACAGGATGCGGATAAGGTCTGGTGGGCAGATATCGTGGCCATTTGTCATGCACTCCTCGACGGCCACCCCTATACAGGCGAGGATATTGGTGGCGTGGCTGTTAGTGCCATTGGCCCCTGTATGCTTCCATTGGATGCGAGTGGGAAGCCTTTGCGCCCTGCCATTCTTTATGGTGTAGACGCTCGTGCCAGCGCTGAAATTGAAGATTTAAATCGTACTTTGGGCAAGGATACCATCTTCGAATTAAGCAATATGGCATTGAGTAGCCAGGCGGTTGGCCCCAAAATTCTATGGCTCAAAAACCATGAGCCGCATATCTGGGAACAGGTAGGTCACATTACCACTGCCAGCAGTTACCTCATTTACAAACTCAGCGGTGAAAAAGTGATTGACCGGCATACGGCAAGCCATTTCATCCCTTTGATGGATAAACAAGGGATGAAATGGTCCAACCGGTTTGCTAGTCAGGTGATTGGTCTGGATAAATTACCCCGACTTGGCTGGAGCGATGAATTAGCCGGTGAAATCAACGCTGGTGGGGCAGCAGCAACAGGGCTCAAAGTTGGTACTCCTATAGCTGTGGGTGCAGTGGATGCTTTGAGTGAAGCCATTAGCGTCGGTGTAACCCATCCTGGGGACCTCATGATCATGTATGGTAGTACGGCTTTCTTCATCCTGGTCCAAAACCAAGCCACACCTGATCCACGCATGTGGAGCGTGGCAGGTGCCTATAAGGGGCAATATAATCTAGCTGCCGGGATGTCAACCACCGGTTCTTTGACACGTTGGTTCCGAGATGAGCTTGCTGCAGACCTGCCATCCGAGACCGCCTACAATACCCTCTTCGAAAGGGCCGAAGCGATAGGACCCGGCGCAGGCGGCCTACTGATGCTCCCCTATTTCAGTGGTGAGCGCACACCGATTAACGACCCGCGAGCCCGTGGGGTCATTGCTGGTCTGACCCTAGCCCATACCCGTGATCATCTGTTCCGCGCAGTTCTGGAAAGTGTTGCTTACGGAATTCGCCATAATATCGAGACATTCAGGAATATCGGGGCTGATGTTCGTCATGTGGTTGCTGTAGGTGGCGGTACCAAAAGCCTTGCTTGGCTGCAAATTGTTTCGGACGTGGTGGGAATCCCTCAATCGGTACCTGCATTAACGATTGGCGCCAGTTATGGTGATGCCTTTTTGGCTGGATTGTCAGCAAATATTTTGAAAAGGGAAGACCTAACAAACTGGGTAAAACCGGGTTATCTTATTGAACCGGATCCTGCCCGGCACGAGCAGTATGAATCTATTTACCAACAATACCTTAAGCTCTACGAGAACACACGCAGCATTATCTACAGTCTAAATTCCAATAGACCTCTTTCAAAAGTAACACAAGCGAATTAATACTGTTGGGAAAAGTTGAAAAGTGAACTGTGGTGGCGGGGGGGCGAATTAAAGTTCAAAAGTGAACCTGGTGATCCTGAAGGGGAAAATGAACAGCATGCACCATTTTTTTGATGCCACCAAATGCGGCCCTCGACAACCTGTCTGGAGAGATCCGGAATGAGGTGGAGTTCAACTTGCTCGCGGAGTGAACTCGTCACAGATCAACCAGACCATGGATCTTGTTACTTTGGTGGGGGGCGGCTCGCGGAAAGCGGGGGTGTATCATGTGGGAGCCTGCCCCTTCTGCGGGGGACGTGACTGCTTCACGATCAAACACACTCGGGAAGGCGACCGCTGGTATTGATGATCCTTTCAAAACTTGCAAAAAGTTGGTTAGATGGCCGTCCAGATCAGAGAAGCTCCACAGAAGATATTAAACTGATATAGATAAATCTGAACGATGTGATTGGTATATCACCGGCGATTACTTTCCTGGATCAACGATCACTTTCCTGAATCAATATGAAAGGGACTCACTCAAAATGTGGATATTTCTTTCTGGCGGATATCTCCGGTTTTTGCTGGAACAAGTTGTAGTCTGTGTACAAATCTTCAAAATGCGGCACCCGCCAAAGGTTGTCGGTGCTGTAACGGGCGAAGCCGCCTCCGACGACATCATACATGCCGCCGCGAGCCATGGCTTGCAAACAATGTTTGACGGGTTCGAGATATTCCGGATTTTTGCTCGCAAC
>JAUXUL010000002.1 GCA_030680795.1 Anaerolineales bacterium | reverse complement strand
TTCGCTCCAAGCGGAACGAAGGATTTGTGCTGCAATGTTAATTTTGTATTACGCTTATCCGACTTTTGGTTTTGCGACATTGACCTTGAGCGCGTTCCCTGCCAGTGAATAGGCATTGAACATGCTGATGGCCTTATCTGCTTCAGCCTGATCGGGCATGGCCACAAATGCGAAGCCTTTCGACAGGCCAGAAACCTTGTCCATGACAAGCTCCACCGAAGTGACGGTTCCGGCGGTTGCGAACAAGGCACTGATTTCTTCCTGTGTGGTTGACTTGTTCAGGTTTCCTACATAAATTCGAATATCCATTTTATTACTTCCTTCTCCAGCACGGCTGGAAATAAAAATGACCGCAACCTTATAAGTGGGTCGGCGGTCAAGGTGGTACGACAGAGATCCAATTACTAAGTACTGCTTCAGTTTAACACACATTCCGTCCACAGACGGGGCATCCTCAAAAAAACCGCACTTTGGAATTTAGGGGAGGATGGGCGGGGAAACGAAGAGCCCCACCCAAACTGCCATCCCTACATACAGGATCAAGGCCCTTGACTCTTTACGTAATTATGGTAAAATACGTAAAATAAGTAAAATTACGTAAAGGAATGAAAATGGAGAAATCTGAAATTGCTAAAAAAATCATGATTGATGAAGACTCAATATTTACCCGACTTGTTGAAAAAGCGAGCAGTGTATTTAAGTTAGATAAAAAAGGAAATATTGTTTGGATGTTTCCACAAGATAAGTTAAATGATAAGGAGAAAATATCTATAGTCTTGTTGGCTCAACATTTAGCGGCGAAAATTGATTTAGTTGAAAATCCAACAATAAGTAATTCCGCGATAGCAGAAAAGTTAGGTGTATCTTCCATGTCTGTCGGTGCCCGAATAGCTGAATTAAGAGATCAAGGAGTAGCGCAGCAGGAAAAGGTAGGATCACATCAAGTCATTATCCATGGGGTAGAAAAAATTCTAGAAAAAATCATTTCAAGAATTCAGAATTAGGAAAAGTGCATCATGTGCAGTTCTTCACCTTAGGAGGGTGAAAAAATGGAAACTAATAATCAAAACACTAATCTCGATGGTCTCTTTATAGCAGGAGATGAAATTCTTAGAAGAATAGCAGACAAAGCAGGAACAATTTTCAAGATAGACTCAGCGGGTAACCTCATTCTAGAGAGTCATCTTGGTGAAATTGGTGATGTCAAGTACCCATTTTATATACCAATGATAAGTAGACAAAATCAAGCTATAGCACAACTTACTGGGATTGATATAAAGATAGTTAACGCACGATTGGCGGAACTTAGAAAGGAAAGATATGTGGCATCTCCTTCAAGAGGCGAATGGAAATTTATTCCATTCTATGCAGATAAGTTTCTAAGTAATATTCTTGATGGTGTTAAGGAAGGTAATCAATGACATCATTGTTATCTCCTTATCTTGGAAATTTGCCCGATCCTATTTTGCAAGCCCTTGAAACCGAATTTTCGGAAATTGAAATGCGCTTTGCAAAGCGTGATTGGAATCCGCTTGAATTAAGTTGTGCAAGGTTTGCCGAAGCTGTGCTCCGATACCTTGAATGGAAGGAATCTGGAGGCAACTTTACGCCAATAGGAATTCAACTTCAAAGACAAAGCATTGTTAATCAAGTACGTAATAATGCGAATATGCCTGATGAATTAAGATTTCTTGTTCTGAAAAGCGTGGAATTATTGCTGGATATAAGGAATAGGCGAAACGTAGCTCATCTTGCGAGCGTTGTAAATGTGGATGAGATGGATGGTAGATTAACATTGGTATTAGCCAAATGGGTGCTGTCTGAACTAATAAGGGGAGAAGCATCATTGGATCCAAAAGTTGTGCAAGGAATAATTGATGGGCTTAGCGTTAAAGAAATTCCGCTTATAGATGAAATCGATGGAGATTTAGTTTTTCTTGAAACACATCTTATTGATGCGGGCGATAGAATTTTGGTGACTCTTTACCATCAATATCCTAAGGCTATTGACTTGTCTACTTTGCGGCGAGCAGTTAGATATAAAAATTCCACATTGTTTCGAGATAATTTAATTTCGAAGTTGCACGATGAAGGAAAAGTGTATTTGAAAGGGGAAAATATTTTTTTGACTTCAAAAGGAATTGCTTGGGTCGAAAATTATGTGCAAATGAAGTTTCAAGCTATCAAGTAAGGAGGAGAAATGTCCAAACAGCTACGAGGTAAATATCCATCTGGAAGACCATCGGCGATAGAAGAAGTCTTTAAGTTAATTCGGGAAGAGCAAAACTGGAATCCAAGCGCCATTAATGTATCGACCCTTAAGAATTTAGCTATTGCACCCAGTAAAGAGTCCCTCACTGTGCAATCCTTGAAATTTCTGGGTATCTTGAATGAAGCCGGTGCGCCAACAGAAGTATTTCAAAAACTTCGATATGAATTCCAACCGACTCTAGAGAGTCAAATTCGGCAGGCATATAAGACCGTATTTGATCAAATCCCTGTGGGTCGAATAAATCAAGAATCTTTGGTCAAGTTTTTTGTAAGGGAGGGATATGTTGAAGATACGGCAGAATATCAAGGGGCGTTGTTTGCTTACCTCTGTAAAATTGCTGGTATCGATTTGCCTAATGCTCCCGCAAGTTTCAAAAGAGCGAGATTCAAGAAACCAAAAAAATGATCCCTGATCGTGGGTTTGTTCTTAGTCCTTAACTGAAGGGGAGAATATATTCTGCCTCCATTTGACATCCTTCCCCTTTTTTGCTAAACTAGAGTTGTCAGACAACTCACTCAGTCTCTAGTCTCCAATCACCAGTCTTTAATTATCAATTACCTCATGTCTACCCTCCTCATTAAAAACACATACATCGTCACCATGGACGACCATCAACGGGAGATTCCCGAGGGTGGTCTTTTTATTCGAGAGGGAATCATTGGACAGGTCGGGTTGACCGCTGATCTTCCTCAAACAGCCGATGAAGTCCTCGATCTCAAAGGTCACATCGTTTTGCCTGGGCTGGTCAACACCCATCATCATTTTTATCAAACCCTGACGCGCGCCGTGCCTGCCGCCCAGGACGCCAATCTTTTCAACTGGCTCAAAACTCTTTATCCCATTTGGGCGCGCCTCACTCCCGACGATATTTTTATTTCGACTCAGACCGCACTAGCCGAACTGGCTCTTTCGGGATGTACCACCGCAGCGGATCATCTCTACCTTTTTCCAAACGGATCAAAACTGGACGATGAAATTGCTGCGGCTTCCGAGATCGGACTCCGCCTGCAAGCCTCGCGCGGCTCGATGAGCCTCGGCGAATCCAAAGGCGGACTCCCACCCGATTCAGTCGTGGATACCGAAGACAACATCCTCAAAGATTCACAGCGTCTCATCGAAAAATATCACGATCCCAAACTTAGCGCGATGACTCAGATCGTGCTCGCGCCGTGTTCGCCGTTCAGCGTCACATCGGACTTAATGAAACAATCCGCGAAACTTGCGCGTGAATATGGTGTGCATCTGCATACCCATCTCGCTGAAACTGAAGACGAAGAAAAATTTTGTATGCAGATGTTCGGTCATCGCCCCGTCGGATACATGCAAGAAGTGGACTGGGTCGGCGACGATGTCTGGTTCGCGCACGCGGTCTGGGTCAACGACGAAGAGATAAAAGTCTTTGCTAAACATAACTGTGGCGTGGCACACTGTCCCACCTCCAATATGCGACTCGCCTCTGGCATCGCACCGATTAAAGAATATCGCAAAGCTGGCGTCAACGTTGGCCTCGGCGTGGATGGCTCAGCATCAAATGATGGTTCGCATCTGCTGGCCGAAGTCCGCAGCGCCATGCTGCTTTCACGTCTCAAAGAAGGCATCACAGGCTTCTCCGCTACACCCTCTCCTGGTGACAAAGGGCAGGGTCAGGGTAATCGCAAACTCATGACTGCGAGGGAAGCCCTTCACCTCGGTACCCGCGGGGGAGCAGCAGTGTTGGGGCGCAAGGATATTGGAAGTTTGGAAGGCGGCAAATGCGCCGACTTCTTCGCTGTCAATTTAAATCAACTCGGCTTCGCAGGCATGCATGACCCTGTCGCGGCGGTTGTTTTTGGTCAGGCTGTAAATGTAGATTACACTGTTGTGAATGGAAAGTTCATTGTGATGGAAGGTAAACTGGTGACAGTTGACGAAGGCAGGTTGGTAGAGAAACATAATCAAGCCGCGCGAAGGTTATTGGCAGGATAACATGACCGATTTCCTGGTTCCTATCATCTTTGGCTGGCCAGCAATCATTGCGTCACTGGGGTTGGCGTTGGCAGGCATCCTGTTAAAGCACCCGATATTATCACTGGTTGGCGCCGTGCTCTATCTGGCTCCCGCGTGGTACCTCGGCTTCTATTTTTCTTTTTCGTTTATCCTGCCACTCTTCTCCTTTGGCTCCGCGTATGCCGTTTCGAAAGGTAAAACTGCGTTGGCCCTTGCCTTGATGGTCCCTATCCTTCTTATCAGCGGCTGGATCGGCTTTCTCGTTCTGACTCAATCTATTCGATAGCCGAACTATAAACTTGTCAACGTTCAAACGTTCAACGGAGTGCTTATGTCTGTATCTACAAAACTCACACGCAATCTCGTCGAAGTTGCGATGGGACGCCTGCCTGCCGACCTCGTCATTCGCGGCGGAAAATGGGTCAGCGTGCAATCGGGTGAGATCATTCCTGATACCGATATTGCCATTGTGTCAGGTCACATTGCTTATGTGGGACCTGATGCCAGCCATGCGATTGGAAAGAAAACACAAGTTATCGAAACCAATGGGCGTTTTCTTGTGCCTGGCCTGCTGGACGCTCACATGCATGTTGAATCAGGCATGGTCACGGTGACCGAGTTTGTGCGCGCGGCGGCTGTGCGCGGCACGACCGGCATGTTTATTGACCCGCACGAGATCGCGAACATCTTTGGCCTCAGAGGCGTGAAGTTGATGGTGGATGAGGCCCGGAAACAGCCCATCCATGTCTGGGTGCAGATGCCCTCCTGTGTTCCATCTGCTCCGGGGCTGGAAACACCGGGTTCATCCATTGGACCCAGGGAAGTGGCTGAAGCCATGAAATGGAAAGGCATCATTGGTTTGGGCGAGATGATGAACTTCCGCGGCGTATCCATGGGAGATAAAAAGATGCTGGATGAAATGACCACCACCCATGCGGCGGGCAAGGTGATTGGCGGGCATTACGCCTCGCTGGACCTCGGACTTCCATTTCATGGATATGCGGCCGGCGGCGCGGAAGACGATCACGAAGGCACACGCCTTGAAGATGCGGTTGCCCGCGTCCGGCAGGGCATGAAGGTGATGTTGCGATATGGTTCAGCCTGGCATGATGTTGCTATTGGCGTTAAAGCCATCACCGAAAAGAAATTGGATTCGCGCCGCTTCATTCTCTGCACCGATGACTCACATGCTGAAACACTCACGCAGGATGGCCACATGGATCGTGTTCTGAGTCATGCAATTTCGGAAGGATTGAATCCGATGACGGCAATTCAAATGATGACGATCAATACAGCCGAGCATTTTGGTCTGACGAAAGAGATGGGCATGCTCGCACCTGGCCGCTGGGCGGACGTTTTGCTGGTCAGTGATTTGATGAAATTTACAGCTGATGTGGTTATTGCCAAAGGACAGGTCATTGCAGAGCATGGTGAATGGCAGGTCAAATTGCCTGTGGTGAAGTATCCCAAATGGGTGACCAATTCTGTGCATTTGAAGAGAAATCTCACAGCGCAGGATTTTGCCCTTCGGACGAGAGCAGGCCACGGATCAAGTATTGAAGCGCATGTGATCGGCGTGATCGAAAATCAGGCGCCCACACGTCATCTCAGAGAAAAGGTCACTGTTGAAAACGGGGAAGTCAGAGCTGATGTGAAGCGTGACCTCGCGAAAATTGCGCTGGTGGAAAGGCACCGCGCAACCGGCAAGGTGACGCTTGGTTTGGTGAGCGGTTTTAATTTTAAAGAAAAATGCGCCATTGGTTCAACGGTGGCGCATGATAGTCATCATATGATCGTGGCTGGCACGGATGAAGCATGTATGGCGATTGCCGCAAATGAACTGGCGAAATGCGGGGGCGGGCAGATCGTTGTAAAAGATGGAAAAGTGATCGGGCTGGTGGAATTGCAGATCGCGGGTTTGATGTCGAACGAGCGTGCGGATCGGGTTGCAAAGAAAGCCGGGACAGTGCTCGCTGGTTTCAGGGCTTGCGGTTGTGCGTTGAATAACCCAAACATGCAATTGAGTATGCTGGCTTTGATGGTGATTCCTGAATTGAGAATTTCTGATAAAGGTCTTGTGGATGTATCCCAATTTGATTTTGTGCCCGTGTTGGAGGATTGAGGACCTATGGCTAATTTTCCTTTTCAAAGATTGCAGGTCGACCTGGCGGCTTTGATCTCCCGTTCACCGGCCGGTCTGCAGCTTCCATCTGAACCTAACCTTGCAAAACAACTTGGCGTTTCTCGCGCTACTTTGCGCGAAGCCATGCGTTCGTTTGAAACGCAGGGGCTCATTCGCCGCAGGCAGGGTGCTGGAACTTTCGTCGTCGGCAAGACGCAGGTGATGGACAGCGGTCTGGAAGTGCTTGAAAGCCTTGAAACGATTGCAAAGCGCCTGGGGCTTGAGGTCTCTGTCAGTGATTTGAACATCGAAACGACCGCTGCCGATGAAGAACTTGCGAAGATGCTGGATGTTCCAGTGGGCGAAAATTTGACTCGTGTGCGCCGCGTGGTCCACACTGATAATAGACCTGTGGCTTATCTTGAGGATACATTGCCTGAGGATGTTCTGCATATGGATGATTTCCCTGTCGACTTCCACGGGTCTGTCCTGGACTTTTTGTTGGATCGCGGCGATTCTTTGAAGACTTCCCGCACGAATGTCAGCGCCATTGGCGCAACTGCAGAAGTAGCGAAAGCAATAGAAATTCAGCGCGGTGATGTGTTATTGCATTTCCATTCGCAGTTATTCGATGATCGCGGCAAGGTTGTAGATTATTCCCTCAGTTATTTTATTCCCGGGTATTTTCATTTTCATATTGTGCGTCGTGTAGGAATAGTCTAGTTTTACACTGAATGTGCATTGCAATCATCCATATTAATTTCTTGAGGTGTATTTATGACTAAAGTGAACGACATAAAGAAAAAAGTACAGGACAATCATGAGAATATTATTCAATTTTTACGTGATATTGTTGCCATTCCCAGTATGGACGGTCAACTTAAAGATGTCGGCGAGCGTATCCAGGCCGAGATGCGGAAGCTCGGTTTCGACGAGGCGCGCTTCGACAAGATGGGCAACACCATCGGTCGCATCGGCGACGGGCCTAAGGTGATCGTCTTCGACTCGCACATTGACACCGTGGGCGTCGGCGACCCCAGTGAATGGGATTGGGATCCGTTCGTGGGCAAGGTAGAAGCCGACATCCTGTATGCGCGCGGCGCGTGCGATGAAAAAGGCAGCACGCCCGGCATGGTGCATGGACTGGCCATCGCCCGCGACCTGGGCCTGCTCGATGGCTACACTGCCTACTACTTCGGCAACATGGAAGAGTGGTGCGATGGCATCGCACCCAACGCCTTCGTCGAGACCGATCCCCAGGTGCGACCCGATTTCGTGGTCATCGGCGAGCCGACTAAAATGCAGGTCTATCGCGGGCATAAGGGAAGGGTGGAGTTGAAGATCACCGCCACCGGCCGGTCGGCGCACGCGGCATCGCACTACCTGGGGGACAACGCCGTGTACAAGATGATGGCGATCATCACGCAAATCCGCGAGCTGGATCGTCGGATGCGCTTCGGGATGGGCTATCATCCGGTGCAGGGCTTTCCCTCCATCGCGGTGACAGACGTCATGGCGCGCACGGCTTCGCTCAACGCTGTGCCCGATCAGTTCACGATCTATCTCGACCGCCGTATCACTTTGAGCGAGCCGCGTGACGCGGTGATCGCGCAGATCAAGGGGCTGATCCCCGACTATCTGCAGGACGAAATCCACGTCGAAGAGTTGTTCTACGACGCACCGTCCTACACAGGCTTCGTCTTTCCGGTGTCGAAGTTCTACCCGCCCTGGTTGCTGGATGACGCACATCCGCTGGCGCAGGCTGGGCAGGGCACTATCGAGGCGCTGTGGGGCGAGAAGCGGATGCTGGGCACGTGGGACTTCTCGACCAACGGCACCTATTGGGCCGGCAAGGCAAATATCCCGTCCATCGGCTTCGGCCCTGGCGACGAGAAAACCGCACACATGCGCCACGAAAATGTGTCACTAGACGAGGTGGTACTCGCCACGGAGTTCTATGCCCTGCTCCCCAAAATGTTGTCCGAACAAAGCCAAAAGTGAGTTTGAAGGGTTGCCCCTTCTCATATTTTTTAACGGAATAAGTCAGGCCGAAAATCACACTTTAGAATTACAGGAGTCCACTATCATCCACCATCTTCATCACTATTAAGGAGGTTCGTCATGCGTAGTTTCAATGGTCGCGACATTTTGTCGCTCAAGGAATTCGAGCGGAATGAATTCTTCCATGTGTTCGATGTGGCTCAGAAAATGGAGCCCATCGCACGCGCAAGAAAGAACGTGGACATGCTTAAGGAAAAGACGCTGGTAACGGCTTTTTATCAGCCCTCGACGCGCACGCGTCTGGCTCATGAATCCGCCATGCACCGCCTCGGCGGTCACGTCACGGGATTTTCAGATGCCAAGATGACTCGCGCCGGTGACTTCTACCAGGAGTCGATCAAGGATACGGTCAAGATGCTGGAGTTTTATGGCGATGTGATCGTGATGCGCCACTTTCAGCAAGGCGCGCCGCATGAAGCCGCGAAGTGGGCGAGTGTTCCCATCATCAACGGCGGTGATGGCTGGGGCGAGCACCCGACGCAAATTCTCACAGACCTGTACACCGTGCTGCGTGAGAAAGGCCGCATTGATGGTCTCAAATGGCTGGCGGTCGGCGACATGCGCATGCGAACGATGCACTCGCTCGGTTATGCTTTGAGTCAGTTTGATTGTCCGATTACCTTTGTCTCTCCGCCTGATATGGGACTCACCGATGAATTCAAGAAGGAACTCAAGCAGTTCAGCGTGAATTTCAAGGAAATGGATCATGTTGAGAAAGCCATTGCAGAAGCCGATGTGATCCTGGTTGAACCAGTGGTACAGCCCGATTACACAAAGTCTCGCGATGAGCGCAGCGGCGAACTCAACCTGACGCCCGCGAATTACAAGATCACGCGTGAACTGCTGGAGACGAAAGCCAAATCAGACGCGATCCTGCTCCACTCGCTCCCACGAATGGACGAAATCCCTGTTGACGTGGATATTACACGCTGGTCGCGCTATTGGCAGGAAGCCTTCAACGGCGTAGTGATGCGAATGGCTTTGCTGGCGTTGGTGTTAGGCGCAACGGAGTAGGTAGTTTGGCAGTCGGTTAGTCGAGTAGTCAAGTAGACAGGTAAACAAGTAAACACGTGTGAACCTGTATACGTGTGTACCTGTTTACTTGTTTACAAATTAAACAAGGAGAAACAATGCAAACAAACTTTCGTGGACGTGATTTCATCGGCGACCTCGACTTCACAAAAGAGGAAGTCGAAACTGTTTTGGAAGTGGCGTGGGATCTGAAGCGCAAACGCGCACTCGGTGAACCGCATCCATATCTGCGTGATAAGGCGCTGGCGATGCTGTTCTTCTTCTCATCCACGCGCACCCGTGGATCGTTCGAAGCGGGCATGGCGCAACTCGGTGGACATGGTGCATTTATCGATTCAAATACCACCCAAATTTCACACGGCGACACACCCGTAGAAATAGGCGAGATCTTCGGCCGCTATTTCGATGGTATTGCCATCCGTCACTGCGATTATGGCGACGGTAATAAATATTTAAATGATGTCGCCAAATCCAGCCGCGCGCCTGTCCTCAACATGCAATGCGACATATACCATCCCTTCCAGTGTCTGGCTGACCTCATGACCATCATGGAAAAGAAGGGCAAGGATTTGCGCAAGAAGAAGATCGTTGTTTCATGGGCGTATGCGGCTTCATATCTAAAGCCAATCTCTGTGCCTCAGTCTTTGATTTTGCAAATGCCGCGCTTTGGCATGGATGTAACCCTTGCTTACCCGCCTGAATTTTCGTTGATGCCTGATATTGTCAACCAGGCCAAAGAGCAAGCCAAGATCGCCGGCGCTAAGTTTGAGATCATTGATTCAAAAGACGGCATGACCGAAGCCTGCAAGGGTGCGGATGTCATCTACGCCAAATCCTGGGGTCCGCTGTTGACTACAAATGATAAGGTTGAAGGCAAGAAACTACAGGATCTGTACAAGAACTGGATCATGGATGATGCCAAGTTGAAAGTTGCCCACAAGGACGCCATCTACATGCATCCCTTGCCCGCCGACCGCGATGTTGAAGTTACCAGCAGTGTCCTGGATGGCCCGCAATCCGTAGTCTTTGACGAAGCCGAGAATCGCCTGCATGCGCAGAAGGCCGTGATGGCGCTTACGATGGCGTAGTTGGTCAGGTAGTCGAATAGTTACATAGTCGAGTAGTCAGGCGGTCGAATGTTTAGCAGACTACCCGACTATAAGACTACCTGACTATAAGACTACCTGACTTTAAGACTACCTAACTATAAGACTAGGAGACTATATGACTAACAACAAACTAGCAGTCATCGCAATTGGCGGCAACTCGTTGATCAAAAACGAGAAACAAAAAACTGTTGAAGATCAGTATCAGGCCGCCAAAGAGACCACCTTTCACATAGCAGACATGATCGAATCCGGCTGGAATGTAGCGATTGGTCACGGGAATGGGCCGCAGGTAGGCTTCATTCTAAGGCGCTCGGAAATCGCGGCTAAAGTGGAGGGCATGCACGAAGTCCCGCTGGATGTTTGCGGGGCGGATAGTCAGGGCGCCATTGGCTATGCCTTGCAGCAGACCCTGCACAACGAGCTTTATCGCCGCGGCATCAGGAAATCCGTCGCCACCGTTGTTACCCAGGTGCTGGTGGATAAAAACGACGTCGCTTTCAAAAGCCCCTCCAAGCCGATCGGTTCATTCATGGATGAGACTGAAGCCAAACGCCGTGAAAAAGACTTGGGCTGGAGCGTGGTAGAGGATGCGGGCCGCGGCTGGCGGCGCGTGGTCGCTTCGCCTCTTCCAATGGAGGTCGTAGAGCTTGCAGCAGTGGAAGCCCTTATTAAAGCGGGCGCAGTTGTGATCACAGTTGGCGGCGGCGGCATCCCGGTTATTGACCTCAGCGACCATGAATACAAGGGTGTGGCGGCCGTGATTGATAAAGACTTTGCTTCCAGTTTGCTGGCGCGCCTCATCAAAGCCGATTTATTCCTGATTTCCACGGCTGTCGAAAAAGTCGCCATTCACTTCGGCAAACCCGAACAGAAATGGCTGGACAATATGACTGTCGCCGAAGCTAAAGCCTATCTGGCTGAAGGCACTCATTTTGCCAAAGGCTCGATGGCGCCGAAGATTGAGGCTGCGATCTGGTATCTTGAAAACGGCGGCAAGCAAGCTCTTATCACCAGCCCTGAAAATATCGGACGCGCGCTCAAAGGCGAAACAGGCACGCGGATAGTTAGATAGTATTGTAGTTTCACGGAGCGGTCGAATAGTAAAGGATTTGAGGTGTTCATTGGCGCCGTGTTGAATAAAATTCCCCTCACCCCGTTTGACGTGATTGTTCACAGGGACGACTTCCCCTCTCCCCTTGGGAGAGGGCAGGGTGAGGGTTTTTCGGCGACGAGGAACGTTATATACAAAATCGGTAACTTGATTTAAGTAGATCAGATGAAAAATTGGATTGAGCGATTCAACAATTTGAAGTTTACAACCCGCAGCGCGGGTTGGTTCATGTTGTTAATCGCTGCGCTGACTTACGGATTGTTCTTCTGGCAGCGCGGCTTTTACTGGGATGAATTTCCCTGGGCATGGATCTATTTTCGTCTTGGACCTGATGTTTTAACAAAAACTTTCTCCACCAGTCGCCCCTTCTGGGGCATGATCTATCAGCTAACCTTGCCAGTCCTTGGACCCAATCCCTGGGCTTGGCAGTTACTGGCACTTGTTTTGCGTTGGACGACTGCGCTTTTGTTCTGGGCAATATTACGCGTCCTGTGGCCCGCGCATTCCAAACCCGCGTTTTGGGCAAGTTTACTTTTCCTTGTTTACCCCGGTATGGGACAACACTTCATCGCCATGATGTACAGCCATTTTTACATTGTGCTGTTGTGCTATCTGCTTTCCATGTACCTTTCACTGCTGGCGTTGAAGGATGAAAAACGGCGCGTGGTTTTATTTGGGGCATCCTGGTTACTCGCCGCAGTCAACCTCCTTACGATGGAATATTTTTATTTCCTCGAGTTCGCGCGGATTTTTCTCTTCTGGCAGATGCTACCAGGTATAAATAAAAATCGTATGCAAAAAGCCGCACTGTACTTTTTGCCATACTTGTTGATATTTTTGGGGATCTCATTTTGGCGCATGTTCTTCTTTACTTTCCAGAACGCCAGTTATAAATACATTTTGCTGGATGCCTTTCGTGATGATTTCCTCGCCGGATTAATGCTGTTAATAAATAACGTTGCCCTCAGTTTGTGGCGGACTGTTTTTGAGGTCTGGTTGGTTCCGCTTCTAACCATTGGCATAACTGGATTGGGACCGCTCACGCTTACCTTGATGTTGATTCAGTTATTCTCGGTCATTTTCCTCGTTGGAATATTCCTGTTCAAGTTTGTTACCAACGAGGCCGATGATCGCGATTTTTCAAAGCAGGCTGGATTTATTGGCTTGGTTCTCTGGGGATTATCAGGCATGTCGGTTTGGGTGATCGGTATCGTTCCGCAGTTGAACTTCTCAATAGACCGCTTCATGCTACCTTTCATGCTGGGAGCGAGTCTGTTACTGGCGAGCCTGATTGCGTTGATAAAAAACCAGCGGGCGCAAATGATTCTGGTGGCTTTGCTGGTTGGCTTTGCCGTCAGCAGACATTTCCGCCTCGAAGATATATTCCGCCGCGATTGGGCCACCCAACAGGACCTGTTCTGGCAAATGACATGGCGAATTCCAGGACTGGAAAAAGGAACGATCCTGCTTTCCAATGATCTGCCTTTTACCTACTATTCAGATAATTCATTAACCGGCCCCCTGAACTGGATCTACAGCCCGCCCGGTGAGATGAATCTTATGTTGTATTTCGCCTCCATTCGGGTTGGAAAAACACTGCCAAGTGTGGAACCCGGTCAGGCGCATCAGTTGTATTATATTGGCCCAACCTTTTATGGGAATACCTCCAATATTCTAGTTATTGATTACGAGCCGCCCGCTTGTTTCCGGGTCGTTGATCCTGAAGTTGAAGAAACGAATCGCCTTCTGCCTCCCGCGCTTAGGGATGTTGCAAGAATTTCCAATCAGAGTGTGATTCTGTTTGACCGGCAGGCGCAGCTCCCAGGTCAGCTATATGGAAGCGACCCGCAGCATGATTGGTGTTATTATTTCGGACAGGCTGAGTTGGCGCGTCAAAAAGGGGATTGGGAACAGGTCGCAGCATTTGGCGAAACCGCATTTGCGCTCGATGATCGTCCCAATGACCCCGTTGAACGATTCGTTTTTATTGAAGGCTATGCTCATGTTGGAGATTGGAAAAAAGCGGTAGAATTGTCAATAACTTCATATAGAGTATCAAAAAATTATGTAGGCCCGCTTCTCTGCAAATTGTGGGATCGCATTGAGCGCCAGACACAAAGTACCCCGGAGCGGAATGTCACTCTGAATGAAGTACAAAATAATTTTGAGTGTACGCCTTAGAAGTTTATAATATATCTTTCTGCACAAAAATAGTTGTTGCAAATGCAACTGTTTAGACAGCTTGAAAGGAGGTCGAAAGAACAATTAGATCTTGCTAGTTTCGTCGCAAAACACATATTTTATAAGGAGAAGAAAAATGCGTAAAAACCTTTCCCGCCTCGCAATGTTTGCGTTGGTACTCATGCTCGTCCTGTCTGCTTGTGGCGGCGCTCCCGAGGCTACACAAGCCCCTGCACCAGATGCGCCCGTAGCTACAGAAGCTCCTGTTGCAACCGAAGCGCCTGCGGATTCAGGTGGTTTCCAAATTCCTGAAGTTGAAGCAGGTAAGTTTAACGTCGCCATGGTTTTGATCGGACCACATGATGATGGCGGTTGGTCACAAGCCCATTATGAAGGCTTGCTCTACGTCGAAGAGAATGTACCCAATACAAACGTTGCTTATATTGAAAACGTACCCGAAGGCGCTGATTCCGAGCAGGTGTTCCGCAGTCTATCACGCAAGGGCTTCGACTTGATCTTCGGCACATCCTTCGGTTATATGGACCCGATGGAAACCGTTGCGGGTGAGTTCCCAGATACGGTGTTTATTCACCTCACCGGCATCAAAGCCAATTTCGAAAATTTTGGCAACCTGATGGGCGCCATGGAAAATATGAAGTATCTGGCTGGGATGCTGGCTGGTGCGCGCGCCAAGCAGGATGGTGAGACCAAACTCGGCTACATGGCAACCTTCCCGATCCCCGAAGAAATTCGTTTGGGGAATGCCATTGCTTTGGGCATGCGCAAGACCTGCCCTGAATGCACAATGGATATTCGCTGGATCAACACCTGGCATGACCCCATCATCGAAAAGGAAGCCGCCGCCTCCTTGTTTGACGCTGGCGCTTACGTTGTCTTCACTGGTGCGGATACCCCGGCTGTTGCCGATGTTGCCCAGGAAAAAGGCAAATATGGCGTAACCTATGACTGGTACGGTTCCTGCAAAGTGGATGCCTGTCTCACCGCTCCCTATTGGCTCTGGGGTTCTGAATATGCCCGTATTACAGAAGGCATCATCGCCGGCACCTATGTTCCAGGTTACGATTACTTCGATTCTGATACTGGCGCGCTAGGCCTGTATGGTTTCATGGAAGGCGAGGAATTGACCCCGGGCCTCGCTGATCTTGATCCTGCCGTTATTCAGGAAGTCCGCGATATCCTTGCGCAGATGCAGGCTGGGACGTTCACCCGCTTTGATGTATTCTCCGGCCCGATCAATGACAACAAAGGCAACGTAGTTCTGCCTGCTGGTCAAAGCCTGGAGCAGGTTGATCTTGACGCCTTCCCTGAATTTGGTCTGCCATGCAGTGTTGATGTCTGTATGAAGTGGTGGGCTGAAGGCATTACCGCCGAACTGCCCGAATAACCGTCTAACTGATAAATGGGCCAGGACTCTCAGGGTTCTGGCCCTCTTTGTAAATAATGATTCTGGAGTCCGTCAGTTCACTTGCCCTGTGGGTGCTGATGGACATGTCAGGCGGCAAGCAGCCTGACTCCAGAGTTTTTTGCAGGAGTAATCCGGTGATCAATCAAACCTCCTCAATGCCCAGTTCACCTCCGCAAGCGCCGCTCGTTGTTGAAATGCGCGGAATTGTCAAGCGCTTTCCCGGCGTGCTGGCAAATGACCATGTTGATTTTGAATTATTGCATGGCGAGATCCATGGTTTGCTTGGAGAGAATGGCGCTGGCAAAAGTACTCTAATGAATGTGCTGGCTGGCTTATACCGCCAGGAAGCCGGCACGATTTTGGTTAAGGGCGAGCCGAAGGCCTTCTCCTCGCCGCGTGATGCGATCAAGGCCGGTATTGGCATGGTGCATCAGCATTTTATGCTGGTGCCATCACAAACAGTCACTGAAAATATTTTGCTTGGGCTTGATGATCCGCGCTTCATTATGCGTTTACCTGATTACAATACCAAAATCGCTGAATTGGGTGAACGCTTCGGCTTAAAAGTGGATCCGCGTGCAAAGATCTGGCAATTATCGGTGGGGGAACAACAACGTGTTGAAATTCTAAAAATGCTTTATCGTGGTGTTGATGTGCTTATCATGGACGAGCCGACTGCAGTGCTTGCGCCACAAGAGATCGAAGGTTTGTTTGTAACTTTGCGAGCCATGATCGCCCAGGGGAAATCGGTCATTTTTATCAGCCACAAGCTTCAGGAAGTCAGTGTCATTGCAGACCGTGTCAGTGTGTTGCGGCGCGGTATTGCTACTGCTTCAGGCGTCCCTTCAAAAGGAGTTTCTCGTCAGGAGTTAGCCCGCTTGATGGTGGGGCGTGATGTAATTTTTGCGCTTGATAAAAAACCCGGCAGGCCGCAAGATGTTGTGCTGGAAGTTACTGATGTACATGCTGAAAGTGATAAAGGATTGCCCGCGTTGCGCGGTATCTCCTTAAACGTGCGCGCGGGTGAAATCGTTGGCGTAGCAGGCGTGGCGGGCAATGGGCAAAGCGAACTTTCGCAAGTTATTTCAGGCATGCGAAGATGCGCACAGGGACAAGTTCTGCTCAATGGGGATAAAATTAGCAATCGCAATACATTATTCGGCATTCAACATGGCATGGCTTATGTCCCTGAAGATCGCACCCATGTAGGCAGCGCGCCTAACCTTAGTGTGACGGACAATGTCATTATGAAGAATTTCCGCAAGCCGCCGATCTCAAAAAATGGTTTGTTGGATATGAAGGCAGCTACGAAACATGCCAATGAACTCAAGCTGGCTTACGACATTATCGTTCCCACAGTTTCCACCCCCGTTCGATTGCTTTCCGGAGGAAATCTTCAACGTGTGATTTTGGCGCGCGAGATTTCAGGATTGCCCGCTTTTATGGTTGCGGTTCAACCGACCCGTGGGCTGGATGTTGGCGCGATCGAAGGAGTCCACCGTTTGCTGCTGGCTCAACGGGAGGCTGGCGCGGCGGTACTGCTTGTATCTGAAGAGTTGGAAGAATTACTTTCACTCTGTGACCGCGTTTACGTGATCTATGAAGGAAAAATCATGGGGGAGGTAATGATTGGGGACGATGAACCAGATGAAGGCGCCGCCCTGAGCCTGTCGAAGGGTTTGGTGGATACGATTGGTCAAATGATGACGGGCACTCCGCTCGATCAAATCCAAAAAGAAGGAGTCGCCGCACATGACTGAGCCGACAACTTTAAATAAGAGACGCGCACCCTTCCGTTTTCGAATTGAACCGCGTTTGAGCGAACCGCCTGCATGGTACCCCGCCGCGGTATCGTTTGGCGCGATCATTGTCGCCTTGATCTTGGGAGGCGTCTTAATTTCATTCGCTGGTGGTGATCCGATCCGTTCCTATCTACATATTGCAAAGGCTTCATTCGGCGATATTGGCGTGCTTTCAGATACGATCGTTAAAGCAACGCCGATCATATTGGCTGCTCTGGCTTGTTCGGTTGCGTTCCGTATGAAGTTGTGGAATATCGGCGCAGAGGGGCAGTTCATTATGGGCGCATTCGGCGCGAGCGCCATTGTGCTTGCGCCTGTGCTGCCCGCTGAGACCTCGCGCTGGATATTTATTCCGGTAATGATGATAGCGGGCATGGCCGCGGGGGCTATCTGGGGATTCATTCCGGGCTATCTAAAAGCAAAGTTTAATGTGAATGAGATCATCAGCACATTGATGTTGAATTATGTGGCAGTGGCATGGGTAAACTTTTGGATCTTTGGCGTATGGACGGAAGGTGGTTTCCAAATGTCGCCCAAGTTCCCCGACGGCGCGTGGTTGCCGCGTTTGTCGGATTATGCCAAGGCTTTCCCGATTTTTCGCGGACTTACCACACATCTGGGTCTGGTCATTGGCATCGTGGCCGCGATCATTTTATGGTTCATTATCTTTCGCAGCCGCTGGGGCTATGAGATTCGTTTGATCGGTGATAACCCGAATGCGGCGCAATATGCAGGTATTAATATTACGCGAAACACGATTTGGGTGATGATGCTCTCCGGCGCACTGGCGGGCTTGGGCGGTATGTCTGAAGTTGGGGGTGTTGTCCATCGTTTGCAAACTGCCCCAGTTGCCGCCGGGTATGGCTTTACTGGCATCATCGTTGCCTGGTTGGCAAAGTTGAATCCACTGGCGATCATATTCGTTTCCATATTATTTGGGGCTTTGATCCTTGCCGGCCGTGAAATTCAACCCTCTGGTGTGCCCAAGATGATACAGGGAATCATTCTGGTCTGCCTTATTGCCAGCGACTTCCTGCTTCGTTATCGCGTCGTCATTGAACGCGTGGAGGAATAATCATGGACTATACGATTATTTTACAGGCAGGGATTGCAAGCGGAACGGTATTGCTGTTCGCAACCATTGGTGAGCTATTTGCTGAACGATCCGGTGTTCTGAACCTAGGTGTTGAAGGTATGATGCTGATTGGCGCAATGAGCGCATTTAGCACTACCATCGCAACTGGCAATCCGTGGCTCGGTGTTTTGGTGGCTATGATTTTTGCGGGACTCATCAGCCAGATCCATGCTTTCATTGTGATCACTTTGCAGGCAGATCAAGTTGTCAGCGGGCTTGCGCTCACTTTTTTGGGAGCAGGCATCAGCCTCGTGTTAGGCGAGGGCTTGAGCAAGGCTGGGACAGTTTCGCTCCTGCCAAATTTTTCGATCCCACTGCTTACCCTAATCCCGATCATTGGAAAAATCTTTTTCACCAATCAAAGCGTACTCGTTTACGTTGGCTATCTACTTGTTCCCTTGTCATGGTATTACATAAATCGTACGCGTCCGGGTTTGCATTTGCGCGCGGTAGGTGAATATCCATCCGCCGCAGACGCGTTGGGTATCAACGTTTTTCGTATGCGTTATTTTTATGTTTTTGTGGGTGGGATGATGGCTGGGTTGGCGGGCGCGACGATCAGCCTGGCAGTTTCACCAGGATGGTTCAGCGAGCTAACCACTGGCGGGCAGGGTTGGATCGCCATCGGTTTGGTCATCTTCGCTCAATGGGATCCATTCCGCGCGGCAATCGGCGCGTACGCTTTCGGCGCTCTCCGCCGCCTCATTCTGGATATTCAAGGGCCGCTCGTTTTGTTCGGCTTTGCCAACCCTTTTTATTACAATCCATATCTTGGGTTCTTTCTGCAAATGTTGCCCTATCTTTTCACTGTTGTTGTCCTGGTGATCGGCTCGCGTGAAGCCCTGCGGAAACGCATCGGCGCACCTGCCGCGTTGGGCAATCCTTATGTGCGCGGCGAACGTGGCCTATAGTTATGTTCTTGATTACTAAAGATTTATTCAGCCTTCTTCCTGACGCACAAAACACTGGTTATTGTAGTGCACGTCTGTATTCATGTTTAATACCCTTATTGTCATAGTACTGCTCACCTCAGCCCTGTCGGGTGGATAGGCATTCGTAAATCGGCTCGAGATTCTGGATAAATATCATGCTATTCCTATTACAAATTGTCTGACAACTTTTGGGCGCTTTCAGTATACTGTTACAACAGGAGACAAGTGGCTGCCCATGAAAAAATTTCTTCATAGCGAATGGATATCTCGCCTGATCGATGGATTTCTGCCCGTCTTTGCGGCAATCGCAGCTTTGCTTATCGGCGCAGTCATGTTGTTTTTCTTGAAGGTCAATTCAAGTTTGCAATGAAAAGAATAAGTTGTCTGCATTTTCATTGATGGTAGACGGTATTATCAATTGGGAGACAAAAAATGGATGTAACCATACATCGGGCTTTGTTGGACAGAGCATTGGCGGTAGATGATCCCGCTGGATTTGTGGACATCGGTATCTCGGGGGATAAGATTGTTGAAATAAGCACGGACGAACTCAGCCCGGGGCACGTGGCGATCCAAGCACGAGGACAGCTGGCTATACCGCCCTTCTTTGAACCTCATTTTCACCTCGATAACCCTCTGCTCTGGCCATCTGATCAAACGGCAGACCTCATTAATCAAAGCGGTACGCTGTTCGAAGCCATTGATATATATGCGCGCGTCAAAAAGGATCGCCAACTAGACGACCTGATCGACAAAGCCAGTCAGGCAGTGCGTCAAGCACTTTCAAATGGCGTGTTATGGTTTCGTGGCCATGTGGATATCGACCCGGACTCCAAACTGAAGATGTTGCAGGGCGTTGTAGCAGTGAAACGAAAATTCAGTGGGATTGTGGATATTGGCATCATTGCCTTTCCCCAACTTGGCATGGCGCGCAGCTCAGAAACCGTTGACTTGATGTATCAGGCGATGGAAAACGGAGCCGACCTGGTTGGAGGCATTCCTCACATCGAAAAAGACCTAGATGACGCTGCAAAACAGATCGAAATTATCTTCAACATCGCCAAGAAATATAATACCAGCATCGATATGCATGTCGATGAGATTGATGACCCCTACTGGAGATCATTGGAACTGCTGGCAGATAAGACCATTGCTGAAAATTATCAAGGTAGAGTCAGCGCCAGCCACTGCTGCGCCATGGCTGCCTGGGATGAGGCAACATTCCAGAGGATCATTCCCAAGGTTATTGCCGCCCAGATAACCATCGTTACCAACCCGCTGACCAACCTTTTTCTCCAGGGACGCGAAGATCAACCCCCGGTTCGGCGCGGTGTTCCACCTCTTGATCGGCTGATAAAGGCCGGTGTCAATGTTGCCTGCGGTCATGACGATATGAATAATATGTTCTATCCCTTTGGCAGTATGAATCCATTGGATGCAGCCCTCTTTGCGGCCCATGCTGGTTATCTGACCACACCGCATTTAATCCGCAAGGCATTTGAGATGCCCGGGTACAGCGCTGCCAGGTCGTTTGGCATCCAGGATTACGGCCTCAAGGTGGGCAACCCGGCTCATCTCCTGCTCTTGCCCGTTCAATCCGAGCTGGACGCCCTCCGGCTCCATCCCTCACCTACGCTCGTAATGCGAGCTGGCAAGGTTCTCGTCCAAACTGAAGTTCGCCAGACGTTTTCCGAAATTGTCCCACAGTAGAAAGGAGGTACCGCTTCTGAATCCTGTTAGCCTAAATCCCGTTCACGAGTCATCAGTAACCAATTATGAAAACTAAGGAGATCAAAAAAATGAAAATGAAACGATTTTTAACTGCCATGACGATATTCGTTGTACTAGGGCTGTTTCTAGGGGCGTGCCAGCCAGCTCCGGCGGAACCGACGGCGACAGAAGCGCCTGCCCAATCTGCGGTAACTGAAGCGCCCGCCAGCGTCGCGCCGACCACGGTCAAAATTGCCTTCTTCGCCACCGGCCCATTGGATGAACCATGGTCCCAGGCCATGGTTCAGGCAGTTGAACGGGTGAAGCAAGATTCCCCTCAGGGTCTGGCAATCGAGTACAAATGGTTCGAAAAAGTGCCGATTGATGATTACGAAAAATTCGTTCGGGATGTTATTGACACCGGCGAATTCGATATCATCTGGCTGCACGATGCTTCTGCTGGTACGGATCCAGTGGACAACCTGCGCCAACAGTACCCGGAACAGATCTTCGGGGTTTCCGCCTCGAACTACTTTCCAGTAGGCGGCAACACATATTTTGTCCAGATGTACGCCCATGAACCGTCCTACCTGAGCGGCGTCATCGCGGGCATGATGACCAAGAGCAATATTCTGGGCATGGTTGCCGGCTTCCCCTATGCCAGTGTGAATCACCAACTCAACGCCTTCATGGAAGGCGCCAAATCGGTGAATCCAGAAGTGCAGTTCAAGAGTTCCTACATCGAATCCTGGTGGGATCCGGTGAAAGCCAAGGAAACCGCCCTAGCGCAGATTGCAGCGGGCGCGGATTTGATCTTCTCCGAGCGTTACGGCGCCTTCGAGGCGGCTCGCGATAAGGGCGTTCTGGCCTTTGGCAACCAGTCGGATATCCACGAGATGGCGCCTGACACGATCATCACCAGCCCTCTCGTATTCTGGGATCCTGATGTGAAGTTTGTCATCGAAGCCTGGTACGATCACGTGGTCAATGGCACAGCCTATAATGCTCCCGCTGACAAGCCGATTTACTTCCTGATGAAAGACGGTGGTTCAGGTTTGGCGCCTTTATATGGCTTTGAACAAACACTGCCGCCAGAAGTGATTGCCAAGTTCGAGGAAGTCAAGAAGCAAATTTTGGATGGCACACTGGTCATCCCCTTGAATTTGGAAGAAGTTACTATCGAGTAAGTTCGTTTCGTTCCAGTGGGCGGGGAAAATCATCTCCGCCCACTTTCTAAAACCTTGCGTGATGGAGGCGTTTGCACATGACGGATAATGTAGTGGTTACTCCGCGAAATGAGGCGCCGCCGATCCTAGCGGTGGAACACCTGACTAAAACCTTTGGCTCGTTGGTGGCAAACGATCAGGTGTCTTTTTCAGTCAAACAGGGACATGTTCATTGCTTACTGGGTGAAAATGGCGCTGGTAAATCCACGCTGGCGAAGTGTATTTATGGGGCCTCCAGGCCCGACGCAGGCAGGATCTATTTCAAAGGGCGGGAAGTCGCCTTTTCTTCCCCGCGCGATGCCATCCGCATGGGAATCGGAATGGTGCACCAGCATTTTGTGCTTGCTGATCCAATGAATGCCGTGGAAAATATTATTGTGGGCGAGGAATCAACCGGGGCGTTGCTTAATCTTCAGGCAGAGAAGAAGAAAATCCAGGCCCTTTGCGAACAGTATGGAATTGTTCTTGATTTGGATACGCCAGTGGCGCAGCTCTCAGTGGGTCAGCAACAATGGGTCGAAATTCTCAAAGCGCTGTATGTGAGCGTTGATTTGCTCCTGCTGGATGAGCCAACCGCGGTTCTTACTCCCCAGGAAGTGCAAAGCCTGTTTTCCATTATTGGGAAAATGGTTATAGATGGCATCTCGGTGATTCTGATTACTCATAAACTGCATGAGGTGATGAATATCTCGAATGAAGTGACCATCCTCCGCAAGGGAAAAGTCGTTGATACGGTTCCCACACGAGGCAACACCAAGGCTTCCCTCGCCCGCCTGCTTGTAGGGCGCGATTTCGATTTCAATGTTCACAAGGAAAAAATTGATTTTGGTCCCCCAGCGCTGGAGATTAAAGGCTTGACGGTGTTGCGGGATAACGGCTCTCTTGCATTGCAAGATGTTTCCTTGAATGTTCGGCAGGGTGAGATTTTGGGGCTTGCAGGGGTGAGCGGAAATGGGCAGGCGGAACTGTTTGAGACCCTGGTCGGGGTTCGCAAAGCGGAAAAGGGCAAGATCCGTTTCGCGGGGGTGGAAATCCTAAAAGAGTCAACGCACAATCCGGAAGCAATTGCCAGCCTGGGTTTGGCAAGCGTTCCGCAGGATCGTCTGCGGCAGGGTCTGATTGAAGAATTCACTGTCCAGGAAAATTTGATACTTGGTTTACAGGATAGCCCTTCTTATTCCAGGGGCGTCAGCCTGAACTGGAAGGCGATCAAATCTTTTGCCAGTCAAGCAATCCAACAATTCGAGATTAAGACCACAGGTCCGCTTCAACCGGTCGGGCAATTGTCAGGCGGCAACCTGCAAAAAGTGATTTTGGCGCGGGAAGTCTCCAAACCAATCAAAGTCATGGTTGCCAGTTCGCCTTCCAGGGGATTGGATATCGGCGCAACTTACTATGTATACAGCCGGTTTCTTGAATTGTTGCGCAATGGAGCCGGCATACTGATGATATCCGAAGACCTGGACGAAATCTTTAACATCTCTGATCGTATTGCCGTGATTTACAACGGAAGGATCATGGGGGTGTTTGATGTTCACGAAGTTGACAGGGAAACAATCGGCCTCTATATGGCCGGTTTGGAGGAACATGAGCACAGCTAAATCCACTCGATCCGTTATTCCAAAATTTCATTACCGCCTCGAAAAACGGAAGGAAAGCGGCATCTTTGCCAGCCTACTCTCGATATTGGTAGCTCTGATCTGTTCGTTTGGAATCACTTTTTGGGTCATTTCCTTGATCGGCGCGGATGCCGGGACTGTGCTGTGGGCGATTGTCAAAGGCTCGTTTGGCACAAAAAATGCTGTGATTGATACGTTGATAAAAGCGACACCGATCTTCATCACCGGACTGGCGACAGTGGTGGCATTTCGGGCGAAAGTCTGGAACATTGGACAGGAAGGGCAACTCTACACCGGCGCGCTTGGGGTTACCTGGGCTGTATTATTGCTCAAAGACACAGGCTTGCCAGCGTGGATTTTTGTTCCGTTGCTTCTGGTTGTATCCGCCATATTCGGTGCGTTGGCTGGCGCCATCCCCGGTGTTCTGAAATCCAGGTACAACGTCAATGAGATCATCGTTACGGTAATGCTCAATTATATTACCCTGTACTTGACCACTTACCTGCTGGGCGGAATTTGGCAGGAAGCGGGCAGCCACTATTACAACACCATACGCTTTCCGGAGACCACCAACCTGCCACTCCTTTTTGAGACGCGGTTGCATAGCGGCTTCCTCATTGCGCTGTTGCTGGCGGCTTTGATCTATTACCTGCTCTGGCACATGAAACTGGGATATAAGATCCGCGCTACAGGCAGTAATCCCACTGCGGCGCGCTTCAAAGGCATCAATATTCAAAGGATCAGCTTGATCGTGATGGTTCTCAGTGGGGCCATTTCCGGCCTGGCTGGTGGAATCGAATTGCTGGGCGTTCATCATCGCTTGGTATATGGGTTCTCGGTAAGTTTCGGTTTCACTGGCATTCTCATCGCATTGCTGGGACGTTTGCACCCTCTCGGCGTAGCGCCAGCGGCAATTTTCTTTGGGGCGTTGCATAACGGCTCCTCAGCCATGATCATTCACTCCAATGTTCCTCGCGAATTGATCACTGCCATCATGGGATTTGTCATCATCATGTTGCTGGTATGGGAAGAGGTGTTTAAATACCGGATCAGGAGAGTCGAAGATGTTCAATGAATTTTTACAAGCGGACATGCTCATCAGTATCTTTGCCAGCGCCGTGCGCATGGGAACGATTGTTTTATTTGCTGCTTTGGGAGAACTGATTGTGGAGCGTTCTGGTGTATTGAACCTAAGCGTGGAAGGTATGATGCTCACCGGGGCTCTGGCCGGCTTTTTAGTGGGGTATTTCAGTGAATCCCTCTGGCTCGGCGTTGTTTCCGCCGCCCTCGCTGGGATGTTGATCAGCGTCATCTTCGCGTTGCTGGCGATCGTTTTTCAGGTTGACCAAACAGTGAGCAGCCTGACTGTAAATATCTTCGCGGCAGGATTAACTTTTTTCATTTACCGTACGGTCTTTCCCGATGTCGGCTCGCAAGGCACGCCAAATTTGGTGCCGTTTTCCGCCTTGAAAATTCCTTATTTATCCCAGATCCCTGTCTTGGGCGAGTTGCTCTTCTCGCATCATGCAATGGCGTACATAGCCCTTTTCATGGTTCTCATCATCTGGTTTTACCTGTATCGGACAAAAAGCGGTTTGATCTTGCGTACCATCGGAGAAAACCCACGCGCGGTGGACATGAAAGGGATCAGTATCACGCTGTATCGCGTATCGGCTGTGCTTTTCGGGGGTCTGATGGCCGGGTTGGCTGGCAGCGTGATTACCCTTGGCTCAGCGGGCGTATTTGTCGCCGATATTACTGCGGGGCGCGGCTGGCTGGCAATTGCCATAGTTATCTTTGGCGATTGGAAGCCGGGCAGGATCCTGTGGGCCGCCCTCTTCTTTGGGTTTATCGATGCGTTGCAAATGCAAGTCCAGGCGCTGGGCATCAAGCTGCCTTTCCAATTGTTCCTGGCAATGCCATATATCATGACCGTGATCGCTGTCTTTCTTGGCCGTCGGCGCGCCGGCGCGCCTATCGCCCTTGGAACCCCTTATGTTCGTGAATAGAATGGAAATCAGCCTCGTCTGGACCAAGCAAAACAATCCATTTCAAAAAAGCTGATCGACCGTTGTGTACCACATAAAAGAATGCGGCAATAGCTTCGCACAAATCGTTTGCAAAAAATCTCTCTGGCGGCAATATACAAAAAATAGTTCTTGCGCGCGAGATTTCCAGGAATCCGCGCGCCATCATTGCCGCGCAACCAACTCGCGGGCTTGACATCCGCGCGACTGAATATGTCCGCGAACAATTGCTCGCTCAGCGAAAAAGAGGCGCGGCCGTCATGCTCATCTCTGAAGACCTTGATGAAATCTTTGCCCTTTCAGATCGCGTTGCTGTGATTTACGAAGGCAGGATCATGGATATTCTTGCCCGTCAGGATGCAACGCGCGAAAGGCTTGGCTTGTTAATGGCAGGTGTTCATCCCGAAGAAAAAACCCCTGCCTGACCTTAAAGTAGTACAATCTTATTCCATCGGTTCGGTGGTCGCTGTTTGCGGAGTGCATCAGCGGCGTTGGGCAAACCCATCGAAAAGTGCCGCCGTCTAGCAATAAAGAGGACACCACCTATGAACCTATGGCAAGAATTTATTCGCCCTGCCACCCTGTCACAAGCATTAAAGGCTTTTGCCGAATCACGCGGACCCGCGCTTCCCATCGCGGGCGGTACTGATTTAATGCTCGACCTCGCACAAGGCCGGCATTCGCCCATCCACACCCTCGTGGATGTGACTTCCATAGCAGAGATGACCGTGCTCGAATTAAGAGGGGATGAACTCTTCGTCGGTGCCTCCGTCCCAGTCAGCCGCATCGTTTCTGACCGTTTAGCGGGTGCACATGCCCAAGCCTTGACCGAAGCCTGTGAGTTGATCGCCGGCCCGCAAGTCCGTAACGTGGCCACTCTCGGAGGCAATGTCGCTCACGCGCTCCCCGCCGCAGACGGAACGATAGCATTGCTCGCCCTAAACGCTGAAGCCGAGATTGCAGGCTTATATGGCATTCGCCGAGTCCCCCTCAATGAATTATTCCTCGGCCCCGGAAAATCTTCCCTGAAACATGGCGAGGAATTACTCGTTGGTTTCTACTTGCCACTTTCCAAACTCGGCCAAGCCTCCTGCTTCAAACGCATTATGCGCCCGCAGGGAGTGGCATTGCCGATCATCAACCTCGCCATCTGGCTCGAAAGCGCGGACGATACTGTTAAACAAATCCGCATCGCCGTTGGTCCAGGCGCACCCACTCCATGGCGCGCAACAGAAGCTGAAAAATTAATGACAGGCAAACCCATGAATGAAGAAACAATCAATGCTGGTTTGGACGCCGTGCTTGCCCAAATCGGATTCCGCTCTAGTCCCCGCCGCGCCAGCGCGGATTATCGCCGCCATTTGGTCGAAGGGCTGTTCAAAGATACGCTCGAAACCGCGTGGCAAAGAGCAAAATAATACTTCATGTAATCTCTGCTGGTTTCGATACATTCCTCACTTCGTTTGTTGCTACTCGACCACCGAGGACTTTAGGAAATAAATTATGAATAATCAAATCTCTATTTCAGTTAACGGCATCAAACATACCCTCGAACCCATTGCGGGAGAGACTCTCTCCACCCTCCTTCGCGAAAGACTGCGCCTGACTGGCACAAAGATTGGTTGTGGAGAAGCGGAGTGCGGCGCGTGTACCGTGCTTGTGGACGGTGAGCCTATTGTCTCGTGCATCTACCCCGCCGAGCGCGCGGGTGGAAAGCAGATCACGACCATCGAAGGTTTGGCTGAACGCATCCATGAAGAGATGAAGTTGCATCCGTTGCAAGAAGCCTTCGTTGAACATGGCGCAGTCCAATGCGGATTCTGTATCCCTGGACAAATTATGACTGCATATGCATTGCTCAAGCGCAACCCGAATCCGAATTCGGAGGATATCCGCTTTGCGTTGAAGGATACGCTTTGTCGTTGTGCGGGTTATCCCACAATTGAGAATGCTATTATCGCCGCCGCACATTCCTTGCGGACAGGGAAACCCATCCCACAGCCGCATATCCCTGATTCAATTCACAATCATGATGTCGTTGGTCGCACACACCTAAGACCTGACGCAGTGGAGAAGGTTACTGGCGATGCAATTTATACAGATGACCTTTTGTTCGATGGCATGTTATATGCCAAGGCGCGCCGCGCGATGATTCCACATGGCATATTAAAGAAGCTCGATATTTCAAAAGCAAAAGCATTGTCTGGCGTAACGGCGGTTTTAACCGCCGAAGACATCCCTGGCGAACACAATCATGGACTGGTCATTTACGATTGGCCGACCATTGTCGGTATCGGGGAACGGGTCAGATACGTGGGGGATACGCTCGCGATCATCGCGGCGGAGACCCAACAGATCGCCGAGCAGGCGTCGGCGTTGATCGAAGCGGAGTTCGACCTCCAGCCTGTGATCACAAATCCAGTCCAAGCGCGTCAGGCAGGCCAGCCGCAACTTCATCCAAATGGGAATTTGCTCAAGCATATTAAAGTCCGCAAGGGCGATTTGGACGTCGGCTTTGCGAAAGCGGATGTCATTCTCGAACATACTTTTCACACGCCGATCACCGACCATGCGTTTCTTGAACCTGAATGCAGCATCGCTGTGCCGAAGCCCGATGGCCGCATGGAAATTTATGTCGGCTCGCAAATCCCGTATCAGGATCGGACACAGGTGGCGCGTGTGATGGGCTGGGAGGAGTCGCGCGTGCGCATCGTCGGGCAACTGATGGGTGGCGGCTTCGGTGGCAAGGAAGATGTGATGGGACAAATCCATGTTGCGATGCTGGCGAATGTGACTCAGCGCCCTGTGAAATTATTATTTGATCGTCACGAAAGTTTGCTTGTGCATCCCAAACGGCACGCTACGCAGATCCGCGTCAAGATCGGCGCGATGAAGAATGGACGCCTCGTTGCGGTGGATACCGAACTGTATGGTGATACGGGCGCGTATGCCTCGCTTGGCGAAAAGGTGATGACCCGCGCCACCACGCATTCGGCTGGCCCGTATGATGTGCCGCACGTGCGGGCCGATTGTTACGCCATGTACACCAATAACCCCCCCGCGGGCGCGTTCCGTGGCTTTGGCGTTACGCAATCTGCCTTTGCGGTTGAGTCCATGATGGATATGCTTGCCGAAAAATTAAACATCGAACCCGTTGAACTGCGCCGCATGAACGCCCTGCATGTTGGAAGCATCACCAATACGGGACAGGAATTGCGCGAGTCAGTCGGCTTGATTGAATGTATTGATAAAGTGGACGCGGAAATGCGGAGGTCAAACCCGCATCCTTTCAAGCCGACAATTGATTCTGCTCAACCGAATTTGGTCCGCGCCTGGGGCTTTGCCTCGGCTTACAAGAACACAGGCCTCGGCGGCGGCGCACCCGATATATCCGGCGCGGAAGTTGAGTTGTATGACGATGGCATGTTTGAAGTGCGAAGCTCCTCCGCCGAAATGGGGCAGGGACTTGTCTCTGTCATGCGCATGATAGTTGCCGAAGAAATGGCGGTCGGGCCTGATAAAGTCCGCGTGCTTGTCATGGACACAGACTTAACTCCCAATGGCGGTCCCACAACTGCCTCACGACAAACCTATGTGACAGGTAACGCTTCTCGTTATGCGGCCAAGACATTACGTAATGCAATCACGGCCATGCTCGCTGAAAAGTATGATGTCAAGCCTGAGCAAATTAAATATAAAAATGGATTTGTCCATGCAAATGGACATTCAATGTCGTACGCGGAAGTCGCCAAAGAAATGAAAGCCATGGGACAACAACCGCGCGCGCTTTACGAATACGAAGCGCCCAAGACGCGTCCCCTCGGTACAGGCGGTGACATGCACTTCGCCTTCTCCTTTGGTGTGCAAGCCGCCGAAGTGGAGGTCAATACGCAGACGGGCGAAGTCCGCGTTTTGAAAGTCATCGCCGCGAACGATGTGGGCATGGCAGTTAATCCGCTTGGCCTACAGGGACAAGTCGAAGGCGGCGTGATGATGGGCCTCGGCAACGCCCTCACCGAAGAATTCATCATGGATAATGGCAACGTGGTCACCGATCATCTGGCTCGTTATCGCGTGCCTGGAATTATGCTCACGCCAGAGATTACCGCCATCATTGTTGAGCATCCCACCGCTGAAGGCCCCTACGGCGCGAAGGGAGTGGGGGAGATATGCAGTATCCCAACCACGCCCGCCATCACGAATGCGATTTATAACGCCGTCGGTGTGCGGATCGATAGAACTCCTGTGGATCAGGAGTTGATTGCCAAGACGATTTGGGAAAGAGAAGAAGAGAAATAGAAATTATAAGTTTTCCAATGCTCGAGATTAAGTGACCTATCCTAGACATCCGAATTCATTAAGAACTTCGAGGTCTTTGTATATATCGTGTAAAATTACTGCATTATGAAAAACTTCCCTGGCTACAAATGTTCACTCTGCGGCGCAGAATACCTGCAAGGACAGGTCACCTATACCTGCCCGAAGGATGGAGGGAATTTGGACGTCATTCTTGATTATGACTCCATCAGGAAAAAATTCCAGCCTGAAGACATCACCTCGCGGACGGAATCTTCGCTTTGGAGATACCTGCCGCTTTTACCGGTGGACGAGCCCGAAGGAGATTCCACTCCCTTACACGCCGCAGGCTGGACTCCGGTGTTTGCCCTAGCACGATTGGAAGAAAAACTTAACCTCAAGCATCTCTGGCTCAAGGATGAGTCTCGTAATCCCACAGCGTCCTTCAAAGATAGGGCCAGCGCAGTCGTTGTGACTCGCGCGCGCGAAATCAAAGCGGAGGTGGTTGTCACGGCTTCCACGGGCAATGCAGGCGCTGCGCTGGCGGGCATGTCTGCGGCGATTGGGCAGAAGGCGATCATTTTCGCGCCCAAATCTGCTCCGCAGGCGAAGGTGGCGCAATTGCTCATCTTTGGGGCGAGGGTCATTTTGGTGGATGGCACGTATGACGAGGCATTTGATCTCACAATCCATGCCTCTCAGGAATTTGGGTGGTATTGCCGCAATACTGGCTACAATCCATTCACTGCGGAGGGGAAGAAGACCGCCGCCTTTGAAATCTGGGAATGGTGGATCAAGGCGCGTCGCGGGTGGCACAAAAAAGACAGTCAGTTGAACGATCATCCGCCGCTGAATATTTTTGTTTCGGTGGGAGATGGTAATATCATCTCCGGCATTCACAAAGGCTTCAAAGACTTATTAGCATTAGGCTGGATTCCCAATATGCCGAGAATTATCGGTGTGCAAGCTGAAGGTTCTGCCGCGATTGCAAATGCTTTTCATGCAAATACAGAAAACATTACGCCCGTCTCTTCAAAGACAATAGCAGACAGCATATCGGTGGATTTGCCGCGTGACGGCGTTCGTGCAGTACGGGCGGCAAAAGAGACAAATGGGACGTATCTTACAGTTTCAGACGAGGAGATTATCAAGTCCATTGCAGAGCTTGGGAAGATGGGAGTCTTTGCCGAACCGGCCGGGGCGACGGCCTATGCCGGTCTGGTCAAAGCAACAAGCTCGGGTGTCGTAGGAAGCGACGATCCGATCCTGGTATTGAATACCGGCAGCGGATTGAAGGATATCCGCGCGGCGATGCAGGCTGTTGGTGCGGCTCCCATTATTGAACCAACATTGCAGGCGATAAAGAGATTACTATGAAAAAAAACACCAATACCTGGAGTTTGTCTTTTCGATATCTGATTGCCATCATCGTGTTTGCTTCACTGGTGGCGTTGTTGATCTACGCGCGTGAAGCAGTCAAGGCGCTGGTGATTGCGGCGTTTGTTGCCTATTTGATCAGTCCGGCTGTTGAGTACTTAAGTGCGAAAACAAAGTTGTCGCGCACTGCGGCTGTGAATATCGTTTATTTTTCTGCGCTGATATTTTTGGTGGGCGTCCCGGCAGCATTGACCCCGATCTTTTTTGATGAAATAAAAATAGTTGCCCAGGATTTGCTGGCGCTCTCGCAGGAAATCAGTACGACCCTTTCAAACCCGGTTCAGTTTGGTGGAATGGTTTTTCATTTTGAGCAGCTTGGTGAGAGTTTGTCCCATGTGCAGGATGCTGTTTTAACTCCATTGCCTGAGGAAGCGCTGGCTTTGCTCGAAACGACATCTGTCAGCATCCTATGGTCTTTGGTGATCCTTGTAAGTGTGCATGTGTTTATGGCTGAATGGCCTCGAATGCGTGAGGGAATAATTCGGCTTGCTCCGCTTGAATACCATGATGATGTGCGTGAATTATTCAATCGTCTCCGCCGTGTGTGGATGGCCTATCTGCGCGGGCAAATTGTCCTAATGATCATCGTTGGATTAGTATTTACGATTGCCTGGCTGATCATGGGGATTCCCGGCGCATTGGTACTGGGCGTAGTCGCCGGATTGTTTACGTTGGTGCCTGATGTGGGTCCATTTCTAGCCGCTGCTCTTGCTGTGGGCGTGGCATTATTGGAAGGTTCAAGCTGGATACCACTTCCCAATTATTGGGTGGCAGGGATCGTTTTTATTGTTTATCTGATACTGATAAATTTAAAGAATTTTTGGCTCCGTCCTTATGTCATAGGACGCAGCCTGCACATGAACGAAGCATTGATATTTATTGTCATAATGATCGCGACGATACTTGAAGGCATCATGGGCGCGTTGCTGGTTGTGCCAGTGCTTGCATCTGTAATCGTGATCCTGGAATATTTACACCGCCGTGTATTAGGATTGCCGCCCATTACCGATGATATCAGTAAGCAATTTGTAGCTACCCCGGATAGTATAAATCCATTGCCTCGTCACTCCAGTCCGGCGCAAAAGAAACGGACCAATGGTTTATGAATGTTACCTACACCATCATTGCACCTATCTACAATGAGATAGACAACCTTTCAGAATTGGTAAGGCGTGTTAAGGAAGTGATGGATTCAACGGGCGAGCCATGGGAGCTGATTCTAGTGGATGATGGCTCGACGGATGGCTCCACTGAAAAAATCCGCCAACTTGCCAGGGCGGATAAAACCGTTCGTCCTGTGATCTTTGCCCGTAACTTCGGGCATCAAGTTGCCATTACCGCCGGCTGGGATTATGCGCGCGGCGATGCGGTCATCATCATAGATGCGGATTTACAAGACCCGCCGGAAACCATTCTTGAACTTGTCAAGAAGTGGAAGGAAGGCTACGAAGTTGTTTATGCCGTGCGGGGAGTGCGCGAAGGCGAATCCTGGTTCAAGGTATGGACGGCTTCCCTCTTTTATCGCCTAATCTATCGTATCACTGACGTGAAAATCCCTGTGGATACCGGCGACTTCCGATTGATGGACCGTAAAGTGGTGAATGTGCTTAAGCAGATGAAGGAGCGTCACCGCTTCCCCCGCGGCATGTCTGCCTGGGTTGGCTTCAAACAGATCGGCGTTACATACAAGCGTGTCGCGCGCGTGGCAGGCGTGACGAAATATCCATTCAATAAAATGCTGCGTCTGGCTTTAAATGCCATTACAGGCTTCTCATATTTTCCTTTGCAGGTGGCAACCTTCTTCGGGTTTGTATCGGCTGGCCTTGCCATCCTTGCCATTCCAATTGTTATTTATATGCGTATCTTGGGGTCGGGCGCTTTCTTTGGCCAGGCAACTACTTTGATCGCGGTCCTGTTCCTCGGCGGCGTGCAGTTGATCTCGCTGGGCATACTCGGCGAATATATCGGGCGCCTATATGACGAAGCCAAAGGCAGACCCTTGTATATTGTAAGGGAAGCACCTGAAGATCAGTGAGCAGTAATCAGTAATTAGTAAACAGACGGCGGTCACCTGAAAGGAATCGCCGTCTATTAATAACTGTCGTCTTTCTTCTTTCATTCCTCACACTTGCCCAGTACGCAAGTGCTTGGTAATTAATTCTTTCCTATGAACCTGTCCTTCTTGCGGGACCGCGCCTTTTTACGTGAATTGCTGGTGATCGCGGTTCCCATTTCATTTCAACAGCTCGTTAACGCCTCGCTCAACATGATTGACGTCATCATGGTTGGGCAGCTGGGTGAAGCTTCCATTGCTGCGCTTGGTTTATCCAACCAGGTATTTTTCGTTTTTATTCTTTTATTATTTGGCACAACCAGCGGAATGGCAATTTTCACCGCTCAATTCTGGGGTAGGCATGATGTTGATCCCATTCGCAAAGTGCTGGGGATGAGCATATTGACCACCTCCATCATTGCGCTGATCTTCACACTTGCCGCGACGTTGATGCCGCAAGTTGTGCTCGGTTTTTACACGAACGACCCTGAAGTGATCGAGATCGGCTCGCGCTATCTCCGTATCGTTGGTTTTTCATATATCCCCGTTGCGCTGGCCACCTCGTATATTGCCACCCTGCGAAGTATTCAACTGATCAAGATCACTGTCATCGCAACCATCATTGCCTTGATCTTTAAGACGATTCTTGGCTATATGCTGATCTTCGGGATTGGGATATTTCCTGCGCTTGGAGTCGAAGGAGCCGCGATAGGCACCGCCTCGGGTTGGGCCCTGGAACTGATCCTGCTTCTTAGCCTTGTCTACACCCAGAAGACTCCCCTAGCCGCCAACCCGTTGACATTCTTCGCCTTCGATATCTCTTTCTTTGCGCGAGTCCTGCGGACAACACTTCCTGCGCTGGCCAATGAATTTTTCTGGTCTGTGGGTATTACGTCCTATAACGCCATTTATGCCCACATCGGCACGGATTCCATCGCCGCGGTCAATATCAACGCGACGATCGAGGAACTTGGTTTCGTCGTTTTTATGGGACTTGGCAATGCCTGTGCAGTGATGGTGGGCAATCGGATTGGCGCAGGTAAAAAGGAGGAAGCCTACGAAACTGTGCGCCGCGTCATTATTCTTAGTGTGCTGTCCGCATGGGCGGTGGGAGTTTTGGTCTTGTTATTGCGGGATTTTGTCGTCAGTTTGTACGATCTATCCCCCAGCGGTGTGAACAATGTCCGCATGTTGATGTTGATGATGGCGTGCATCTTGTGGATCCGCATGTTCAACTTTTCGACATTTATCGGCGCATTACGCGCGGGCGGCGACACGCGCTTTGCCCTCCTGATGGAAATCTGCTCCATCTGGTTGATTGGCGTACCAGCGGCTTACATTGGTGCTTTTGTATTGTACTTGCCTGTGTATTATGTTTATCTGATGGTTGCCCTCGAAGAAGTTGCCAAAGCCTTTGTCAGTGCGTGGCGCTTCCGCTCGCGCAAGTGGATCCACGATCTGGTGAATGTGTAGAGTTAATGTTGCTTTATTTTTTCCCGTCTATTACGGAGGTACTGTGACTTTACCTGTTCCATCGTCTCAAACCATTCGTTTTCTTGCCCTAGGCGATTCTTATACAATCGGTGAAAGTGTCCCTGAATACGAGCGCTGGCCCAATCAACTGGCTGCGCTAATAAAATCTTCCCCCCAATTTTGGGGGACCGTGGGGGGCGTGGAGGTCACCATCATTGCCCGCTCCGGCTGGACGACAAGCGAACTCTGGGAGGGAATTCCGTCAAACCAACCGCAAGGGGAGTATGATCTGGTTTCTTTATTAATTGGCGTGAACAATCAATATCGCGGATATGACATAAACGAGTATCGCGAAGAATTCAGATTATTACTGGAGCAAGCCATTCAATATTCCGGTGGAAGGCCTGGGCATGTCATTGTTCTCTCCATTCCAGACTGGGGCGTCACGCCGTTTGCCTCAGGCAGGGACCGTGAAAAGATCGCAAATGATATTGATGCCTTTAATTTGATCAACCTGGAAGAATCTCAAAAAGTGCGTGTCCATTATGTGGATGTGACCCCTGTTTCACGCCAGACTGTGAATGATCCAGCTTTGGTCGCTGCTGATGGATTGCACCCCTCCGGAAAAATGTACGCCGAGTGGGCGAAGCTGGCTTTGCCGATTGCGACCAGGATACTGGAGTAAAATCAATGCTATAAATTTCAACATCACGAACGGAGAATTCATGCCCAAGATCACTGCCATTAATCACGTCGCCGTAGTTGTGGATGATTTGCAAAAATCACTTTCATTTTGGCGGGATGCGTTGGGGATCGAACTTCATGAACTGCGCGATGTTCCTGCCGAAAAATCGCAGGTCGCATTTTTGCCCATCGCCAGCGCTGAAGTGGAATTGGTCATGCCGACGACGGATGACTCAGGCATAGCCAAATATCTCGCCAAAAGCGGGCCTGGCATGCATCATCTCTGCCTTGAGGTGGATGATATTTTAGGGATGATGTCACACCTGAAAGCTAAAAATGTTCGGCTTATAAACGAAGAGCCTCGCACCGCAGCCGATGGAAAAAAATATGCTTTCATTCACCCCGAGTCTACGGGCGGGGTCTTGGTTGAGTTATATCAAATTGCTTGAGCATAAAATACTGGTATGCCAGAAAATATTGAAGAAATCTTAAAAAACGAATGCGGTCTTGTGAAGGACCGCCCTATCATTGTGGGAGTTTCCGGGGGACCCGATAGCTTATGTCTTATGGAAACATTGCGCCGGGCAGGTTATCCCGTGGTTGTGGCACATTTCGATCACCAGCTTCGACCTGAATCCAGCAAGGAGGCCCGCATGGTGGAGGAGACCGCCGCCAGACTCTTACTGGACTGTATCATGGATGGCGCTGATGTTCGCAGTCATGCGGACGAAAATAAGATGTCCATTGAAGAAGCCGCGCGGGCTCTGCGCTACCGCTTTCTGTTTGACCTTGCCCGCCAACGAAATGCCCAGGCCGTGGCAGTCGGTCATACGGCAGACGATCAGGTGGAAACTGTGCTGATGCACTTTTTGCGGGGTAGCGGGATGTCCGGACTGAAGGGCATGTCCTACCGGTCCATCATCAAGACCTTTGATCCTGAAATTCCCATAGTGCGTCCGTTGCTTGATCTTTGGCGGGAGGAAATAGTTGTTTATTGTGCGGCCAATGGTTTGCAACCGCTTTATGATTCAAGTAACGATTCTCTACATTTTCAACGCAACCGCATCCGCCATCTGCTGATCCCTGACCTGGAAAGTTACAACCCAAAATTCCGAAAAGCAATTATGCGCATGTCGCGATCGTTGCAGGGTGATTACGCATTTTTGATCGAGACTCTGGAGAATACATGGAGAGAGACAGTCATTGCAATGGATGAAGACGTCATCATCCTTGACTTTGACCTGCTTTCCAAATATTCACTCGGACTTCAACGAAACCTGGTCAAACATGCCATGCAGACTCTTCGTCCCGATGTGGATATCAGTTTTACAGTTCTTGAGCGCGCTGCGAATATGATCAACTCAAGCGCCCGCTCCGCGCGCGTGGATTTGAAAGCAGGCCTGCGTATGTTCCGCGAGTCTGAATTAATTTATATCTGTACGCTGGATGCAGAACCGCCATACAACCTTTGGCCTCAAATGCCCAACGGTTCATCCATCACCATCTCACCTCCGGGGCAGGTAGCCCTTGCTGGTGGTTGGAAGTTGAACTGCGAACGTAGTCTCCTCCCGGTTTCTTGGGAACAGGCTGAACGGAACGAGGACCAATTGCAAGTCTGGTTGGATGCGGAGAATTTACCCGAGTCATTCGAGCTGCGCACTCGTCGTCAGGGTGATCATTTTAGGCCCTTGGGCATGGATGGTCATTCGCAGAAGCTTTCTGATATCTTTGTAAATGAGAAAATTCCGCAGCGCGCACGTGAAGGCTGGCCGCTGTTGTGCGCAGGCGAAGAGATCCTATGGGTGCCAGGCTATCGCCCGTCGCATATATATCGGTTGACAGAGTCAACGCAGAATATTATTTATTTTTCAATAACCCGCCCGCCTGAGAAAATATTAAATGAAGAACCCCGTCAATAAACTTGACGGGGATATTATTATTTTATTTCGCCATTAAGTTGTTTTAGTTTTATGAATAATTCCCGCCATTGGATCTTGGAAACGCCTAGTTTTTGGCGGATCTTATCTGACTCGATGCCTGATTGATAATCACGCAGGGCGCATGTCCAGCGGCACATATCGAAGGACAGGTGTTTGGTAAGACCTGCTTCTTCGCCAATATCTTCAAGCAGGTATTCCAGTCTGCGCGGCGACCATGGAAAAACCTGATCGACAGGCTGGTATTGAGCGAGGTATTCCTTGTAGGCAGTGCTCCAATCCTCTTCCAGTTCTATCTTTCGTTCCTTATAACGATTGGCAGGGCTGGCATAGCGCACAAAAAGATGCGCGCCATTCTGCGCGTCGAGATCGATGTGATTGATGTGAATGCCGAGACATTCGCTTTTTTTGATGGCTGTGGTCAGCAGGAGATGAACCAGGGTGTAAGGGCGGGCATCTGGTTTCTTCTCACGGCGATGTCGGTCTGCGGCGAGAACGACGGCTTCATACTCTTCTTCTGTCAGGGCTTGAGGAAGGGGGCTGATGGCAGATCGTTGCAGGACTTTTTCTGCGGGGTCAATCGTCAGCGTGCCATGCTGATGGAGCCAGCGGAAGAATGATTTTACAGAGGTGATTCGGCGAGAGAGGGTTTTGGGGCTGCATGGTATCCCGCGTTCTTTTTCCATCCATGCAAAGAAGCGATTGATGTCATCTGTGGTGATCCCGCCAATGGGCTGGTCTGGCGCGGCGAATTTATTAAGCAGACGGACATCGGACAGGAAGGCTTTGATGGTGTTTGGGGATCGTCCCTGGTCGTGGAGGAACATTTCCCAGCCGTTGATTGCGCCGGGAAGCAAGGTCTTCGCTGAAATATGGGCGGAATCAGATGTTTTTTCCATTAGGTTATCCTTACGCGATAGCGCATAGTCTTTTCGTATAGTTTAACCAATCTGGCGGGGGTTGTCAACTGGATAATAAACTCTCAGGACTTTCGCTCAGCCTCGATTATTCATGTCACCCTGACCCTGAACGATAGTGAAGGGGAACGGTCTCTACGATAATCTCGGAGATTCTTCGCTGACGCTCAGAATGACAAGCGAAAGTCCTGACTCTATCTAAATTAAGTAGATAGGATGAAATGCCTTCACCATTTCGACAGGCTTCCAATAGGCTCAACCTCCCAGCTCATAGCGCCGCCCGGCCGCCACCGCCGTGAAAAAGAGTCATATTCGGGGTGAGGAAAAAGTGCATTCCTAATTACTTGAATTTAAGTTTTCTTTTTCTGCGAGACAGCCTCCATATTCACTAAAAACGCATCCACCACTTGCGGATCAAAATGCGATCCGCTGCCGGCTTTGATGTGTTCGATCACTTTTTCTCTCGACCACGCCACGCGGTACGGACGATCTGAGCGCAGCGCATCCCACGCGTCCACGATGGCAAAGATGCGCGCGGACAGCGGGATTTGCTCTCCCTTGAGCCCGCGTGGATAGCCCGTGCCGTCCCATTTTTCGTGATGACAATATGGGATGTCAAGCGCATCTCGCAGATACGCGATCGGTGAAAGGAGTTCAAAAGCCAATTGTGGGTGCTTACGCATGGCAACCCATTCTTCGTCGGTTAGCGAACCTGGCTTGAGAAGAATGTGATCTGGCACGCCCATTTTGCCGATGTCATGCAGGAGCGCGCCGTGCCGCACGTGTACCAATTCTGCTTCGGTCATGCCGGATGCGCGGGCGAGTTTCAAGGTCAGCGCCGTCACACGTTGGGAGTGTCCTTCGGTTTCCTTGTCACGCAGGTCGAGCGCGCGCGACCAGCCCTCGATGGTCGCGTCGTAAGCCAAGACGAGTTCCGAGTTGGAGCGTTGCAGACGGTCAAACAGCGTGGCATTATCAATTGCAATCGCCGTCTGCTCGGCGAGTGCATTGAGAAAGTCGAGCCATTCTGCGTCGGGTTCGAGCGCAGTGCGATGGAAGACTTCCAGCACGCCCTTGACCTGTCCCTTGGCGATCAGCGGTACGCCGTAGTAGCAAACAAAATCCTCGCCCGCCAGACGTTTGCTCAGAAGCAAATTGTCAGGTTGATCTTTCAGATTCAGGATTTTGACGAGTTGCCGTTCCAGTGCGACGCGCCCGGCGTGGCTCTCGCCCAAACGGACTTGCGCCTTTTCGGCGGCTTTGGTGCGGAAGCCGCGCCCGGCGCTAAATTCCAACATCTGCAAACTGGAGTTCAATACCAGAATGTCAGCCGCATCAATGCCAAGTTCTGTCGTTACATGCTTGAGAATCTCTGAAAAGATGAGGCGTAAGTCAAAACTAGATGTGATGACTCGATCTATGGCGCTCAGGGCGGTGAGATGCTCGAGTTGGCGTTGAATTCTTTCTTCCGCCCGCTTGCGGTCAGTGATATCCAGCAGCATCCCCATCATCGCGGGCCGTCCGTTGTACTCCGTCCGGCTGCCGTGAAGGTCGATCTCCAACACGGCCCCAGACTGGTGGAGCATCCGCAGAGAATAGTGGACGCCCGGCACCTCGCCGGAAATCCGCTTGCGGATGTATTCGCGCACCAATGCATGGTCTTCCGGCACGATGAAGTCGTAGACCGTCCGTGAAGCCATCTCCTTCTCCGACCAACCGAAGATTTCCGTCATCGATGGATTCACGTAAACGAGCTGGTCATCCTGAGCGATGTAAATGCCGACGATGGATTGCTCAACCAAGGAGCGAAACTTGACCTCTGAGGCTATCAACTCGCTGTTCTTCTCCGCCAGCTTGGACACCAGCCGCTCGCTGTATTCCTTGAGCACTTCGATTTCCTGCAGCGCCTCGGGGCGCGACGCGGCGTGGGGCATGGCGATGACTTCGTGCAGCGTAGTGATGATGGTTTCGACGGAGGCGGGCTTCTTCAGGTATTTGTCCGCGCCCACGTCCAGCGCCAGCTTCTCATCGCCCGGCGAGGTGTAGGTGAACGTGTAGATAATGATGGGCAGGTCGTGCAGGCGCGCGTGCTTGCGGATTTCGTGACAGAGCCGGTAGCCGTCCATCCGCGGCATGAGGACGTCGGAGATGACCACGTCCACGCGCTGACGCTCCAGCAGAGCGAGCGCGTCCACGCCGTCATGGGCCACGAAGACTACGTGGCCTTCGGCTTCGAGCTGCACGCAGAGCAGCTTCAGGTCGGTGGGGATGTCGTCAACGATGAGGAGGTTCATGGGGTGCCTCCTTCGGCGACGGCGGTGAGTTGGTCGGAAAGTTCACGTGTGTTGATCGGCTTCATAAGGTAGGCATCGCACCCGGCAGCCAGGGCGGTGGCCTTCGGATATTGTTCGGGATAGCAGGTGACAGCAACGACGTGGATGTCGCGCGTGTCGGGGTCGGCCTTGAGCTTGCGGGCCAGCGTGAGGCCGTCCATGTCCGGCAGGTCGAGGTCGAGGAAGATGAGCTGCGGGCGGTCTTTTTGGATGGCGGCAATGGAATGCTTGGCAGCCTCGGCCGTGATGACATCGTAGCCGGCGGTGCTCAGGACGAGATCCGCGAGCTTGAGATCCACAGCGTGGTCTTCGATGACGAGGATTTTCATGCGGCTTCTACGTGATTGACCGCTTGCGCGAGCCAGAAACTCGGCCACCTGGTCGGGCAGCTTGCGCGTGTCAATGGGCTTGGCGATGTAGCCGTCGCAACCGGCGTCGAACGCCTTCTGGTCGTCGCCTTTCATGGCGAAGGCCGTGAGCGCGACGATACGGATGCCGCGGGTGCGCTCCTCGGCCTTGAGTTTGCGCGTGAGCGTGAGTCCGTCCATGCCGGGCAGGGCGATGTCCATGAGGATGAGGTCGGGCAGGGTGGCGGCAAGGACGACCTGCGCCTTCTCGGCGTCCACGGCCTTGAGGATATCGTAGCCCTCGAACTCGAGCACGTCAGAGACGAGCTTGAGATTGGTGGGGTTGTCGTCCACGACGAGGATTTTTGCGCTCATGCCGTCTCCTTTTCCATCATCACCGGCAGGACGACGGTGAACACACTGCCCTTGCCATGTTCGCTCTCCACGTTGATGTGCCCGCCCTGGAACTCGACGATCTTCTTGGTCAGCGCCAGGCCGAGTCCCGTGCCCTCAAAGCGCCGCGTGATGCCGGAATCCAGTTGCTCGAACTCGGTGAAGAGCCGGTTGATGTCCTCCGCCTTGATGCCGATGCCGGTGTCACGGACTTGCACTTCGAGCTGGTGCGGGTCCAGGCGGCGCACGTGGATGTCCACCTGGCCGCCTTCGTCCGAAAACTTCACCGCGTTGGACAGCAGGTTGTAGAGCACCTGCTTGAACTTGTGCTGGTCAAGCGTGACGGTGTCGAGTCCGTCGCTCACCTCAATGCTCACCATAATGTGCTTCTTGTGGGCGATGCCCTTGATGACGGCGGTCACTTCCTCGAGAGCCTTGCGCACGGAGAAGGTTTCCGGGTGCAGCTCCATCTTGCCGGCCTCGACCTTGGCGAGGTCGAGCATGTCGTTGATGAGCTGGAGCAGGTGGCGCGCGCTGTTGAGCACGTCGCTCAGATACTCCTTCTGCTTGGGCCGGAGCGGGCCGGGCTTTTCGTCAATCAGGAACTCGGTGAAGCCGATGATGCCGTTGAGCGGCGTGCGCAGCTCGTGCGACATGTTGGCGAGGAACTCGCTCTTCATGCGGTTGGCATACTCCAGCTCTTTTGCCCGCTTTTCCTTCTCTTCGTTTTGAAAAGCAAGTTCTTTGTTGGCCATGAGTAACTCGTCAGCCCGTTTTTCTTTCTCATGGTTTTGAAAAGCAAGTTCGCTGTTAGCAATGGCTAGCTCGTCAGCTCGTTTTTCTTTCTCTTCGTTCTGATAGAGAAGTTCCTCGTTGGCAAGGACTAATTCGGCTGCCCGTTTTTCTTTCTCTTCGTTCTGATAGAGAAGTTCCTTGTTGGCAAGGACTAGTTCGGCTGCTCGTTTTTCCTTCTCTTCGTTTTGAAAAGCAAGTTCTTGGTTGGCAACGACTAACTCGGCTGCGCGTTTTTCTTTCTCATCGTTTTGAAACGCCAGTTCTGTGTTTGCAATTGTTAATTTCTCTTCCGCATGCATGGGCGCGATTACTTTTAGCGTCCCCTGGGCTTTTTTTGTTTTCGATTTCCCCCGACCGATCGGTTTCGTGGTTTTACGATCCCCTTTCATTTATTACTCCGAGGCTGATAAGCTCGTATAAAATTAGAACAAATGTTCGGGGGGGGGGGGGGGGGTATAAAAAATTTTATTGTGGATGTGTGCAGGCAGGACTTGGGCGTCCTGGTTCAGGGGCAAGCCTTGGCTGTAGGGACACCCATCCAGTGGGCGCTCCAGCACTGCTCCCTGAAAGGCAGGTGATAATGAAGATCGGTATCAGATGGAAGATTGAGAAAGAAAGTTTATGCCCCGTGATATAGACGATAATTCCGAGTAAAAGTATGGCAAAGAAACCCAATATTCTCGATTGTGAGCATAGTTGTTTGCTGAGAGAGATCGCGATATACATTCAGGTTTCCTGTTGTGAAACTCAACAGTTCGAACACCCAAGGACACGGTACCATAAAATCAAAGTGTATCATCTTTCCGTTCAAAAAGGATACAAATATTTACCAGGTTCTTCTGGAAAAATCGTTCAAGGCGGCCATCTACCTGTTATTGCGGATCATGTTTAATGAGAGAGGTCTTCAGGCTGGAAACATGGTTCATAATCTGAACCGAGGATGACGCGGTATTGCGCTGGGTTATTTGCGTCAGGTAGAGAAAGTACATTTGCCTGCGAAGCATACAATCCGAGGGTGGAGATGAGCGTCTGTCTTTGAGTGGCATCCTGCCCGGGTGTGAAATCCACAATGACGGAAGATGTATAGTCGCGGCGGTCGGCGCTCCCAATTATGGTTTGATAGCCTGCAAAATTTAGGCGAGATGAAGCGAGAGCATCGAGGGTGTCGAAGCGGGCGCCGTTTTGTACTTCGACAGTAATGGTTTGGCGGGTAACTGCATAGGTTGATAGGGTTGTAGCTTCGATCAGCATTTGTTCGAGTTCGGCTTGATTGGGCAAAAGGACAGACGCTCCGCCAGGGGTTGTCCATGAACTGACGTAGGGCGGGCGGATGTAATAGCCGCGAATATTTGCGTTTGTGAAGTTGACCGCAAACGGAGCCATGCGCAGCATATCAGCGAGACCGAGGTCTGTAACAACGGTGCTGGCCAGGTCATTGTATAGTTGTGGAATTTTGCTGAAGGTATTTGTTTGCAAGGCCTTTTGGAAGATGGTACGCAGTACTTCCTGCTGGCGGCGGCCTCTGTCAAAGTCGTTGGATTTTGAGCGCGAGCGGGCGTACCAAAGCGCAAGGTCGCCATCCATGTGCACCTGGCCTGGGCCGACCGTATAAAGCCACCAATTATTCTCGTTATTTTGGTCATAGGACGGGTCAATTAATCGCCAGTCGGTGAAGGCACATGAGACAGGCAGATCAACTCCGCCGAGGGTATCCACGATGCGGCGAAAGCCGTCAAATTCGACCATGGCAGTATGGTCAATGCGGATACCGAGGTTGTATGCAATGCTTTCTTTCAAGAGACCCGCTCCGCCGCCGGGGTAGCCGCCGTACACCTCCCCGCTTTGATAGGCGGTGTTGATGCGCTGCATACCAACCGTGGGGATGTAGATCCACAAGTCGCGCGGGATGGAGATCAGTGAGACCTGTCCCTCTTTGGGCCAGAGGATGGCAATGACGAGCGTATCGGTTCGGTAAGATGAGCCGGGGCGTTTATCTGAGCCGATGAGCAGGAAGTTGATGGTCTCGTTATCTGTGAGCGGTGGCAGGGCGGTGGGGTTGATGGCCGGAGCCTGCGCAGGTGGAGCAGCTTGGGTGGGGAAAAGTTGATCGATACTGATGGTCGCTGTCAATTCGATCGGGGGCACAGGGGTGGGCGACGGCGTCTCGGATGGAAGATTGAATTGAGGCGCAGGTGCATTAGAGTCAAACGCATAAAGCGCAGGCTGTGTCGGCGTGAAAAGGGACGGTTGAAATGGAGTGGGAGTGGCGGTTGCGTTCGGCGCGGATGTGATCAGCATAAATGGCAAAAGCGCCTGTTCAGGCGCTGATGGTGATTCCACGCATGCTGATATTAAAACGGCAAGAATGACAAAAAGTAGATAGCGAGAATATGCCTTCATTTATTTTGTCGAGTTCATAGGGATAACCGCGCGGAGTGAACCTGTTTTCAGGGGGTGGGTGTATTAATTGGTACTATTGTGGCTGTAAAAGGCAGGGCTGTTTGAGTCAATGGATTGGTGGGATAAGGTGTGACCGTATTGCCGGGCAATGGAGTTGGATATGGCGTGCGCGTGGCTACATTTGGAACCCAGAGTGGTTCGCCTGGGTAAATAAGATCGCCTTTTCTGCAGTTGACGTTTTGTAATATACCTGCGGTTGTGTAATGATTTGATGCAATTGCGTAGAGAGTATCACCAGATTTTACAACATAGGTTTTAACCCATCCAGCCGCGCCTTGAAAACATACAACCGGTGTATTCCTTGGCGCTGGCGGCACATACAGGATAGTGCCTGTGACGAGGTGATCGCTCGATAGGCAATTGGAAGTTTTCAATTCATCCCTGTTGATGCGGTAACGTGCGGCGATGCTGTCAATCGTATCACTGCCTTGAATAAAAATTTGTCCCCAGCCTTGAGGAGGCGGGCATGAACTTGGCATAACGATATTGGTAAATATTGGATTGGCTGTTAATGTCGAAAATTCCGACCCTGGCAGGGGCGTAAAAGTTGACGGTATGGTGGAGGTGGCGGTAACAGGTACGGGAGATGGAAGCAGATAATCGGTCGAAGCGGGAGCCGTCTCTGGTAGGAACTCCACAAGTGAAATGGACAATGCCCCGATCACCAATCCGATCGAGATCAAAGCGACAATCAGCGTATACCCAAAATCTCGGGGTCTCCGCATTAATTTTTACCTTTTTTTCTTTTCTTTTCGGATACTTTTTGACCGGCAATGGGCAATAGCGCGCTGATTGTGGTGCCAACCCCTTGCTCGCTTTCCACCCAGATACGCCCATGCTGCGCCTCTGTCAGAGTTTTGGCGATCGATAAACCCGCGCCAGTATCACCGACACCCTGGATGAGATCATTGTCTGCGTGATTAAAACGGGTGAAGACGCGCGGTAGATCTTTGGATGCAATCCCTCCGCCGCTATCCGCCACCTGAAACAGGATGAACTCCAGACCATTTTTGGTTTGCTTCTGGACCTTGAGCCTGATCGTGCCTTCGAACGGAGTTGCCGCCCCTGCATTTTGCAGTAAATGGATCAATATCTGTTGAAGCGCTTCCCGGTCTGCCTGAATGGGCGCAAGCGTTTTCGGAAGTTCAAGGTGCATGGAAATATTTTTTTCGCGCACCGGTGTACTAGTGTGGGACATGGCATCATCAATGATCAAGTTCAAGTCCACAGATTCGGGCTTGAGATCGTTCAACTCGGTTGCCAGAGTGGTGATCTGGATCATATCATCTGTCATACTGCGGAGGCGTTCCGTGGACAACTTGATGCGTTCCACGAACTTTCTTTGCAGTGCGCCTAGTTTTCCCACTGATTCGCCCAGGAGCAGCTCGGTATATCCAACGATCGAAGATAATGGCTGGCGCAAATCCTGTGTGATGGACGCGATCATCTCAGCCTGTTCCGGGCTCTTCACCTCAGCGTGGTCTTTTTTCATCTCTTGCGTTTTCAGGCTGGCTTCGGCGAGTTGGTTTTTTAACAGTGCCAATTCCTTCATGGACTCTTTTTGTTCCTTCTCCATCTCTACTTGTGATGATGAAGAAGGCAGATCTTTTCCTGAAATTAATTCCGCAATCTCAAGTTGTAACTGCTTAATGATGCGTTGTGATTCTTCCTGTGAGGCCTGCAGGGAAGACATTTCCTGGGCGTCGCTTTTTTTCATCTCTGAGCGGGACTTTTCTAGTTGTTTGGCAAGTTCCTTCACGCGGTTTTCCAGCTCTTTTACCTGCGCGCGCGCCTGGTCGCTTTGCGTTTCAAGTTTATTTGCTTTCTGGCTTCGTTTGATAATGGGAACGAGCAGAGTGGTTATATTCGAAAGGTATTCCTGATCTTCCGCAGTCCATGTTCGGTCTGAATATGGGGAAAGCAAAAGCACGCCGCCCATTGATTTTTTTTCCGAGGTCATGATTGGTACGCTCAATATATGACCGGGATTAGTTAAGCCGAGAATATCTCCCAGTCCCTTAATATCAGCAGAGGTACTGCTGGCAGGCATTCGCAATGGACGTCCGCGCTGTAACGAATTTGCCAGCATGGGAATGGATTCCTTATTTAGCGAACCGCCTTCCAAATTTTCCTCACGGATCAGGTCATATCCGCCGGCGATGACCAACTGGTTATTGTCATCCGTCAGGTAGATCATAAAGCACAGGTCGGAGAGCATGATCTGTGCAATGGCGCGGGTGATGCCT
>JAUXUL010000046.1 GCA_030680795.1 Anaerolineales bacterium | reverse complement strand
TTGTATTTTGCTCAACAAGATGAAAATAAAGTATTGGAGGCAATTCATCCATATTCGGCATTTGCGTAAATTGCAAATGCGTCTTAAAGTCAAGAACGTGCCAACAAAGCGTGCAGCGGATTTTTGGGAGTCTGCGCGATTTACAAGCATTTTTCTGGCTTCGGGTTTTTTCTACATCTCAAACATTGTCCACGCCCGCCCACACGCCATGCTTCGCGAACGCAAACCGTTAGGCGCTTACGTTCAAGAAACATATAAACATGAGGTCACCATGCAAAGCACCGCAATAAATGTAACTGATTATCTAGATGAAGTCCCCATCGAAAGAAAGGCTGCGCTCATCAAATTGCGCAATCTGTGTCGCACTTCATTAAAAGGCTTCCAAGAATCGATGATATACGGCGGTCCATGCTACTCCCGCAATGGTGAAGTTGAAGTGGGTTTCGCAAGCCAAAAGCATTTCATTGGGCTGTATATCCTCAGACTAGACGTGATGGATGCCCATCGAGGTTTACTCAAAATAAAAGGAGTGACCTTAGGCAAGGGTTGTATCCGTTATGCCAAGCCTGAGAAAATTGACTTCAACGTGGTAGAAAAACTATTGAAGGCAACGCAGAAGTCAACGGGAGTTATCTGTGGTCATAACGGAATTTAATTGGCAAAACGTCGGTCAACACTGTATGTTTCAATCAGCGCATGTATTTATTAATTAGCAGAAAACTTAATGGGCTATCTTCTCGCGATTTAGAGTCTGGCGTTCTAAAACTAAGTTCGTTGCAAATCAAGTTGCGTGATATGAGTTTCGCTTTTTGGGTAGGGTCTTAGTTTTCAGCCAACGTACTTGTCGGGTATAACGCCGCCGAACAAAGCGTTCTAAGAAACTGAATAAGGCTATTTTTCGAGTGAATTTAGTTGCTAAGTTAACCAAAACAAGGCCTCACCGCTAGCCCCCAAATGACACCAATGAGCTAGATGTTTTTCATGGCAGACCCGATCACTCAAGGGTTATAGCTTTCTAAACGGGGTCTAACAAAGCGCGCAGCGGCCGGCTGGGACGCCTCGCATGCGGCATTTTCTGGTTTTTTTTCTACGCCTCCGCACGCTTCGCAGACGCAAACCGTTCCCTTTTCCCCACTTTTTAATTATTTCAAAATACCATAGTCAAATGCCGCAAGGGCAGACATTTCGTGCGGCGTTGTCGAAACACTGAGTATTCCGCTTACATCGTCCCAAGACATGTTCCGTACGCCTCGTAGTCCTGACTCTTTAATCGGGAGGACGCAGGCAATACTTTCCCAGCCGCTAAATTTAGCTGCTTTTTTGGTCTTGACAGCCGCTATGGTTTATCATATACTGCGTTTAGTAAGTACTAAACGTTCTAAACGAGAAAACCATGATAACCAAACTCCCCCAACTCAAACATGACTTCACGGAAAGCCTCAGCCAGATCAGCCGCTTCTGGGGTTTTCCAAAAGGCATGGGCGCAATTTTCGCCGTGCTGTATCTCTCCTCCTCCCCTCTTTCGCTGGATGAAATCGTACAGCAGACCGGCCTCACCAAAGGCGCGGTCAGCACCGAAGTGCGGGCACTGGCTCGCATGGGACTGGTACAGCGCTCATCCAAACTTGCGGATCGAAAGGATTATTACGAAGCCGAGAGCGATTTCTATCAATCCATTCGCTCGATCCTGAAAGAAAGACAGAACAGCGAGTTCGATAGGTCCCTGCGTTCAGTGAAGGAAATGCTTGAGAAACTGGAAGCGGGTGTGGTATCTGGCAATCAGGCCGAGGTTCAATTCGTCCACGAGCGTTTGCAGGCCTTGCAGGATTTCTTCGATGCCATAGACAGCCTGACAAGAGCAGTTGTCAAATTGGAGAAGCTGGGGCTTGGGAATGTCAAATCCATTTTGGGAGTATTGAAATGAAAATTGCAGTGACAGGCGCATTCAGTTATTCTGGAAAATATATTACAAGGCGTTTACTTGAACGCGGGGAGGAAGTCATCACATTTACTAACCATCCCAAGCGCCCTAATCCATTTGATGGAAAAGTAAAAGCATTCCCAATGGATTTTTCCAACGAAGAAGAGTTAATAAAAACTTTGCGTGGCGTAGATGTTTTGGTCAACACCTATTGGGTGCGCTTTGATAAAGGGGGGAACACACAGCCAAAAGCAGTGGAGAATACAAGGATTTTGGTCAGTGCCGCCGCTGAAGCCGGTGTGAAGCGCATCGTTCACATCAGCATCACGAATCCATCCGCGGATTCGCATTTACCATATTTCCGGGGCAAAGCCGCCAACGAAAAAGCCGTGATCGACTCTGGCATGGGTTATGCCATTCTGCGTCCTACGGTATTGTTTGGAAAAGAGGATATTCTGATCAACAACATTGCCTGGCTTTTAAGAAGTCTGCCCATCTTCGGCTTGCCAGGGGACGGCTCTTACAAACTCTCCCCTATTTACGTGGACGACCTGGCAGACCTGGCCGCCGAAGCCGTCTATAAAAAAGAAAATTACATCTGGGATGCAGTTGGCCCGGATGAATTCACATTCAAGGAAATGGTGGAATTGATCGGTCAATCCATTGGCAAAAAACGCCTGCTGATCTCCCTGCCGCCGCGCCTGGCACTATTTGCCGCTCAATTTATGAGCCTCTTCGTCAATGACGTCATGCTCACCCCCGAAGAAGTGGACGGCTTGATGGCAAACCTGCTCATCTCCAAAGAACTACCACGCTCGCGTTGCGAAACAAGCTTGAGAAAGTGGTTGAAAGAAAATCAGGAGACCGTCGGAAAAAATTACGCCTCAGAATTGGCAAGGCATTTTTAAAAAACAACAATCGAAAACACATCGGTGACTTTCCTGCAAAAAGCCTGGTCTCACCGCGAAGGTACGAAGACCGAGAAGATTTTCAAAGGGAAGTACAAGAATCTAAAGAACATCTCCGAGATTTTTTTGTTTCTCTTCGCGCTCAATAAAATTCCTTCGCGGTCAAAAGAATGTTTTTGCAGTGGACTCACAACAGCGTATTCAATAACTCATTTTCTTGATCTTTATCTTTGACCACCCCATCCAGCCATGCGGCGCGGAGCTGAGACAAAATTTCTCCAAACCGTGGACCGGGCTGAAGTCCTCGGGCTATTAAATCATCGCCTGTTATGTGTGGTTTGATATGACGCCAGATGGAGAGGTAATCCAATAGCGCATTTTCGCGGGTGACAAGGTAAACCGCGTAAATGGAGAGCAGGGGTAATTTTTCAAGCGCGAATGCCCATACGCTTGGTTTTGAATTCACAAGGAAAGGTAAACTTTTCTTTAACTGTGACACAGCCCAAACCGAATGAGTCAAATCGGAGGTGAAATCCAAACGCTTTGCAATGGATAAAATTTCATCTTCCGATAGATCCATAAGCCACAGCATATAGCCGATTGTGGCGCGGCTTGCCGGGATATCCAATGCTGGATCCATCTCAAGGAAGTCTGAATATCTTAAATTAAAGAGCGGCAAAGCAGAATGGACCACATTTGACACTTTCAAATTGACTACGCGCAAAACCATTTTGCCGGCGTTTTCTTCGTCAAAGATCAAATCCAATTCATGGCGGATGCGTTCGCCGCTCAATTTCGATAAAACAGCAAGCGATTCGGGACTGATCAGGTTGAAGGTTGCAGGTTCAAGGTTGAAGGCATATCTATGCTCGTATCGAAGTGCGCGGAAGATGCGTGTTGGGTCATCTATGAATGAGTGGGGATGCAAAATGCGGATCAGTTTTTGCTCGAGATCATTTTGTCCGCCGAGGGGATCAAACAATTCGCCGAAGTGATCGCCATCCAGGCGGATTGCCATAGCATTGATCGTGAAGTCGCGGCGGCGCAGGTCATCTTCGATGGTGGCTGGTTTTATCGTTGGTAATGCGCCGGGGTGTTCATAGGTTTCAGAACGGGCGGTGATGAGGTCAATGGTGTCGGGTGTCGAAGTGTTAGGTATCAGGCTCCCCCTGGGCGAAGTCGAAGGGTGCCAGATGGCAGTGTGGAATTTTTGATGTGTGGTGAGTTTGCCGCCGAATTTTTTAACGAGGGCTTTCCCAAGTTTGATGGCGTCGCCCCCGACGATGATATCGAGGTCATTGACGGGCTTGTTGAGCAAGAGGTCGCGCACGAAGCCGCCGACGAGGTAGCAGGGCATGTCCATGGATGCGGCTTGGTCGGCGATACTCAAGAGGAGAGTCTGCTTGTTGGACGGGATCAGGTTCGGGTCGCGCAGGAGGCGGAGCAAATCATCCTTTTGCATAAATTCAATTTTACCCTTATAATCGGCGGCATGTTGATGAACCCGTCCCCTCGAACGCTGCGCTGTAAATCTACCAGGTCTGGCTAGGTTCGCTTTTGTGCGTCCAAACGGCTCCCAGATTTGGCGAGCCGTTTTTGTTTATAACCAGAGATGAACAGGATTTGAAGATCTGGGATGTTGAAGATCAGTAAATAGGTATACAAGTACACAGGTAAACAGGCAGGTTAAAAATGAACATAACAGTATTTGGCGGCGCACAACCAAAAGAAGGATCATCAGGCTATGAAGAAGCCCGCGAACTTGGCAAATTACTCGCTGAGCGCGGACACGCTGTATTAACCGGCGGTTACATGGGAACGATGGAAGCTGTCTCACGCGGTGCATCTGATGCGGGTGGACATGTGATCGGTGTGACTTGTGAAGATATTGAAGCGTGGAGAAAGACCAGCGCGAATGCGTGGGTGAAAGAAGAAAGACGAAAGAATTCACTCATGGAGCGCTTGTTGGCTTTGATCGAAGGTTGCGAGGCGGCCATGGCTCTTTCTGGCGGTGCTGGCACATTGACAGAAGTTTCGTTGATGTGGAATCTGATGATCGTGGAGTCTTTGCCTCCGAGGCCTCTCATACTGGTCGGACGCGGTTGGCAGTCCACCTTCGATCAGTTCTTCAAGGAATTTGAAAGTTATATGCCCGTACATCAACGTAAATTGTTATACTTTGCGGAAGATGTAAAAACTGCAGTGGAAAAGATTCGTTGAGTGGTTGGATAGATTGGTGGTCGAGAAGTCATGAGCGCTCTTTGCGAAGAGCGTACCGAGACCACCGATGAAAAGTAAACATAAAATAATAACCATACTTGTCACTTGTTGGCCTTGATATAGGCTCGAAGTGCACTCGCCATACCCGACCAACAGGTTATATAAACACAAAGAGGAAAAATGGCTGAAGATAAATTAACAACACGCGCCGATGATTTTTCAGAATGGTACAACCAACTCGTATTGAAAGCAGACCTGGCTGATTACGCGCCTGTGCGCGGTTGTATGGTGGTGAAGCCTTATGGCTGGGCGTTGTGGGAAAACATCACCGCTGCGCTCGATAAGGAATTCAAAGCGACGGGACATGTCAACGCGGCATTTCCCATGCTTATCCCCATGTCGTTCTTTGAAAAAGAAAAGGAACATGTGGAGGGCTTTGCACCTGAACTTGCCGTGGTCACGCATGGCGGCGGCGAAAAACTTGAAGAGCCTTTGGTTGTGCGGCCTACATCTGAAACCATTATTGGTTACATGTATGCCAAGTGGATCAAATCATGGCGCGACCTGCCCGTCCTGATTAATCAATGGGGCAGCGTGCTGCGTTGGGAAATGCGCACGAAACTTTTTTTGCGGACTGCCGAGTTTTACTGGCAGGAAGGTCACACTGCGCACGTAAGCGCCGAGGAAGCCAAAGATGAAATGTTCCGCATTCTTGATATTTATGCAGACTTCGCAATTAACGAAGCGGCATTGCCTGTCATCAAAGGCGAAAAAAGCGACACTGAACGTTTCGCAGGCGCGCAGATCACCACCTCCATCGAAGGCATGATGCAGGATAAGCGCGCGCTACAATCTGCCACCTCGCATTACTTCGGTCAGAATTTTTCGAAGGCTTTCGAGATCCAGTATGTGGATCAAAACAACACCTTGCAATTCTGCGAAACAACTTCGTGGGGTCTCTCCACGCGCATGATCGGCGCGATCATCATGACACACGGCGATGACCAGGGTCTCGTCCTGCCTCCACGCCTTGCTCCTATTCAAGCCGTGATCGTGCCCATCTTCAAAACTCCTGAAGAGAAAGCCAAAGTGATGGAAGTGGCAGACCGCATCTTCAAGGAACTCAAAGCCGCGGGCATTCGCCTCAAAATGGATGACCGCGATAATGTCAGTTCTGGATTCAAATTCAACGATTGGGAAATGCGCGGTGTTCCCATCCGCATTGAAGTGGGTCCCAAGGATGTGGAAAAGGGGTCGGTCGCCCTTGCCCGACGGGACAAGCCTGGCAAAGAAGGCAAATCCTTCGTCCCACAGACGGGGCTGGACTCAACTGTAAGCGGGTTGCTGGTCGAGATACAGGATTCACTCCTCAAACGCGCCACCGAATTCCGCGATGCCAACATTCATGACCCCAAGGATTATGACGAGATGAAGAAAGTATTGGAGAGCGGCTGGGCGTTCTCTTATTGGTGCGAATCGCGTGAATGTGAAACCAAGGTGAAGGAAGATAGCAAAGCCACCACGCGCAACATTCCCTTTAATCAACCTGATGTGGAAGGGACTTGTATCGTCTGCGGCAAGCCTTCCAAACGTAAAGTGTATTTTGCAAGAACATATTAAACAGTGTCGCGTGATTAAGTGTCAGGTGTCAGGTTGACAACCAAACCACCTGACACTTGACACCTCGCACTTGATCTCTTCGCCCATGCCCGCCATAGACCTCGCCCGCCTCCGTAAACAAGCCAATCGCCTGGCAGATTTTTTCTTTCTGCCAGATGAATTCATGAAGCATTTACGCGAGATGCTTGAGTTCTACGTCAATCACACCTTGCGGACAAAAGAAAACGTTGCCCCCGGTTCCAACCTAAAGACTTATCGCACTCCTCCCGCAGTACTCACACAAATTGAAAACGAACTGCGCGCTGCAGCAGAAGCCAATCCAGTATTTGCGCTTGAACTGGCAGATATTCTATGGGATGATGGCGCGCTGGAAACACGCCTGCTGGCGGCATTTTTACTGGGACATATCCCGCCGCAGGAGGAACGCCTGCTCCCCCGCCTGACCGCATGGACTCAACAGATCCGCGACCCGCATGTTCGTTCGGCTTTGCTATCCACCAGCCTGACGCGCATGAGGAAGGAAACACCCAATCAATTCCTGGCCCTTGTACGCGAATACCTGCACCCCAAACGCTCACGGAGCTGGTCGAACGGTATCCAAGCCCTGCTGCCCATGATCGCGGATACATCATACGCTAACCTGCCACCCATCCTTGATATTGTCGAGCCGGTTATTGAAGATGCCCCATCCATCTTGCAGAACGATCTGACAGAGTTGATCGTGGCGTTGTATCGCGCTTCGGCGCATGAAACCACCTTCATGCTCAAGCAGGTATTGACCCATTCACAGAACCCAATGACGGTAGTGACATTGCGGCGTATATCCACATCATTTCCTCCGCCGCTTCAAGCTGAACTGCGGGAACTCCTGCGCGCCCAACCGATCTCGGGATTAAAACTTGAAGAACCACTTATGGAAGAAAAAACGGAAGATTTCATTCCTGATGAGGTTACAAATGAAAAAGATACAGTCAAAGCAGTGCGAAAAACTGCTGCTACAAAGAAATCAAAAGAGAATACAAAATCGATTCCAAAAGGCCCAAATCAAACAACATATTGAAATGATCTGGAGGTAAAAATGTTATCAATCATCAACATTATCTTTGGTGCGGCATTGCTGGTGGCAGGCCGAAGATTGTTCTGGTTATTCGTCATGGCAGGTGGGTTTGTAGCAGGCGTTCAGTTTGCAACAAGCATTATTAAAGGGCCAGAATGGCTCACCATCATATTTGGTCTCGCAGTTGGCATTGCCTTTGCGATCCTGGCGAGATTCTTTCAGACACTTGCAATCGGCATTGCAGGTTTTTTCCTGGGTGGTTCCATTTTCAGCGCAATCGCTGGTGCGTTGGGACTTGATATCAACTGGATAAGTTGGATTGTCGGTGGTCTGATTGGAATCGTGCTCGTCAGCGTCCTATTTGACTGGGCATTGATAGGTCTGTCTTCCTTCAGCGGCGCGGCATTGCTCGTCCAAGCGCTTAATCTAAGTGATGCTATCAGAGGCATTACTTTTATCATATTGCTTATCGCTGGGATTTTCATCCAGGTCTCAAGCATGGGGGGAGAGAAGAAAGTACCTAATGAAAGCATCGAATGATTGACAACTCCAGCATCATTTATTTGCACGGGCTCGAAAGCACCAGCCAGAGCGGAAAGGCTCGTCAATTCGCGCAGCTTTTTCCCGGCATGCTCACGCCCGATTTCACCGGCTCATTCGAAGAACGCATGGAACAGCTGCATCCGATCCTGGGCGATCAAAAGGAGTGGACAATCATCGGCTCATCCTACGGCGGTTTGATGGGCGCGGTCTTCACTTGCAGGCATCCTGAACAAGTACGGAAACTCGTCCTGCTTGCGCCTGCGTTGATGCTGACTGAATTCACGTCGGAGCATTTTGCGCCCATTGACGTGCCAACTGTGCTTGTGCATGGAATGCAGGATGATATTGTCCCACCTTATGCAGTAAAAGAAATCGCACAGGTCATGTTTATGAATTTGGAATACATCCCTGTTGAAGATGGACATCGCCTGCATAAAGCATTTGAAGAGCTGGATTGGAAATCTATTCTGCCCTAAGCGCCGTCCTCGGCGCTTAGTTGAAGTTCGCCGCCGGTGACGGCGGCTGGAGCATCGAATCATGAATCAACAAATCTACTGGCACACAACGGTGAATATGCCCGATGATGCAAATCTGACACCGATTCCATCGGAAGTGGATTTTGCGATCATCGGCGGCGGGTATACGGGCTTGAGCGCGGCTTGGAGGCTGGCAAAGCAGGGCGCAAAAGTTGTTGTGTTGGAAGCGGAAACATTTGGCTGGGGAGCAAGCTCCCGCAACGGCGGCATGGCATTGACAGGACTCAAAGTGGGGATGGCGGTTGTCATCAAAAAATATGGGCGTGAACTGGCAAAAAAACTATTTCAATATTCACTTGATTCAGTGGATACCGTCGAGCAAATAATCAAAGAGGAAAATATCAATTGCGGATTTGCAAAGTCCGGTCACCTGCTGACGGCAAATAAGTCAAAACATTATGAAGCCTTGAAAGTCGAAGTGGATTTCATGGCCAGGGAATTCGATCATAAGGTCAGGCTTGTGCCGCCCGGAGAAATGAATAGCGAGATCGGCTCAAATATCTATCACGGCGCATTGTTGGATGAGGCCAGCGCGGGATTGAACCCTGCACAATTCGTGGCAGGTCTCGCACGCGCAGCGGAAAATGCCGGGGCCTTGCTTTGTGCCAGGGCGCGAGTCAGCAGGCTGGAGCGGAGTCAGAAGCGTTTTGTCATCGAGACAGAGCGAGGCTCTTTATATGCAAAATCCGTTTTTGTGGGGACTTCCGGTTATACAGGAAATGTCACAAAGAAATTGCAGAGGAAGATCATCCCGATCGGATCGTTCATTATTGCAACGGAAAGATTGTCTGATGAACTCGCGCATGAACTCAGCCCGAAGAATCGCATGATCTTTGATTACAAACATTTCCTGAATTATTTTCGACTGTGGGATCAGCGCATGATCTTCGGCGGGCGCGCAGCATTCTTCCCAGAGAATGAAAATACGATCAAACAAAGCGGCGAGATTTTACAGCGCGAGATGATTCAAGTGTATCCGCAATTGACGGATGCGAAGGTGGAATTTGTTTGGGGCGGCACACTTGATTTTGCATTTGACATGATGACGCACGTCGGTGAGTTGGATGGGGTCTTTTATTCGCTCGGTTACGCGGGGCATGGCGTAGCAATGGGCACGCATCTGGGTAAGACGGTTGCCGAGGCGATGTTGAAGGGAAATATCAAAGAGCACCCTTTTGCACAATTTGATTTCCCGAATGCGCCGCTGGGGTTGTATGATGGACGCCCGTGGTTCCTGCCCTTTGCAGGCGCATTTCATAAGATTTTGGATTTTATTGAATAGAAGATTTCTGACTCCAATATCAATAAAAGCGGATAAAATAACCCCTAATATTCACACCAAAGTCAGGAGACACTCATGGCAAAGACCAGTAAACCAAAGGAATTGGAAGGCGAAGTTTACTATCCGTCGGAACAGGTGATCGAACAGGCGCGCTTGAAGGATTGGGACGCGCTCGCTGAAAAAGCAGGCAAGGATCTGCAAGCCTTTTGGGGGGACGAAGCCTCTGAATTGGAATGGTTCAAAAAGTGGGATAAGGTTCTGGATGATTCCAATAAACCTTTCTATAAATGGTTCGTAGGGGCGAAGACGAACATCATCCACAACGCGATTGACAGGCACCTCAAAACCCATCGCAAGAACAAACTGGCATTGATCTGGGAAAGCGAAGACGGCAAGAGCGAGCGCACTTTCTCGTATTATTCAATGAACCGCGAAGTCAGCCGCATGGCGAACATCATTAAAGCCATGGGTATCGTCAAAGGCGACCGTGTGACCATTTACATGGGACGCGTGCCTGAGATTGCGTTCGCCATGCTGGCCTGCGCGAAGATCGGCGCGATCCATTCAGTGGTCTTCGGCGGTTTCTCGGTCGACTCTTTGCAGGGCCGCATTGAAGACAGTCAGTCCAAACTTGTCATTACCATGGACGGCAGTTACAACAACGGCAAAATCGTGGAACTCAAACGCACCGTGGACGACGCGCTCAAGCGCTGCCCGTCGGTGGAGAACGTGATCGTCGTTAAGCGAATCGGCCACGAGGTGCCGATGGAGGCGAACCGCGATCACTGGTATCACGACATGTGTGCTCTTCCCATCGCAAACGGAAAATGCGCCACCGAAGTCCTGGACGCGGAAGATCCACTTTACATCCTTTACACATCCGGTTCAACGGGCAAGCCCAAAGCCATCCTGCACACGCATGGCGGTTACATGGTCGGAATCTACACAACGCTCAAGTATGTTTTTGACATCAAAGAGGAAGACCGCTGGTGGTGCGCGGCCGACCCGGGCTGGGTGACAGGTCACTCATACATCGTGTATGGTCCATTGATCAATGGCGCGACTTCGTTCATGTTCGAGGGCGGACCCACCTTCCCGTATCCGAATCGCTGGTGGCAATGCGTGGAACGTTATGGGATTACCATACTCTACACCGCACCAACCGCCATTCGCGGATTGATGCGCTTTGGAGAGGCGTGGCCCAACAAGCACGATCTCTCCTCCTTGAGGCTGCTCGGTACAGTCGGCGAGCCGATCAACCCCGAAGCATGGCGCTGGTATCACCGCGTCATTGGCAAGGAGAAATGCCCGATCATGGATACCTGGTGGCAGACCGAGACGGGCATGTTCATGATCACACCGACTCCGACTTTGCCGCTCAAACCCGGCTCTGGCACACGTCCATTCTTTGGACAGGAAGCGGAGGTCGTCAACGAACAAGGCCAACCCGTGGCTGATGGAGAAGAAGGCTATCTCGTTTTGAAGAATCCGTGGCCCGCCATGTTGCGCACGATCTATGGCGACGACGAACGCTACGTAAGTCAATACTGGAGCAAGTTTCCAGGCCGTTACACCACAGGCGATTCCGCCAAACGCGACAAGGACGGTTACTTCTGGATCATCGGCCGCGTGGATGATGTCATCAAAGTCTCAGGTCATCGCCTGGGAACCGCGGAAGTTGAGTCGGCTTTGGTGAGTCACCCTGCCGTTGCAGAAGCAGCCGCCATCGGGCTGCCGCACGAGCTTAAGGGGCAAGCCATCCACACCTTTGTTTTATTGCGCTCTGGTTTTGCGCCCTCGCCTGAATTAGCCGAAGAACTGCGCCAGCATGTGTCTACACACATGGGACCGATCGCAAGACCTGAAGAGGTAAAGTTCCTCGATAAACTCCCCAAGACGCGCTCAGGCAAGATCATGCGCCGCGTATTGAAGGCCAGGGCTCAGGGATTGCCCGAGGGTGATGTTTCGACTTTAGAGGAATAGCTACTCGACAACAAAGACAACCTGCGTCAGTTTACCCGCCTCAACATTGACCCAGCGGTCATACAGCCCGGTCGAATCGGTGAATGCAATGCGATAGCGCCCGGGCGGCAGATTGCTCAATACAAAATCCTCTTTGTTTTGTTCAAAACCCTTCGGGTAGGTGAAGGCATAGTAGCTTTCTTGCGGGGTATCAGTCCCTGCAAAATAACGCCATATCGAAAGTTTCCGCTGAATTTTGTGACTAATTTTTGAATCCAGGGTGATGGACAAAGCTCCAAATCCATCCTGTAATACCAGCCACAGTTCGGGGTTTTCCGTGGAGAAATAATCAGTGCCGTCGCCGTCTTTACGAACTTCAAAGTGCAGGTGACCCCCAATGGCGACGCCCGTATGCCCTACGGTCGCAATGACATCCCCGCCACTCACCCGATTTCCCACTGCAACATCTATCCGTGATAAGTGCCCATAAAGGGTATATAAACCGTTATCATGTCGGATGACAACCACATTTCCATAATAATCTTTCCATGTGGCAAATCGGGTATCACGATCCGGGCCGGCAAATATCACTGCACCCGCCGCGGAGGCAAATACCGGCGCGCCTTCCTCGCTTTCAAGATCCACACCATGATGAGGGTCTCGCCTTCCATTATCAGTTGATCCATAGGGGTAACTGCGCGCAATCGCAGGGACAGAATCTGGTCCAAGCGGGTTTTGGAAAATAAAATTCCCTTCCACGATACAGAAATCTTCAACAGCGGGGTCACATGGGATCAATGTCGCCGCCGGCAAGGGCGGGATGGATGTCGCTGTCGGTTCGGGTACGATAACCAATTGAGTTGCTGCAACCTCAGGCAACGCGACAAAACTCGGAGCAGGCGCGCAGGCTGAGAGAAGAAGGAATAGGAAAAGAGTCAATCTACGATTCATTAAGGTTGTTTTTCTGGTCTGGGAAGCAAGCTTCCCGACTCCAGGGTCTAATTCTGGAGTCCGCCAGCTTGCTGGCGATGTGCAGGAGCAAGCTCCTGCACTCCAGAGTTGGAATATACTATAACGATGGATGATATTTATAAAACATATCCACATAACCCGCCGCATTATTTTGTGCCGAATGCGATGTATATTGTGACGGGATCGCTTTTGAATAACAAGCGATTGTTGACTGATGATAAACACAAATCCCTTGTTTGTGATATTTTATTTGAGCGTGCCAATCATTGGGGCTGGGATTTGGAAGCATGGGCAGTTCTTGAAAACCATTACCATTTTATCGGACGGGCTCCTGAAAACGCATTGACGCTGGAGAAATTAATTCGACAAATACATTCCAAATCTGCGGTTGAGTTGAATAAACTGGATAAAACATTAGGGCAAAAAGTTTGGTACAACTACTGGGATACTTGCATCACACATGAAACCTCCTACTACGCCAGGTTGCATTATGTTCATCTTAATCCAGTCAAACACAGATTGGTTGAGAACGCGGAGGATTATCCATTTTGCAGTTATCGCTGGTTTTTGGAAAAGGCAGATGTTGATTTTCAAGATACTGTGATAAGTCAGCCGTTTGATCGTGTTGATATATTTGATGATTTTGATGATTGACTTTGGAGTCATTCAGCTTGCTGAACGGGGTTAGAGAATGTCAAACAGCTTGCTGTTTGACTCCAGAGTTAAATCCCGCCGCGCTTTTTCATGACAGCGCGTATTTCTTTTTCTAATTTTTCGGCTTTCTTTTCGAGGACAGAGAGTTCTTTCAACATCTTCTCCCCTGCTGACTTATCTTCCAACGAATTGATGTTGATTCTCACGTTACAGCCGGCAGCGGTCAGCGCGGCGCGGGACATGGCGAAGCCTGACATAGAGTCGCTAATGGCATTGAGGTTGGCACGCTGCGCACATTTCAGCGCAAGCTCCATCACTTTTACAGAATCTTCTGCAACGTGCAAAGGGACATGCGCGGCGTTGAGTGTGGCTTTGATGATGGCGGTGTTGCGCTCGGATTTTTGCTCATCAGTTTCTTTCCCTGGCACCGCCCGCCAGGGCAGGTGTGGCAGTTTGAACGTAGCCATTAACACTTCAAAAGAAGCGGCATCGTCGTCCACGGATTGAGTGAGTTCTTTGCGTAGACTCTCAGCCATGACGCGAATAGCTTGCATTTCAGCTTCGACTTCAACGTATTTCTTTTTGCCGATGGTTAGTCCTGCCACCATGGCGACCAGGCCCGCGCCCATGGCGCCCGCGTAGGCTCCCGCAGAACCGCCGCCGGGAGTCGGCGTCGGGGCGGCTAATTCGTCTATGAAGGAAACAGGCTGAGGGGAGTTGGAGGCGGGAGTCGAGAATTGGGAATCGGATAACGTGAAGAGTCTACTTTCGAGAATTTGTCCCTTGTCAAATGGATCCAGTTGGGTGTACCAGACCGCCGCATCCACCAACGCCTCCTGCGGAATCAATCCGACGAGTTCGCTGTGGTGAATGGCGACGCCGTATCGCTGGGCCTCACGGCGAATGGTTTCGACCACGCGCGCAAGCGGCGTTTCGTGGAAGTCCGTCAGGTTCATCGAGACCTGCGCGCGCCCGTCCACAAGCAAGCCCAGCCCCTTGAGGTAACGAAGCCCGCCCGATGAATGACGAATGGCTTTGGCGATCTTTTTGGCGATGCCCACATCGTCGGTGGTGAGATAGACATTGAAGGCGATCAGCGGATTGCGCGCGCCGATGACAGTGGCTCCCGCCGCGCCAAGTTTTGCGGGACCGAAATCAGGCTTGCGTGTAGGATTGGATTCAATCTCGACTTTGAGTCCCTCGTATTGTCCTTTGCGGATGTTTTCGAGATTCGTCCGTTCGGGACGAGTTGCCGCCGCTTCATACAAATAGACGGGCAGGCTGAGCTCGGCTCCGACGCGTTGACCCAACCTTTTGGCAAGTGCAACACATTCGTCCATGGTGACACCGCGCAACGGGACGAAAGGAACAACGTCCGTCGCGCCGATGCGCGGATGCGCGCCCGTGTGCTGGTCTAGGTCAATCAGTTCGGCGGCGGTCTTGATGGCGCGGAAGGCGGCCTCCTCCACGGCTTTGGGTGCGCCCGCGAAGGTCAGCACCGTGCGGTTGTGGTCAAGGTCGGAGGAACGGTCAAGCAGGCGCGCGCCTTCGACGGAGGTGATAGCGGCGACGATTTGGTCAATGACTTCGGGGCGGCGTGCTTCGGAGAAATTGGGGATGCATTCGATGAGTTGGGTAGTCATGTGGTCTCGTGGTTGGGTAGTTTAGGTGTTGCGTGGTGCATGTTCCGTTGGAGTTGCAATGCGAAGTATAATCGAAACCTATGACATGGGTTATTGGGCGCGCTGGGCCATTTGGTCACGCCGTTGGGCTTTCCGACATAAGAGTCACATTGCAGAACGGCAAAGAAGTGGACTGCCTGCAAAAAATATACAACATTGCTCCGGGGTTGGCATTAGGGTTTGCGGGCTCTGTGAAAATTGGTTTTGAGGTAGTTGAGCAAATTAGTGCATCATTAAATTCAAAACCAAATGTTCGGTGGAATCCAGTTTATATAGCAGAGTGGTTACTAATAGGCACAAGAGAATTGTTTAATACTTTCCCCAAAAAATTTAGAGATGGAGGATGTGAACTTATACTGTTGTCAGCTCACCCAAAAGATAATGATGGAGCTGCGCCATGGGCACGGTGCTATGTATATAGATTTCAGGCTCCTGAGTTCAAGCCTTTATTAGCCAATTCAGCAGAAATTGTTTCCATTGGTTCCGGAGAGAAAAAAGCTAAGTATATTAAAGTGCTGCAATCTCTTGAAAATGATTTTGGTATGTTCAAACTTGAAATAGGCATGAAGGGTGGTTCGGCACTGGGACTTATGGTATCTGTAACATCAGCGATTAAGAAAATGCCCACAAAAGGTATTAGCACCCATTTACATGTTTGTATTGTGGGGCGAGATGAAACAAAATTGGGGAAAAATGATATAACGGGACAAGAACGCCCAAAAGATAATTTCATAATGCCTGAAGTGGCGACAAACATGGAAGAACTTCGAGAACTTCTATCACATTATGGTATGTCTAAATCAGCGATAGAGCAAGCAAGGTGCTAAATAAGTTCCCACTGCAAAGCGGAATTCTGGCGTTGGGACCTATTTGCTAAGTAAATGTCGGTGCGGACTAGGGAAACAGGCGCACCCCACAGTTTTTTTGATAGTAGGTTCGCAAGGAGATTATTAGCAATGATTACAATCGATATCCTGTCAGCGTTATTTGCCTTTGCAGCTGGATTACTATGGCTAAAAAGTGCGATTGTTGAAACTCCAAAAAGTTTTGCAATTTATGTCGTAAAACCGACAGGCAACCTTGGACAGTCACTGGGCGGTAACCCTATGGGGGGTGAATACATGGGACATGCATACAGTCAGGATCTTAATAATTTAGCTAATGCTCTTATTGCTCAGAGCAAAACGAGTGGTTATGCTGCTTTCTGCGCGTGCGCCGCCGCGTTGTTACAAGCTGTGTCAATAACTATCCACGCCATAATCCTCTAAAAAACATGTTGATTCATGGCTAATCTTAACGCCTTTAAATACTCGATCAACTTGCGCGTTTGAGGTGAAGTCATTTTATATCTTCTGTTCGCGATGGGAGATTTTTGTTTGTGGGGTTGGGGCGGTCAACGGATATTGTCAACGGACTTTGGCGGATGGAAGAAGAATGTATGGCTATTTTTTAGAGGTATAATTTTACACAGGTTGCTAAATCATGCGAAAAGACACAGCAAATTGGATCGCGCTTACCGATTATGATATCGAAACTGCCCGTCACATGTTGGAGACGGGGCGATATTTGTATGTTGTGTTTTTATGTCACCTCTCGCTGGAGAAAATACTCAAAGCACATGTTGCAGAAGTGACACAAAGCCTGCCAATCAAAACGCACGATTTGATTTACCTGGTAAAAACAAGCAGATTGGAACTTCCTGAAAGTTATCTTGATTTCATAGGCAAAATCAACACGGCAAGCATCCCAACCCGATATCCCGATGACTTACAACGTTCGTTGAAGGAATATCCAAAATCAGTCGTCAAAGATTATCTGAACCAAACTCAAGAGATTCTGCAATGGTTAAAACAACACTCGAACTTAAACGCATAGTAAAAAAATACCGCATTCAATTGAAAAAAATGGGGATTCAACCTGCGCGTATTTTACTTTATGGCTCGCAAGCCACAGGGACTGCGCGCGAAGGCAGTGATATTGATTTAATTGTAATTTCTGGCGATTGGACGAAATATAATTATCGCAAACGCCTGGAATTGCTTGGGATTGCTTCTGCAAGAATTTTAGAGCCTGTTCAGGCACAAGGATTTACCCCAAGAGAAATCAAATCGAAAAAGATCACGCCTTTTTTGGAACAAATAATGAAAGAACAGGCAATTGCAATTTGAAGTGAAAGTATATAAAATCTCCCGTCGTGGACGGGAGATTTTTGTTTGCGAGGTTGGGTTGGTCAACGGGCTTTGTAGTGGAATGAAACTTCTGCGCCGTTCGCAGGAGACCTTTTTTGGCTTGCCGAGTTAGAAAATTCGGGGGGGAGTCTCGATAAATGGTGATTATCATAAAGTTGATCGTTTGAAGCCTGTTTTGCAGCCTGGTATGAATATAATTATAAAGGGGTGCTATTGATTTGTTTTCTGGTCGCCTGAACTTTTCAGCACGGGAGGTATGATGAAAAGTGCAAATATCGGTAACCGTTCCAATTCGGGATTTGCACTGGTAGCTTTGATTTTGCCCGGTATCACCGTGTTTGCCGCGCTCACCAAGAAGGAAACCCTTTTATGCGTATCTTCACCAGCCTTCGCTTCCGTCTGATCCTGCTCGTCCTGTTGGCCATCCTGCCGCTGGCGGGGATGAATGTCTATCGCATCCAGGAGGATCGCCGCTCCGGCGGTGAGCGGACCGCCGCCGAGGCGCTGAACCTGGCGCGCCTGGCCGCTATCAGCCAGCAGACTCTCGTTGACCAGGGACAACAACTGCTCTTCACCCTGACCCAACTGGATGTGGTCCGCGCAGGCGACCCTGCCGCATGCAACGTTCTTCTCGCCCACCTGCTTCCCAACTACCCCCATTACACCAACATCCTCGTCGTCGACCCGGATGGCCTCCCGAGGTGCAGCGCCACCCCGTCCTCAGGCGCAGTGAACTACACTGACCGCGATTGGTTCCAGCGCGCCATGCAAACGCGCGCTTTCACAATTGGCTCTTTCGTCATCGGGCGCATCACCGGCAAGCCGTCTCTGCCGATGGCGTTTCCCATTCTCGACCCGCAGGGACAGG
>JAUXUL010000045.1 GCA_030680795.1 Anaerolineales bacterium | reverse complement strand
CCTGTCCCTGCGGGTCGAGAATGGGAAACGCCATCGGCAGAGACGGCTTGCCGGTGATGCGCCCGATGACGAAAGAGCCAATTGTGAAAGCGCGCGTTTGCATGGCGCGCTGGAACCAATCGCGGTCAGTGTAGTTCACTGTGCCTGAGGACGGGGTGGCGCTGCACCTCGGGCGGCCATCCGGGTTGACGACGAGGATGTTGGTGTAATGGGGGTAGTTGGGAAGCAGGCGGGCGAGAAGAACGTTGCAGGCGGCAGGGTCGCCTGCGCGGACCGCATCCAGTTGGGCCAGGGTGAAGAGCAGTTGTTGTCCCTGGTCAACGAGAGTCTGCTGGCTAATAGCGGCCAGGCGCGCCAGGTTCAGCGCCCCGGCGGCGGTCTGCTCACCGGCGGAGCGGCGATCCTCCTGTATGCTGTAGACACTCATCCCCGCCAGTGGCAGGATGGCCAACAGGACGAGCAGGATCAAACGGAAGCGAATACTGGTCAAGATACGCATAAAAGAGTTTCCTTCTTGATAAGCGCGAGAGTTGTGTTTTGCAAGGTGAGCGCGGGGGCGGGTGATGCACTCGCTGTGCAGGCTGTGATCAACAAAACGAGCAGAGAAGAAACTGGCTTTTGGATGTTCATGTTCGTTTCCTTATGATGAGCGAACTCGCAAATTGAGGTGGCAAAAAATGCCGAGGATGATTAAAGCGGCGGCGCAGGCAATAGGCGCGACGACAATCCCGAAGCCGATCCTTAATGTCTGGCGCGGTAATGCTGATGAGCTTGCGTAGAATTAGAACAAATTTTCGGGGGGGGGGGGGGTAAAGCGTGAATTGAAATACGTTGGAGACGCTTCTTGTGTTTTCGATTTCCCCCAGAATATCAGTTTCGTAGTTTTACGATCCGCTTTCATGTTTTGCTCCTAAAGTCAGAGAAAAGGAAGGCGATGAAATAAATTTATACAACTTAGGAGAGTATACCCCATTTACAGATAGCGTCCCCAATCCTCGACTCCAATCTGCTTCATCTCACAGGTCATTTGGTTCTCACCATCTGCTTGATCTTCGGTACTTTATCACCCTTCAACTCATCCACTTCATCGGCAGTGAGATATCGCCACTGGCGCGGCTTGAGGTTGCCTAATTTCAACGTGCCTATCCGCAAACGTATGATTTTTACAATGGGTAAGCCCAACAGCCTGCCCACTTCGCGGATCTGACGTTTCTTACCCTCTCCCATCACCACGCGCATCCAGGCGCCTTTGCCGGAAGTGGAAAGAAAATTTACTTCTGCGGGAGCGGTCTTATCCCCATCTTCGAGAACAACACCGCGGCGCCAGGCATCCAGCTGTTTTTCATCTGGACGGCGCGCCACCAGCACGCGGTACTCCTTCTGATGTCCATAACGCGGATGGGTCAACTTGTTGGTCAACTCACCGTCATTGGTCATCAGGATCAACCCTTCCGAGTCGAAGTCCAATCGGCCAACGGGATAAAGATGCCCTTCGATGGGGATTAATTCACGCACAGTCTGGCGGCCATCCTGTCCTTCGGCGGCGGAAAGTACATTGCGCGGCTTATACAAGGCAATATAAGTCAACGACTCGGCTTTTGGCAGCGCTTTTCCATCAACCATAACTTTATCAACCGAAAGATCGGCCTTTTGCCCCAAAACTGCGATCTTACCATTCACACGCACACGCCCCTCGGTGACGAACACCTCACAGGCACGGCGGGAGCCATACCCCGCCCGGGAAAGCAATTTTTGTAAACGTTCCTGCATAAAATAACTAACCTTCCAATAACTCCGTAGGTTCGGCTTCCAATTCCACTGGCGCGGACAGCGGCGGCAATTCAATGATCGAACTCAAACCGAAGTGCTGTAAAAATTCAGGCGTGGTCGAGTACAAAATCGGACGGCCCGGCCCCTCCGTGCGCCCCGCCTCCTGAATGAGACCCTTGCTCAACAAACTTTTCAGCATGGCGTCGCTATTCACGCCGCGGATCGAATCCACCTGCGGGCGCGTGACCGGTTGTTGATAGGCAATGATCGCCAGCGTCTCCAACGCGGCGCGGCTGAGATGTGTGGTCGCTTCCAAACCAAGAAAAAGCTCAACGAGAGAAGCCAGCTCAGGCGCAGTGGTCAATTGCACGCGCCCGGCATTTCGTTGCACTCGCAAGCCGCGGCCCAGGAGCGATTCGTCAAGTTCTATAAGCCCACGCTCGACTACCGAAGGTGTCACATCCAGCGCTGCCGCAAGCTGACCGACGGGCACAGGCTCCGCAGAAATAAACAACATTGCCTCTATTTTCGCCGCAAGACTTAATTCGGTGTTTGAAATGGATTGAGAGTCGCTCATGCTATAATTACTCCGCTAAAAAAATAATATTCTCAAATCTGAAAGAGCCAAGAGTATGAAAAATTCCAGACTTTATCTATTCATTATATCCCTGACGTTTGCGTTATTGGCTTGTTCCATCTTTGTTGGTGGGCCCGATTACCCCGCCCAAACTGTGCCTGCCTCGCCAGACGAAGGTCAAGGCATGCGCCAGCAGCTTGAACAAGCTTTGATCGCCGGCGCAGAAACCGGCCTTGTTTCATTGCAGATCACCGAAAACCAGCTCACATCCTACCTGGCGGACAAAATGGCACAAAAAACCAGCCCGCCTTTCACAGATCCGCAAATATTACTTCGTGACGGTCAAATGCAAATCTACGGGAAGATCGCACGCGGCTGGATCACTGCAAACATGCTGATTACCATGAACGTCGGCGTTGACGAAACCACCGGACAGCCGAAAATCGAAATCGCATCGGCAGACTTCGGTCCCTTCCCAGCCCCTGAAGGCATCAACTCTGCAGTAAGCGCAATCATCGCGGAAGCATTCACCGGCACTCTCGGACCCGTTGCAGTTGGCTTCCGCCTGGAATCGATTGCGATTGCCGATGGGATCATGACCATGACCGGCCGGATCAAATAGCGGCTGGATTATACCCGACATGCCACGCCTCGGACTCCGCCTGCGCCTGCTCTTCATCCTATCAACATGCCTCTGGCTGACAGTTTCCTGCCGCTCCCCGCAGATCGGCGAGGAGATCGTCGTCACCATCATAGCAGATGGAACAACGCGCGAGATCAACCTGACGGCAGGTAGCACAGTGACGCAAGCCTTGCAAAGCGCGGGCATTGTGCCGGGCAATCTCGATCAGACTGAACCGCCGTTTTATACTTTGCTAAGTAACGGTGACAACATCACATTAACTCGTGTGGTTGAACTCTTTGAAACCGAACAGGTTGTTATCCCATTCGAACGGCAGATCGTCCGCAATGAAACCCTGCCCGAAGGCGAGACAAGGCTCGTACAAGCCGGTGTCAATGGTTTGGAAGAAATAACCTACCGCAGAATCCTCGAGGATGAAACTGAGATCAGCAAGTCTGCGGTAAAGACTGTTATATTGAGCGAAGCGTTGCCTGAGATCGTCATGGTCGGCGCGCAATCTTCCTACACTCCGTTAAATATTCCTGGCACACTGGCATATCTGGCGGGCGGCAACGCCTGGATCATGGAAGATTCCACCGCAAACCGCCGCATCATTGTCAGCACTGGCGATCTGGACGGACGCATCTTTGCCCTGTCACCAAACGGCGAATATTTGATATTTACTCGAAAATCCAACAAGTCTGCGGATGAAGAAATAAACACACTATGGGCAGTGCGGACAAGAAACCTGGATCCCAAACTCATCTCACTGCAAGCAAAAAACGTGGTGCATTTCGCGGCATGGATCCCCGGCACAAACTCGGTTGCATACTCCACTGTTGAGCCGCGCAGCGCTGCGCCCGGCTGGCAGGCAAATAATGATCTTTATCGAGTCAGTATTACCGGAGGCAGTCCGCGCAGGTTATTGAGCACAAACAGCGGCGGCGTATACGGTTGGTGGGGAATGTCCTTTGCGTATTCGCCAAGCGGTGTTCTGGCTTACTCGCGCCCCGATGGCATCGGCCTCGTTGACCAGGATGGCGGATACCTCAAACCCCTGCTGGAGATTACGCCATTGAACACGCACAGTGATTGGGCCTGGATCCCTCCACTGGCCTGGGGCGCAGACGGTAAAAGTCTATATTTTGTCAGCCACGCGCCGGCGCCGTCGCCTATAACTAGCGAGGAGTCGCCTTATTTTGACCTCTCAGCCACCTCGTTCAGCACCGAAGCGACGGTTTCAATCGTCCGTTCGGCCGGCATGTTTTCCGATCCATCCATCTCACCGATCAAACCAAATGGAAGGGAAAAATCTTTTCAAGTGGCCTATTTGCAATCCATCTTTATCGCGCAGAGTGATTCAAGCCGATATCGATTGATGGTCATGGATCGCGACGGCTCGAACAGTAAATTGCTCTTCCCGCCTGCCGACTCAAACGGGATCGAGCCTCAGACTCCATTCTGGGCGCCGGAAGCACTTGAAGGACAAACGGGAGATTTAATTGCTGTGGTATATCAAGGCAATCTTTGGCTGATTGACAGTGGCAGCGGCGACGCTCATCAAGTCACTGGCGACGGGCTGTTGGGTAAAATTGATTGGAAATAAACTCATGAAAGAGGAAAAATAATGCGAATATTACTCACAGGTGCGGCGGGCTTTCTCGGATCTCATCTATGCGACCATCTCCTTTCGGACGGACATGAAGTCATTGGCATGGACAATTTCATCACAGGCAGCCCGGATAACATCGCGCACCTTGCCAATAACGAGAAATTTACGTTCTATAAACGGGATGTTTCAAATTATATTTTTGTGCCCGGAAAAGTGGATGGAATCTTACATTTCGCTTCGCCTGCCAGCCCAAATCCACAGTCGAAATCAGGCTACTTTAACCTGCCGATCCAAACCATGAAAGCGGGTGCACTTGGAACGCACAACTGCCTCGGCTTAGCCCGCACGCAGAACGCGCGCTTCCTGCTGGCTTCGACCAGTGAAATTTACGGAGACCCCGAAGTTCATCCGCAGGCCGAAACCTATGCCGGAAATGTGGACCCCATCGGTACACGCGCTGTATATGACGAAGCCAAACGTTTTGCTGAATCTTTAACGATGGCCTATCACCGTTTTCATGACGTGAATACCAGTATCGTCCGCATCTTCAACACCTACGGTGCGCGCATGGACCTCGAAGACGGCCGTGCCCTTCCAAATTTTTTAAAGCAAGCTCTGCTTGGTCTGCCGCTCACCGTCTATGGCGATGGAGGTCAGACGCGCTCATTCTGTTATGTGGACGATCTTGTTGATGGAATTGCAAAACTGCTCTACTCAGACGAACATTATCCTGTAAACATCGGCAACCCAATTGAAATGACCATCCTGCAATTTGCTGAAGCCATCAACAAAGTCACGGGCAATCAAGCGGGGATTGTCTATCAGGAAGATGCACGCAGTGAGCGCGACCCGCAAAGACGCCAGCCTGACATCACTCGCGCGGGGAAAATCCTAAAATGGGAACCAAAAGTTAATCTTGAGGAAGGACTCCTGCGCACAATTCCATTCTTCAAAAATAAATTAGGCTTGGTATGATCCTCACAGATACGAAAGAACGCAGCCGGTTTTTAAAATTCGCCCTGGTGGGTACGCTGGGCGCATTGATCGACTTTGCTGTCATGAACGCGTTTTCGCACTGGGCAGGCATGTCACTGGTCGTTGCAGGAACGATCTCCTTCATCTGCGCGGTCATCAATAATTTCACCTGGAATCGCGTTTGGACATATCCCGAATCGCGCTCGCGCCCGCTTTTTGGTCAATTGGGTATGTTCTTTCTTGTAAACCTGGCTGGCGTTGCAATTCGCATCCCCACCCTGCACTACCTCGAGCCGCCTTTACTGCATTTTGTCGAAAGTTCGCTTCACATAACAACCATCACTTCAGGATTTTATGCAAAGAATCTTACTCTGGCCGCGGCTGTGGGAATTGTAATGATGTGGAACTTTTTTGTTAACAGGTATTGGACGTATAATGATATTGACAATATCTGATAAGGTAATCCAATGGCGCGAACAAGGCTGATCCCCATTTACACAACACAAGGCGATGCAGAGGCCTTCCTGTCGTATCCATATTTATTCAACCGCAACGGCGATTGGATCGGTTTTGCTACCACGCAGAAGGAAGTGTATTCCGTGCTTGGAAACTACGTCGGCACTTTGACGGACGAGCCGCGCATCGTCAGCAAAAGGACGACCTCCACGCTCAAGCCGCGCCTCAACCCGCCTCCGCAACCCCAAAAAGTTTACCCACCCGCGACTATTCCCCTGCCGCCCATGATGGCTGAACTCAGTCATTCTGTCATTGACGTTCTACTGGACGCGCCTGAACGCCTGCACACGGTCGACTCGGGCGAATATAGACAGGATATGGATTGAAATCTTGATATGATAACCGACCTCACTGCAAAAAATACTCGCGCCTCGCGGGTGACGCTCTCGCAGTTAATGCACCCTGAACACGCCAACCTGCTTGGTAATGTGCATGGCGGTTGGATCATGAAACTGGTGGATGAAGCCGGCGCGCTGGCCTGTATGCGCCATGCTCAAAAGAAAGTCGTCACCGTGGCAATTGACTCGATGACCTTTCGACAACCGATCCGCATCGGCGATCTAATCATCCTCAACGCAGAAGTAACTTACACGGGCAGGACATCCATGGAGGCCGAGGTTCAGGTTGTTGCAGAAAATCCCGTCACTGGCGAGCGGACACATACAAACACAGCCTATCTTGTTTATGTCGCGTTGGATGATGATGGACACCCAAGTGCTGTCCCAGCACTGATCGTGGAAACCGACGAAGAGAAAGCGCGAATGGCACAAGCCAAAAAACGCCAGGCACATCGCATTGCTCAAAAATAAATTTACTCCAGACTCTGGAGTCAGACAGCTTGCTGTCCGAACAAGGAAGCAAGCTCACTGACTCAAGAGGAAAAATCTTCCACCTTGCAAAAACTCCGCCAACACCCCATTTTGATCCTGCTAATCATCAATATTGCAATCGGCTTGATGACCTTTCGCAGCTACGGCTTATCCTGGGATGAGCCGCTCTTTTACGATTACGCAGACGCGCTTCGATACGCCTACTCGCCCAGTGAATGGTTCAGCGGGGATTTCAACCTAGAAAATGCCTACGGTTCCAGCGGCACAGACCATGCCAACCGCGGGCCTGCCTATATTTTGCTTGCGCGTCCATTCGTTTCACTGGTTGAATCTCTCGGCATTGACCAGGCATCGGCCTGGCATCTAGTCAACTTCCTGACTTTTCAACTAGGTATTTATCTTTTCTACCGCTTTGCAATAAAGTGGATGGGTAAACCGTCCGCGCTTTTCTCCGCCGCCCTGTTCGCCTGGCAGCCACTTTTATGGGGACACGCTTTCATCAACCCAAAAGACATGCCATTCCTTGTCTTTTTCAGCGGGGCAATCTGCTTTGGCTTTGAAATGGTGGATGAAATTGCTCAAAATGAAAGTCCTAAATACACAAAAGCCGTTATAGCCGCATTCTTTCTTGGAATTGCAACCTCCATTCGTGTGTTGGCTCCCCTCGCCGCCGTATTGACGGGAATATACGCACTTGCTCAACTCAGTAAAATAAAGCGAAGCGAATTAATAAAGCGCTTTGCCGTCTACGCGCTTTTCACCATTTTGATCGCCTTCATGGCCTGGCCCTATCTTTGGACGAATCCCCTACAAAAATTCATTGAGGTCTTCGGGTTTATGTCCGACAACCCGACGCAATTGACTGTCCTATTCAATGGCAGCCAATATAAAGCGGATGAATTGCCGCGCAGATACCTGCCCACCCTTCTTGGCTACACGCTAACCGAACCAATATGGCTCTTATTTATCATTGGATTGATCATTGGGTTATGGACTTCAAACAATCAAAAAAGAATTGCCCTGGCTCTTACTTTGCTCTGGTTCATCATTCCAACAGCATACGTCATTCTTCGCAAACCTCCCATGTATGACGGTTTTCGCCACTTCCTCTTTATACTGCCGCCTGTTTTCATTTTTTCAGGATTTGCCTTTGAGAAAATTTTTGAATATATAAAAATGAATTGGGCTAAATCAATTTTCGTTGTATTTATTTTGGCATTTGGGATCATCCCTGTGATCCAACTGCATCCATACGAATACGCCTATTACAATTCTTTTGCAGGAGGGATCCGCGGCGCATTCCGTCAATATGAAACAGAGTATTGGCTGACCTGTTATCGGGAGGCAATTCTAAAGTTCAATCAGGAAGCGGGGACAGGGTCGCAGCTTTTCGTCAGGCGCGAACCTTATATTGCGGCCTATTACGCGAGCGCAGACATCAGCATCCGTGATTTCCGCACAGAACAAAAAGACATCCAGTCCGGTGACTATGTCCTCGCAAACACCCGCTCGAATGAAGACTTGCGGTTCCTAAGAGATCAATCTACCTTTTTGGAAATCTCACGGAGTGGCGCAACATTCTGCGTGATCAAACAAGCCCCCTGACAACCCTGCTATAATCTGCCCGCCATGACACCCTCTCCACGCTTGTTGCTGACAATTGATTACGAATCCTGGTTTGCCCCCTCCCGCAGGTATGATTTTCTTTCCCCCGAAAAACGCCGCACACTGGATGATAATTTTGCGCGCGAGGCGGTTGACCGCATCCTTGAAGTATTAAAAGATGTAAGAGTAAGTTTTTATCTGGTCGGCGAATTGGTGGAATGGTATCCTGAACTGCCGAAAAAAATATTTGAATCAGGTCATGAAGTCGGCTTTCATTGTCAGATCCATCGTCCGTTAACCATTATTTCTGAGATTGAACACGATCTGCAAACTTCCGCAACCTGGCGGCGACAATACAAAGTACGCGGCTTCCGCGCGCCGATGATCAACACCGTTGAAGGCGTTTATCCGCTCCTTGAACAGAACGAATTTACATACAGTTCTTCGCTCTATGCTCCTGCAGGCACTATTTTACGAAAAGGCAATATCTGGGAATTGCCCGTCAGCACACTGCCTTTGCTTGGCAAACCATCCTCCTTTCTTGCGCCGCGCAGGATGAACCTGCCATTGGTTCTGGGGGGAGAATTCCCCTACGGCTCAAGCATGATGAGCGGACTCTTCACCAAAACTGTTTTCAAAATCATCGAAAAAGAATTCAAAGCGGGGCTGAGTCCTGTGATCTTTTTGCATCCCTATGAAATTGTCTCACCCACAGGCTGGCCGATGCGCTTCGCGCGTGATATGGTTGCCAACCCGTTGCTTTACCCTTTCACAATTAACAAATTATCATTCTTAAACGACCTCTTGAAATCCTTCCCGATCTCAACCATCGAAAATTATATGGACGAGATAGCCCAATGAATATCCAACGCGTTGACTCACTGGATTTTCCAGCGCTTGAAAAAAAATTAAGTTTTAGCGGACTGGATAGCTGGATGAATTTTGTATCTGACATCTATCATTACAAGATTTATCGTTATGCCGTGACCGAAGATTCCCATCCGCTGGCCGCGCTCGCTCTTGTTGAAATCGAACACCCGATCTTTGGTCACTACCTGACAACAGCGCCCTTCGGCAGTTACGGCGGATTTGCATTTGAAACCAACGCAACGCGCGATCTATTATTGGATGAAGCCCGCCGTCTTGCCGAGGACATCAAAGCCGAATATATTTCCATCCGATTTGACGAAGGCGCTTCCTCCCCACCCGATCACTGGTCGCAAGACCCCGCATATTTTACCTACCGGATAGATTTACCATCCAACTCAGATGAATTGCTGAAAACATTTTCATCAGACCACCGCAACCACATCCGCAAATCCCTCAAAAAGGGATTCTCAATCCGCTTCGGTCATCTCGAACTTTTGGATGACATTTACGAAGCCCTCGCAAAAAGCATGCACGAACTCGGCTCGCCATATCATTCAAAAACCTATCTGCGCAAAATGGCGGAATATTTAGGCGATACGCTTGAATTCGCTGTACTCTACAACAACGGAGGAAAAATTGCGGGTGGCGGCGTCTTCATTTTTCAAAGAGACACCGTATTTAATTTACATGCAAATATTTTATGGCATACCCGCTCAGCATACGCGGGCGAATTCCTTTACTGGACCGTCATCGAGCGCGCAATTCAAAAAGGTTTAAAAACTTTCGACCTCGGCCGCAGTCTCATCGGCTCTGGCAACGAGGTCTTCAAAATGAAATGGGCGCTGCGCAAACAAAATCTCGCGTACTGGCACTGGCTGGCGCCCGGGCAAGAACTGCCAGCCCTCAATCAGAAGAATCCAAAATTCCAACTTGCCATTGCAATTTGGAAACGATTGCCGGCCTTCATTGTCCGCTCACTTGGACCTTTCCTCATTCGCGGCCTGGCGTGATCTCTGGAGTCCATCAGCTTGCGGATGGGAATTTTACAAAGTTAAACATAAACACTTAACCATGAATTACATACTTCACCCCCTAAGAACAATTGACCCCAGCCTGCTCCCAAGAATCGCCGAAATCCAATTGGGCGATGCGGGATTACTCTCCAAACTCGGTTATCCCTTCGTGTTAAGATATTTTGAGATCGCCATCAAAGACAAGCGAGCCTTCGGTTTTTATGCGCAGAATAATAAAACAGGTGAAATTATGGGTTTGAGCCTCGCCTCTCCCAAGCCATCCTCGCTTACGTCCCAACTCATCCATGACCGCAGGTGGTTTATCACACAAATCTTGAAAGTTTTATTTTCCCGTCCGTTCATCCTCCTGCAAATGATCATTTCAAGTATCACCATCAAAAGCCAGATGGAAAATGAAGCGGATGCAGTCGAGTGCGTATACTTTACAGTAGACTCTAAATTTCGCGGCCATCATCTGGGGCGCACACTTCAAAAAGCTTTAATGGACGAAGGCCGCAAACTGGGATTCAAAAAAATATTCGCCAGCATCGAAACCTGGAACAAAGCCAGCCTTGCCGCGACTTTATCAAACGGATTTACAATTGTTAAAACATATCAGGAAGGAATTTATCACCGTCATCGCCTGGAAAGCAGACTATAAATGACCACACACCGGGAACGTATTCAAGCCTGCCTGAAGGGCGAAACCACCGACCGTACACCCATCGCCCTCTGGCGTCACTTCCCTGAGGCAGACCAAACCCCCGAGGCGCTGGCCGCATCCACACTGGGATATCAAAGCGCCTATGATTTTGATATTGTCAAAGTCACACCTGCTTCCTCGTTTGCAGTAAAGGATTGGGGCGTCCAAGACCAATGGATGGGCGACGCAGAAGGTTCAAGAAGATACATCACACGCGTCATCCATAAACCCAAAGACTGGGAAACACTTCCCCTGCTTGACCCAACTGCGCCACATCTGGCGGGACAGTTAGCCTGCCTCCGTTTAATCAAGCAGAATCTCGACCCGGACACTCCCCTCATCCAAACCATATTTAATCCGCTTTCACAGGCAAAGAACCTGGCAGGCAATGATCTGTTGATGGAACACATCAGAAAATATCCGGAAGCCGTCATAAAGGGACTAGACACCATCACCAAAACCACTGTGAAGTTTGTCGAAGCAGTCCGCGAAACTGGCGTAGACGGCATCTTCTACGCCATCCAGCACGCACAGGGAAGCATGCTGGAACTGATCGAGTACAAAACCATTGGCTTGCCCTATGACCAAAAAGCGCTTGAGCCTGCTAAAGACCTGTGGTGCAATATGCTCCACTTGCACGGCAAAGAGGTATATTTTTCTTTATTAACTTTGATGGATTTTAAAATCGTCAACTGGCACGACCGTGAGACCTACCCATCTCTTTCTGAGGCGCAGAGTCTCTTCAAAGGTGCGGTTTGCGGAGGCTTGAGACAGGATACTCTAACTATGGAAAATCCAGATCAAGTCAGGAATGAAGCACAAGATGCCATCAAGCAAACAAACGGCAGGTGTTTCATCCTCGGTACGGGATGCGTTGTCCCGATCACTGCCTCCCATGAAAATTATTGGACGGCAAGAAAGAGCGTGGAATGAGCCTGAGAGTCATTTCGGGAATTGCGAAGGGTAGAAAGATAAAATCCGTGCCGGGCGACATGACCCGCCCCGTGATGGATCGTGTGAAAGAGGCTCTGTTTAATATTCTGGCCGATGATGTAATTGATTCGAATTGGTGGGATTTGTTTGGGGGCACGGGCGCAATCGGGATAGAAGCATTAAGCCGCGGTGCATCCTTCGTGAGATTTTCAGACATGAACCGCGCGCCGATTGAAACCATAAAAGAAAATATTGAACATTGCGGGTTTGAAAAACAAACTGAAATTCGGCGCGGTGATGCCCTCAGTATGTTGTCAGCGCAGGCGGATAAACAATTTGAGTATATTTATATCGCGCCGCCGCAATACAAAATCATGTGGTCTACCGCCTTGAAATTAATTGATGGCAATATGGGATGGCTGACAGAAGATGCTACGGTCATCGTGCAAATTGACCCAATGGAATATGACAATATTGAATTGAAAAATCTGATTGAAGGCGATCAAAGAAAGTACGGAAGCACCTTGTTAATTTTTTATGATCACGTTTAGTATGAGCTACTCATCATCTTCTTTTTGTAGACCATAGGCGCGTATTACCGCCGCTTCCACATCTTCATCCGAATGCTTTTCACACGCCACCAGCGGGCGGTGCGGATTTGGAACATGTCTTCCGCCTGCTGTCATCACTTTGCAATCTATAAATTTTCCCTGAGCATCGCTGACAACATACAGTTGATATAATTTTCCACAGACGATACAGCCGTGCATTTCACCTTTGGTGTGTTTCTCGTTCATTATTCTGCCTCAAGTATACGCTCAGTATCAACTACACAATAATTTTATTCTTCAAATAACTTTACTCACCTTACGCAATGTCATTCTGAGCGGAGCGAAGAATCCCGTGATTGTCATTGAGACCCTTCGCTGTCGCTCAGGGTGACATGCTAAAAGATAATAATGTGCGTAAGGTGATAACCTTAAATAAGAAGACAGCGAATCATCAAAATTCACTCTTTTTTTTACTCTTCAGTAATGTTAATAGACTTAATCACATCACCCGTGAAATTTGGGTTTGCATTCGGGTCGCGGCGGGTGATGCCGTTGACCACATCCATACCTTCGATCACCTGCCCAAAAATGGTGTAACCGCCATTCAAAAATTCAGCGGCGGCGAATGTGATAAAGAACTGGCTTCCATTTGTATCCGGGCCGGCATTCGCCATGGCAACCAACCCTGCCTTGTCAAAAGTCAGGCCGCTGTCTTCGTTCACAAATTGATAGCCGGGGCCGCCTGAGCCAGTGCCGGTTGGGTCGCCGCCTTGAGCCATGAAACCCTCCAGCACACGATGGAATGTGACGCCATTGAAAAATCCTTCGCGCGCAAGGAATACGAAACTATTGACAGTAATGGGCGCTTTATCAACATACAACTCGATCACAAACTCGCCGCCTTTTTCCATTTCAACGGTTGCAAAATATTTCTTGTTTGCGTCAATCATCATGGGCGGTGCGGCGTCATATTGTTTGGGTTGACCTGCAATCCCCTCACCAGCCGAAGCCGGCTCAGTATTCGATGAAAACGAATCCCACGGCACAAATTTCCACAAAAACACCGCAATCACGATCAACACAATTGCAACGCCAACATATTGGATCGTCTTATCCGCCTGCAGGGCTTGCACCTTCTTTACACGTTTCTTTGCTGACATACAATTATCTCTCCTTGAAATGATTTGCGCTTATTATATCAACCTTGCGCGTGCGCTGTTTTTCTTGTATGCTAGAGCAGGATGAAACCATACTTCAATAAGCAGATCGCCCTGCCGCAGGAGCACGGCTCGTGGGTGTTTATCTTAAGTCCATTACTTGTTGGCATCTTCGCAGGCGGTGATTTCTCCTACGCAACCATCAATCTCATTGTCGCGGCGATGTCTGCATTTATGATCCGCCAACCGCTGACAGTTGCCGTCAAGGCATACACTGGCAGGCGCTCAAAAACGGATCTGGACTCCGCCCGCTTCTGGGTGCTGGTTTATGGCAGTATCACCGTCCTGGCCTTGCTCGGGCTGATTCTTGAAGGCTTTGGCTTTATTTTATTCCTGGCAGTTCCGGGCTTGCCCGTCTTCGCGTGGCATTTGTGGCTGGTCAGCCGGCGCGCGGAGAGGAAACAGGCTGGCATTGAAGTCATTGCCACAGGCGTTTTATCGTTGACTGCGCCTGCCGCGTATTGGATCGGCATCCGCGAATATGACTCATTTGGCTGGTGGCTTTGGGGGTTCACGTGGTTACAGTCTGCGGCCAGCATTGTGTACGCATACCTCAGACTAAGTCAACGCGAATTGGAACTGGATCAGGCCCCGGTTAAGAGACGAAGCGAGCGGTGGCTGATGGGACGGCGCGCCTTGATATACACGTCATTCAATTTGGCGGCATCCATCGGGTTGGGCTTCTCAAATCTGGTTCCGCGTTTTATTTTCATTCCATTTTTAGCGCAATGGCTGGAGACGATTTGGGGCATCACACATCCCGCGGTTGGATGGAAACCCACGCGGATTGGAATCCGCCAGTTGATCGTTAGTATCGCATGGACAATCCTGTTCATTGCGTTATGGAGATAAACATGGACGAAATGAAATATGAATTGTTGGTCGAGTTGAACAGCCGCTTGGAAGCAGACCTCTTCAAGAGTTACCTTGAATCGCAGGAAATTCCGGTTGAGTTATTTCAGGAATCTTTGGGCCAGAACATCTATCCCGTTACATTGTCCGCCCTGGGAATTGTGCGGGTCTTTGTGCCGAAAGAAAAATTCAAACAAGCAAAGAAAGCGCTTGAATTATTTTTGAATGAGGATTAATTTCAATCCAATAAAACAGCGGAGTAAAGCATGAATTTCGATCTAAGTAATGAACAGAAGGCATGGAAGAAGATCGTCCACGATTTTGTGGCGAAGGAGATAAAACCCAAAGCACGCGAAGTGGACGAGCAGGAGGAATTCAACTGGGAGGCAGTTCGCAAGGGTGGACCGATCGGCTTGCTCGGCATGAGCATTCCCGAAGCCTACGGCGGCTCGAACGTGGATGCAGTCTCGGGCGCAATTGCGACGGAAGAATTAGGCTGGGGTTGTGGTTCGACTGCATTGGCCTTAACCGCCCATAACGGACTTGGCACTGCGCCGATTGCTTTGTACGCCAGTGAAGAATTGAAAAAGAAGTGGCTTCCCCTGGTAGCTGAAGGTAAAAATAAACTTGGCGCGCTGGCTCTCACGGAACCCGGCGCCGGCTCGGATCTTCAAGGCGGTGTGATCACCAAAGCCGAAAAACAAGGCAAGGAATGGGTCATCAACGGCGCGAAGATGTGGTGCACGAATGCAAGCATTGCAGAATACATCATCACACTCGTCCGCACGGACCCGCAGGGCGGCTCCAAGTCATTGAGTATGATCCTCGTGCCAACCAATTCAAAAGGATTGCAGATCGGTCCGGCTGAAAAGAAGATGGGCGTGCGCGGCTCGCCCGCTTCCGGTGTGACTTATGACAACGTGCGTGTTCCGCTGGATAACCTGATCGGACCCGAGGGACGTGGCCTGCAACAAACCCTAGCCACACTGGATGCTGGCCGCATCAGCATTGGCGCAATTTCAGTGGGACTGGCGCAAGCCGCCATGGAAGCGGCCGTCAATTATGCGCGCGAGCGCAAGGCCTTTGGTCAGGCAATTTCAGAATTCCAGGCGACTCAATTTAAGTTGGCGGATATGGCAATGGAAATTGAACTGGCTCGAACCATGATCTCTAAAGCGGCCTGGCTCAAAGATGAGGGACGCCCGTATAACAAGGAAGCAGCCATGGCAAAGCTTTTTGCCACAGAAATGGCGGAACGTGTTTGTTATGAAGCCATCCAAATCCATGGCGGGTATGGATACAGCCGTGAATATCACGTGGAAAGAATGTATCGCGATGCGCGTTTGATGACCATTGGCGAAGGGACGAGTGAGATTCAAAGGCTGGTGATTGCCAGGCATGTGCTGGCGAGTGAGTAATAATCCCCTCACCCCAGCCCTCTCCCAAAGGGAGAGGGGACTACCCTTCCCCTTTCTAGGAAGGGTAGGAGATGCAGGGGCGGCTTATGAATTGCGGTGATAAAGGGCAATAATAAAGGGGCTTTATAGCCGCCTTACAGTTTTAATCCCACAAATCTTTGGCTATATCTTGCAAGCCCAATTCAAGCAATTTTTCTTTGGATGGCTTGCCACTTTCCAAATTCCAACCGCGAGCTATGTAATATCCTTCAAGCAAGGCAGGAAAATCAGGGACAAACCCCGCCGAGCCGCCTTCCTGATATGGTTCAAGCAAGGCTTTAGGAAGTTTATCGTTTGCGCGAGTTAATCCCATGCGGTTATTAATGGCGCGTTTGATATTCCATCCGCGTTCACCCGATCTCATCATATCTTCGAGAGTCCATTCGAGACCACAAGCCGCGTTGACCAGGTCCACCTGCATCTGCGGGTCAACATTGGCAAAGATGCACATCACGACAGAATTAAAGAATGTCCGCGAGTTTTGATGACGCGCAACATTCTCCGCTTTCTCCGCTTGCGCATGACGGTCGTAATATTTAATTCCTAATTTCTCATTTGTGTGTCCCCAATCAACGAGGAAATAATCGGATTGATTATGACACGCGCCGCGTGGACTGGTGGCATACACGAGCGCCATGCCTGAAACGCCACGCGGGTCATGATAAGCGACTTCGAGTCCGTTCACTTGCACGGCCTCATCCTCCGCATCAAATGCCGCCCCAAATTGACGCGAGCCGCGCGACAGCAATTCACCGATCCCTTCACGGCGCGCGATCATGTGAATGAGCTGCCGCGCCGCCATAAAGTTTCCCCAGGTGAGTTCAAGTCCGCCCGTATCTTGTTTGGTCACTCTGCCCATTTCAAACAAACGGAATGCCAGGCCAATCGTATTCCCTGCGCTGATGGTATCCATGCCATATTTATCGCACAACTCACCGAGCCGCACCACTTCAACGAGATCATCGATTAATAGATTCGGACCAAAGCCAACGATCGTTTCGTATTCAGGCCCCTTGCGTTTTGTTCCGTCGCCAATATTTACCACACGCCCGCACGCGATCACACAACCCTGACAGGCGCTGGTTCCCACCAAAATACTTTCAGCCATCTTCGAACCAGAGACATTGTCCACACCGGGGAACACGCCCTGATGGTAATATTTTGCCGGCATCCCGCCCATATATTCATTGTAATTTGCCCCACCCGCCGTGCCAAGTTCATGAAACATCTTCGCTACGTTATCTTGTTTGAGCCTGCGATTGGCTAGAGAACGCAGGGCAGAATAACGCTCCAAATTCGCAACTTCAATTTTCTTTTTACCATACACTGCGATGGCTTTGAGGGTCTTCGAACCCATCACCGCGCCTAGTCCTGTCCTGCCTGCCATACGGCCGTGGTCGCAGCAAATGGATGAATACAAAACCCCGCGCTCACCCGCCTCCCCGATCACTGCGACTCGCGCATTTTTACTTCCGACTTCCTCTTTGATGATTTCCTGCGCCTCGTACACATCCTTGCCCCAAACACTCGCCGCACTGCGGACCTCAAGTCTGCCTTCTTCGACCCAGAGATAGACGGGGCTTTTAGCTTTTCCTGTGATCCACAAACCATCATAGCCAGCCTTGCGGAGTTCAGGTCCCCAAAATCCGCCAATGTTGGATTCCGCCCAAAGATTCGTAGCTGGTCCTTTTCCGCAAATCACAAAGCGGCCGGTTGTAGGTCCCGAGGTTCCGCTTAGCGGTCCGTTTAAAAAAAGCAAGGGCGACTCAGGCGAAAGCGGATCGAGCTCCTTCGTTAGAAATGGGTAAAGAATCCGCGCCGCAAGTGATGCGCCGCCCAGAAAATCACGCTCCCATTCTTTTGGGATAACAAATTCTTCTGTTTTGCCGGTGGTGAGGTTTATTTTGAGGATGGGTTGCATATACGTTTTGTGTTGAACGTTTAACGTTTAACTAAAGTATTTCCGTCGTCGCTTCACCCGCCACGCGGACAAAGTCCAGCACAGTCGGCACGTTACGCATCAAATATCCCATATTGCCCTGCACCCTGAGCTTCATGGTCATCATGGCCGTCATGGGATTCATTTTGCCAATTAATATTGCCGTGATGTTATTGTAGGACGCGGTCAAAGTGAAGGCAGGTTTTGGGTAGGCAGAAGCCTCGGGTTTGTAGACTGCTTTTCGGCATTTGCCATGCCACAGGTCCAGATAGAACGTGAGCGCTTCGGTCAAAGTCCCTTCAGGCTCAATGTTGAAGAACAAGTCACCTTCCCAGTTTTTGGCTATCTCTGCATAATGCTCATCTGAGTTAAGTTTTACTTCCAACCCCTTCAGCCATCCCTCGCTCGGAAAAATTGCGGACATAACATGTCTCCTTTCAATTGAGATGTAATTGTACCATTATGAAAAATCCGCTAAAATCCTTGCATAAATGAAAAAAATAGTCTATGCTTAAAGTGCGGGATGGATTTCAGCCCGTGGCAATTCAGCAAATTGCCCCAAAATTTTTTTCTCTTGGAGGAGAATATGAAGAAACTGTTTGCAATAGCCAGCCTGCTCGTGCTGGCCTCCCTCGTCCTTGCGGCATGTGGTGGCGGCGCTTCACAAGCCAGTGACCTGCTCGGCGCGATCAATGAGCGCGGATACATCCTCATTTCCACCGACCCGAACTACGAACCTCAGTCCTTCCTGAACACCGAAGGCAAACGCGCCTCAGACACAAAATGTCCATCTGACACGTTGACCACTGCTGAAATGCAGGGTTTTGATGTGGACGTGGCGATTGCCGTCGGCGATGCACTCGGCGTGGAAACCTGTTTCGCCACCCCCGGTTGGGATCTGCTCACCGCTGGTAACTGGGCGGACAAATGGGATATGAGCGTTGGTTCCATGACCATCACCACCTCACGCCAGCAAGTGCTCGATTTCAGTGTGCCTTACTACTATACTCCCGCAGTAGTAGCCGTAGCCGCCGACTCGGGCTTCGATAGCCTTGAATCTTTGGCTGGCCAGGCTTTGTGCGCGGGCGTTTCCACCACTTATGAATTATGGCTGGATAACGATATGGAAGGTCTTGGCTTGCCAGAATCATCCATCTACGCCAAAGTTCCAGCAGGCGTAACCGTCGTCCCGCTTGATTCCGATCAGGAATGCGCACAATCAATTGCATCGGGCCGCACTGATTTTGTCGGTTATGTGACATCCGGAACTGTTGTGGATGCCAACCTCGCCGCAGGAATGCCGGTTGTGAAACTTGAAGGCGTGGTTTTTTCTGAAGATCTCGCCGCTGCTTTCGACAAGGCCTCAACCCTCACCACAGCAACATTGCTCGCCAAGGTTAACGAAACCTTCACCGCCATGCACAAAGACGGAACCCTGAGCGCCCTTTCGAACCAATGGTTCGGAATGGACATCACCCAGGCTCCTAAATAAGAATACGTGCACAAATAAAGGGAAGCGGCCCTAAGCCGCTTCCCTTTATTTTCTCAACTTGAATGGGAGAATGTGATGAATATATTCTCAAAAAAACAAAATATTCCCACATCACAGGCTGAACTGATTTATGAAGCGCAAACAAGCAAAGAGCGTCGTTTTCGCACCAATGTGGGTCTCTCCTGGTTTATTTTGCTTTTCATCCTTGTTTTCATGTTCAGTGGACAGGACATTACATTTGGTTCAACAACCTTAAGCGGCATTCAAATAGATACAGCGTTCATGGCCAACAACCTGTCTTTTATTGCCGGCGGATTAGGCGAAACCATTAGAATCTCGATCATGTCCATTGCGCTCGCCATGATTCTTGCTTTACTGGCTGCACTCGGAAGACTTTCAACATTTCCTCCCGTTTATGCTCTTAGCACTTTTTACGTTTCGCTTATTCGCGGAACTCCTCTTTACTTACAAATCTTCTTTTTCTTTCTTGCCCTGCCACAATTAGGCATCATTTTACCCGGTTTGATTGCCGGCGTTCTGGCCCTCGGCCTTAATTACGGGGCCTATATGTCTGAAATATTCCGCGCTGCATTAAGTTCGGTGGGGAAAGGTCAGCGTGAAGCGGCGATAGCGATAGGTATGACCCCAAGCCAAACGATGCGGCGCATCGTTCTTCCCCAAGCCTTACGCTTTGCCATCCCGCCCACCGGCAATGAGTTCATCGCCATGACCAAAGACTCGGCGCTTGTCTCTGCCACAGGCTTTGTGCATGAATTAATGTGGCGTTCCATAAAGGTTGGACGCGCGCAATTCCATACGCTCGAAGCGCTGATTATGGCAGCCATGTTCTACTGGGTGATGACCCTTATTCTTAGCTATGTACAAAGCCGCATAGAAACCCGCCTTTCAAAAGGAGACCGCTAACATGGTTCCCGTCGTTAAGATTTCCAATCTCGATAAATACTTTGGGCGCCTGCATGTGCTGAAAGACCTCAGCCTTGAGGTTATGCCGCGCGAAGTAGTATGTCTGATCGGGCGCAGCGGGTCTGGTAAAAGTACTTTATTGCGCTGTATCAACTTTCTTGAAGAACCCTCGCATGGATGTATTGAAGTGGATGGCATTAAAGTAGCGGGCGGAGAGAAAGGCAAAAAGCATCGCCAACTGGTGCATGAGGTACGCTTGAAAACAGGCATGGTCTTTCAGGAATTCAACTTATTTCCGCACATGAGCGTGCTTGAGAATGTGATTGAAGGTCCAGTCATTGTCAAAGGCATGGATCGCCAAAAAGCCGTTGACCTTGCCGAGCAAAACCTTGATAACGTGGGGTTGTTATTCAAGAAAGACGAATACCCCAATCGCCTCTCCGGCGGACAAAAGCAGCGTGTTGCCATTGCGCGCGCGTTGACCATGGACCCAAAGGTCATGCTCTTTGATGAACCCACTTCCGCGCTCGACCCTGAGTTGATCGGCGAAGTGTTGAATGTAATAAAGAAGCTCGCCAACGCAGGTATGACCATGATCGTAGTCACGCATGAAATGGGTTTTGCCCGCGAAATGGCAGACCGCATGCTTGTGATGGCTGACGGTGAATTGATCGAGGACTCCAAGCCGGCTGATCTGTTTAGCAGCCCCAAAGACGCGCGAACCAAAGCATTGATAGAACGTTACCGCAGTGGAGAACTATAAATGACCACAGCAATTACACGCGAAGTCAGTTCTCGATTCAATGAATGCGAGATCACACATATTGACCGCATACCGATCAATGTGAAAGTAGCACGCACAGAACATCATGAATACGTCAAAGCGTTGATGCGGTTGGGGTGTCAGGTGATCGAATTGCCCGAAGAACCGGATCTGCCCGACTCCGTTTTTGTCGAAGATACTGCCTTCATCCTGCCTGAAGCAGCAGTCATTACCCGGCCCGGAGCTGATTCTCGCAAACCCGAAACAGAATCCATCGTGCGGGCATTGTCTCCCTACCGCCCGCTCGTGCATATCACCGCGCCTGCCACAATGGATGGCGGTGACATCCTTGTGCTCGGGAAGGATATTTATGTCGGCTTGTCCACGCGTACGACATCGGAAGCCGTCACCCAAATGCAAGATCAGCTGGACGATTACGGCTACAAAGTAAGAAGCGTTGAGTTAACTGGCTGTCTGCACCTAAAAACGGCTGTCACGCGCGTGAATGACGGAACCCTACTCATCAATAAAAACTGGATCGATCCTTCACTCTTTGCGGGTTACGATATGATCGTAGTGGATCCATCTGAACCATTTGCTGCAAACTGCCTTCCCCTTATGGGAGTCATCGTCTTCCCAACGGCGTTTCCAAAAACGCAGGAAAAGCTTGAGAAAAAGGGATTTAAGGTGGCAACTGTCAAGGTTGACGAACTGGCAAAAGCGGAAGGGGCGGTCACTTGTTGCAGTTTGATCATAGAATAAACAAATGGTCGGGGACTTGGGAAATGTGTCCAAGCGGAAACAATTTCAAGGCGCCACCTTGAGCCGCTGGGTTGACGGTTCGAATTTTACTCAACGTGTCAAAACCGTGTCGAAGGGTCAGGTATGAAGCGGAAATAAAACAACATCCCCGAAATATTATTTCCGGGGATGTCTTGTGCGCTGGAGAGGACTTGAACCTCCACGCCTTACGGCACACGCACCTCAAGCGTGCCTGTCTGCCAATTCCAGCACCAGCGCAGGAACAGGGCGTATTATAATCGGCTTGCTTTGCCTGTCAAGAAGATAAATTACAGGAGAAAATGATATGGCTCGAATCGTAGTAGATGCAATGGGAAGTGATAATTATCCAACGCCGGATGTGGAAGGCGCAGTTCTTGCGGCACGAGAATATGGAGTGGAAATCATTTTGGTTGGCGATGAAGCACTTATTAAACCTGTGCTTGATAAGCAAAATACAATCGGACTAAAGCTGCGCATCATCAATGCGCCCGAATTGCTGACCATGGAAGATAAAGGCGAAAAACTTGTCTTGAAAGCGCGCAGTAAGGATGCGAAGAATTCAATGGCTGTTGGCATTGACCTTGTGAAGAACGGCGAAGCGGATGCCTTCGTTAGTGCGGGCAACACAGGCGCAGGTATGGTGACAGCATTATTCAGGCTGGGGCGCATTCGCGGTGTGGACCGCCCCGCGCTTGCACCGATCTTCCCCACCGCCACAGGCACCTGTGTTGTATTGGATATTGGAGCAAATCCGGATTGCAAACCGGAGAATCTATTACAGTTTGGGATCTTAGGCAGCATTTATGCCGAAAAAGTACGCGGCGTGAATAATCCAAAAGTAGGTTTGATCTCCAATGGCGAAGAGGAAGGCAAAGGCAATGAACTGGTAAAGGCTGCAACTCCATTGTTCAAAGCATCCAGGTTAAATTATTACGGCAACGTGGAAGGCAAGGAAGTGATTGGCGGCAAAGTGGACGTAGCTGTCACGGACGGTTTTACAGGCAATGTCATGTTGAAATCATCGGAAGCGGTTGCCAAATTGATCACGGATCGCATTCGAGAGATCATCAAGAATGGAAGCATTGTCACCAAGATCGGCGGCTTGTTGGTCAAACCAGCCCTGGGCGCGATCAAAGAATTGCTTGACCCCGCCCGCGAACAAGGCGCGGCTCCCCTGCTCGGCGTGAGTGGACTGGTCTTTATCAGTCATGGCCGCTCCGATGCGTATGCCATCAAGAACGCGGTGCGTGTGGCAAAACACGCAGTGGACGTAAAAGTGTTGGATGCAATGAAATCTGCGATTGAAGAGAGTTTAAAGGACTGAAATGAAAATCATTAAAAACGAAAAACTTATCAAACGTAACGGTATTATCGGTCAATGGACAAGCCTGGGCGCTCTGGTCGTGCTTGGCACAGGAATGTATATTTCATTCACTCAACCAGGCCTGTTTACGTATGCTCTCATCGCCCTGTTGATTGGTTTCATCATGACCCAGGTTGGCATGTATATGGGCAGCCGCTGGGGACGCTCTCCCCGCCCGGACGAAAAAATTGACAGTGGATTAAAAGGCCTGCACAGTGAATTCACCCTCTATCATTATTCAACCCCAGTTTCTCACTTGCTGGTAGGTCCTTCAGGCGTTTGGGCGCTCTTAACTTATCACCAGCGCGGCAAGATCGCATTCGAAAAAAATCGCTGGAAAATGAGCGGCGGCGGATTCCTGCAGGGCTACATGCGCATCTTCGGTCAGGAAGGCATCGGCCGCCCAGATATCGAGGCAGAAAATGAAGTCCATCAGCTGGGAAAATTCTTTAAAAAAAACTTTGAAGGAACTAACATCCCTGAGATCAAATCCATTTTGGTTTTTACCAATGACGGGGTCGAGTTGGAAGCCGGCGATTCGCCCATCCCAGCCATGAAGCTTAAACAACTTAAGGAATTCATGCGCCAGGGTTCAAAAAATCGTGTACTTTCAAGCGTACAGATCAACCAGATCAACCAATTGTTTTCAGAAGAATAAACAAAACACAATGCGCGGCGCTTCATCAAAATTAACACAGAGCGCCGCGCCTTTGATGGTACACTTGTTCTAATATGACCATCATCGTATCACTGGACATCGAAACTACCGGACTGGACGAAAGCCGCGAGTCAATCATCGAGATCGCGGCCGTTAAATTTAATGGGCGGCGCGTGGAGTCTGAATTCTCCACATTGGTTAATCCCGGCAAACATATCCCCGATTTCATCTCCGGCCTGACGGGCATTGATGATGCCATGGTGCGCGAGGCTCCACGCCTGCGTGATATTGCGCCTGATCTGACCGCTTTCGTCGGCGATGCTCCCATCCTGGGGCACAACGTCAAATTCGATATTGGTTTCCTGCGCAAGGCTGGCTTGTTTCAATTTCAACAGACCCTCGATACCTACGAACTCGCATCTGTGCTAATGCCGACTGCAAGCCGTTATAACCTCGGCTCGCTTGGTCAACAGCTCAATATCCCGCTCCCCGCCACACATCGCGCCTTGGACGACGCGCGCGTTACCCACGCCTGTTATGTACGCCTGCTCGAACTCGCCCGCGAACTTCCCTCTGAAACACTGCAGGAGATCGTCGAACTTGGTAATTTCGTAGATTGGGATGCAGGCTGGGCATTTGAACAGGCTCTTCAAGCTTTAACCAAAGAGGGCATCAAGCCCTTCGACACGGTTTCGACAAGCTCAACCCAGCGGCTCAGGACAGCGCCCAAGCGGACACAACCCGCCTCTCCCCGCAAACCGACGCCTGCTTCAACAACCCAAAAAGAGTCTCCTCCCATACAGCGTGGCGAAGAGCCAACAACCCCGCTCGATCCCGAAGAAGCCGCCTCCGTTTTGGAATTCGGCGGACCGTTCTCACGATACTTTGAAGCCTACGAACACCGCGGCGAGCAGGTGGAAATGCTCAAAGCGGTCACAAAATCCCTTTCAAACGGTATCCATTTAATGGTCGAAGCGGGAACCGGTGTTGGTAAATCCTTCGCATATCTTGTGCCAGCCGCATTGTTCGCAATCCAGAACAATACGCGCGTGGTCGTATCCACCAACACGATCAACCTGCAAGACCAACTCATCAAAAAAGATATTCCCGACTTGCAAGCCGCCCTCAACCTTGACGTGCGCGCATCTGTCATGAAAGGCCGCGTAAATTATCTCTGCCCGCGCAGGTTGGAATACATGCGTACGCATGGGCCTTCCAATGCAAATGAAATGCGTGTGCTGACAAAGATCATCGTCTGGGGGCTTGAAAACAAGAGCGGCGACCGCAACGAGATCAATCTCACAGGCCCCATCGAGCGCGAAGTTTGGGGGAGGCTCTCTGCAGAAGACGATCATTGCAACACCGAAACCTGCCTCGGTCGCATGAGCGGCGCATGTCCTTTTTATCGCGCAAAGCAAGCCGCACAAAGCGCGCACCTGCTGATCGTCAATCACGCCCTTTTACTTTCGGATGTTTCCACCGGCAGCAAAGTATTACCCGAATACGATTACGTGATCGTGGATGAAGCCCATCACATGGAATCAGCGGTCACCAGCGCGCTTTCATTCCGCATGACACAAAATGACCTTGACCGAATGTTAAAGGAACTCGGCGGTTCATCCGCTGGGCTGCTTGGCAGACTGCTGACAGAGACACACAATACGCTTCGCCCCTCAGACTTTGGACTGCTCCAGCAAAAAGCAAAACACGCCACCGATCAGGCCTTTCGGCTCGAACAATTATCCAAAGAGTTTTTCAATGTGCTCGCTGAATTTATCGCTGCCGAGCGCGCAGGACAGCCGCAAAGCAATTATTCATGGCAAATGCGGATCGTAGCCGCCACACGCACACTCCCCAGCTGGGACGATGTAGAGATCATGTGGGGCCAAACCAGCGAGACTATGGCCCTGCTCTTGAAAACGCTGGATGATATTTACAAAGCGCTTGGCGAAATATCCGATGAAGGTCATGAAAACATTGAGGATGTGATGGGCAGCTTAAGCACCCTGATACGCCGCATGACCGAAGCCGAAGCGGCCTCTTCAGGGTTGATGCATAAGCCATCCAGCGAATTGATCTATTGGGTGGAGGTCAATCCGCGCGGCGAGAGATTGTCACTTAATGCCGCGCCGTTGCGCGCAGGTCCGCTCGTGCAAAAACATTTGTGGCACGAAAAGGCCTGTGTGGTCATGACCTCCGCCACCATGACCACACGCGGCGATTTTCGCTACGTCCGCAACACACTGGCTGCCGATGAAGTGGAGACACTCGCACTTGGCTCACCATTCGATTATGAATCCAGTACCTTGCTGTATGTCGCCAATGACATGCCGGAGCCAAACGCTCACGGCTACCAACAGGCATTGGATCGCGCCATTCTTTCCACAGCCAAAACCATTGGCGGGCGGATGCTCGTCCTGTTCACATCCTACGCTGCGCTCAAGAAGACCGCCCAAGCCATCACAGGTCCGCTGGCACGCGAGGATATATTTGTCTTTGAACAAGGCGAAGGCGCATCTCCAAACGCATTGCTGGAATCATTCAAATCCAGCGAGCGAGCGGTCCTGCTTGGCACACGCTCCTTCTGGGAAGGCGTGGATGTGCCTGGAGATTCGCTTTCAGTGCTCGTCATCACCAAACTTCCCTTTGGCGTTCCCTCAGATCCGATCATCGCCGCCCGCTCTGAACTGTACGAGGATTCTTTCAATGAATATTACCTGCCTGAAGCCATCCTAAAATTCCGCCAGGGATTTGGGCGTCTCATCCGCACGGCATCTGACCGCGGTATCGTCGCCGTATTGGATAGGCGCGTACTCACAAAGCAATATGGAAAAATGTTCCTCGAGTCACTGCCGCAATGCACAGCGCGGCAGGGCGCAGCCGCAGGACTGGCAAAAATGGCAGGTGAATGGCTGGGGGTCTAAAATTCAAAACTTTTTAGAGTTTTATGGATATGGGATATTTTCAATCAAAATGATAGCGCTAATGAGTCTACTGCAAAAACCAAATACTTAACGCGAAGGCGCAGAGACGCAAAGAAATTCTGAAATACAGATTGAAAATCCTGAAGATTTTGCTGTCAAATAGCGCACGCTGCGCAGTCTCTTTGCGGCTTTGAAGCTTGGCGGCTGCCCTGGCACCGCCCGCCAGGGCGGGTGTGCGTTATGCCCTTGACCTTTTTGCAGTGCAACCGCTAATACTACATCAAATTCCGACAGATGCCTGGTAGATCATCCAGGGCAAGAAATGCATCAACGATCCTGGGTTCAAAATACGAACCTGAGAATTCACGAATATTCTTTAACGCCTCCAAAGGTAAAAACCTCTTTCGGTAAGGCCGGTCGGACACGAGCGCATCCCATACGTCTACAACGGAAAAAATACGCGCCGCAATAGGAATATTCTCTCCCTTCAATCCACGCGGATACCCGCTGCCATCCCATTTTTCATGATGGCAATACGGAATATCCAGGGCAGGATTGAGAAATTTAATCGGACTCAACATCTCATATGCAAGAATGGGATGGTTATTAATGACGGCCCGGTCATCAGCATTGAGGGGGCCTGGTTTAAGTAATATCCCATCTGGGATAGCCATCTTTCCAATATCATGCAGTAGGGCGCCGCGGGTGATGTGATTGATCGCCTGTTCGTTTAGCCCCATTACCCTGGCGAGCTTTTGCGTCAAGGAAGTGACACGTTTGGTATGGCCTTCCGTTTCCTTATCCCGTAAATCCAAGGCACGCACCCAGCCCTCCAGTGTGGCTTGATAGGCAATCTCCAGCTCGTCCTTACTTTCCTGTAATTCATCGAATAAAAGCGCATTATGAATGGCAATCGCTGCCTGGTTGGCAAATGCAGAGATTAGATCAACATTTTCCTGCTGGAACACGCCGGTCTGCGAGCGGTTATCCACATAAATTACGCCAATCAGTTTATCCTTTATTTTTAGCGGCACGCATAAAATTGACAATAAGTGATAATACGCCACGCTTAATTGGACTTCAAAGCGCGGGTCTTCCTGAGCGTTGGTAGTTAATACAAGCTCGCCTGTTTCCACCACCCGATTGACGACGGTTCTACTGACAGCAAATTGATCCTGCTCAAGGTCGACATGATCGAGTCCGCGCGCAACACAGACCTTAAATTTTCCGTCGGGTTCACTCAGCATGAGAAAGCCGCGCTCTGCCCGCATTAATTCCACCAGAAGGTCCATGACCTCGGACAAGACTCGTTTTAGACCCAGGGATGAATTGACCGTATTTCCTATTCGCACCAAGGCTTTAAATTCAGATTCGCGCGTCTGATAATTTTTTGACACGGAACTTTTGACTTGATTAATAGTGCTCGCAACCTGAGTCAGGTCACGAAAGACGGGAGAGGTTTGACCACCATTTGTCTGCGCAATACTTTTAATTGCACAGGATAGTAAATTGCTTATCTCCCAAAGCTGTTCTTGAACTACATTTGAGTTAGAAGGTTGCTTCATTGCGGTTATTCCTGGGGGAAGGGTTGGGGATGAGGGAGGACCTTGCCTGTCCCAAACTACAACTTGGGTAAAACAATGGATTGCTGTCTCTGGTATTTGCCTTTTTTATCCGCATATGAGACACTGCACTCTTCGTCTGCCTCGAAGAATAAAACCTGTGCCAGCCCCTCGTTTGCATAGATCTTGGCGGGCAAAGGAGTGGTGTTCGATATTTCCAGGGTCACAAACCCCTCCCATTCAGGCTCGAAGGGTGTGACATTGACAATGATCCCGCATCTTGCGTATGTGGATTTCCCCAAACAGATCGTCAAGACCTTGCGCGGGATGCGGAAATATTCAATCGTGCGCGCCAGCGCAAAGGAATTGGGCGGAATAATGCAGACGTCCCCGACAAAATCCACCATCGAGTTTACGGCAAAGTTCTTGGGGTCAACGGTAGCGGAAAAGACATTCGTAAAAATCTTGAACTCATCCGCCACCCGCACATCGTAGCCATACGAGGAGACACCATATGAGATCACCCCATCTCGAACCTGATTATCCACAAAGGGTGAAATCATTTTATTTTCAAGCGCCATCTTGCGAATCCAGTGGTCTGGTTTCAATCCCATTTTCTCTCCTTTGTTATTTTTGGGCTGCTAAAGCACAAGGAAACAATTCTGATTTTAGATCAAAATTGTGAATCGGTAATGGTAAATATATGTATATTAACCAGGTCACGAATACTAAGAAATGACCATCGCTTGTTGCGATGGTCATTTCTTACGAGAATATCTTTGTCAATGCTTCGGGGACCCAGAACGCTCCATATCCCATAAAGCCGACCACGATCGAAGCGACCAATATCAATACTCCGAGTGCGATCAGCAGGCGATCATGGAATTGATAAGTCAGCACATCCGTCCAGGTGCGCGGACCAACACCGAAGGCCCGCAGATCCATGGCGTCAATAATATCTTCGCTGCCAATGATGGCATGGATGGTGACAGGCACGATCACAGGCCCCAACTTCCGCACCTGCTGAATAATGCCGCCGCTGATCTTATCAAGTTCATAACCTCGCGCCCGCTGGGCATCCATGGTCAATTGGAAATCCCTGCCAAAGGTCGGAATGAAACGCATGGTCAAATCCATGGCGTAGGCGAATTTATCGGGAAGTCCAATGCCCTTAAAGGTGATGCCATACAAGGCCGGGTTGAGCGAGTACGGGATCAGGATCGTCATGACAGCAATGCTGGTCACACGCACAAGCTGACTGACGGCGAAGAAAGCCCGTTCCACAGTCACTTTCAAAACAGGAGTCCAGCCCAGGATCGAAAAGGAGGCCCTGAACTCCCGAATCAAATGCTCCTCTTTATATACTTCCGAGCCGCCGCGTCCTGTCAGAAAGGTAAGAAATGCAAAGAAAAAAACAAAACCTACGATAAATAAGAATGCCCGCCGCATTTCATGCCATTTCACTCCGGAAGTAATGAGAGTAAATATGGCGATCACGAAAAAGGGCAGCAGAAAGCGCACATCCCAAAATGAAAGTGTGGCGAACAGGAAGCACGCGTAAAAGATGATCCACGCGCGCGGGTCAAAGGATTGAATGAAGGAGTTTTTGCGTTTTCGATAACGCCAGGCGACTAACATAGGAAGGATTAAACTTTCTAAACACAAAGGACACGAAGCACACAAAGGGGGTGATGAACGCAACTTAATGCGTTTTTTCCTTCGCGACCGTTGTGTCCTTTGTGTTTAATTCTTTTAGCGACCCGATTGCCTGCGAGTGGAAGCGTAGGCCACAACCAGCATTGGGACAAGGATGGCGGCGAAGATCAGGTTCGGACCGGCAGCGGGCAGGAATTCACCCACAATAGCCGCGGCCAGGCTGAAACCGTTGATCCAGATATCTGAAAGCGCGGCAAAGAGGATGCCGAGGATATTGCCCAACATGCCCCAGGTGACAGCCGTGGCCACATCTTCATTATCCTTGAAGAAATAACGCACGGCGAAGACCAGCGCGAAGCCGACCAGAATGGCAATACCCGCAAAGAGCGAGATCTGTGCATCGCCGAAGATGCCGTTATCCACATCGTAGAACAACATATTGGATTCACCACGATTGATGAAGAACAACAAGGCAGTCAGTACTGCCAGTGTGCCGCTGATATAGAGCACGGTATCCATGCTTTTCTTCTTGTCGGGGAACAACATCCACATGCCCGCGATAAAGCCGACCAGACCGTTGCCGATGCTCCACTGGGGAGATAAGCCAAAGCCCGTCAGCGCATCGCCAAACATGTTGCCGACCGCGCCAGTGAAGAAGCCGACCACAGGACCAAAAGCAAAGCCGAAGAACATCGGGATTGCAATGGCCGGGCGCAGGGAAACCTGACTCAAGGAAGGTACAACGAAGACAGTGCCATTGAACAGCCAGGAGAACACGGCGTACAAGGCCGCACCAATCGCCATCCAGACCACTTCACGAGTGCCGACTTCCCAGGCTTTGTTTTCCCTGGTCATGTAATAAGCAGCGAACGCAATCGCGAGTCCTATCACGACAAACACAAAGCGCAGGACCACGCTGGATTGATCCACAGAGAAATTAAATAATGCGCCTTCGGCGGGTTCCCGCGCGCCAAGCACGAACATGATCACGCCAAACAAGGCAAGTACCACGATTAAAAAGATCAAAACGTTTTGAAATTTCTTGTCCATCTTACATTCTCCTTTTTTGTTTATTTATTCTGGAGTGACAGCTTGCTGTCGCAGGTGCAGGAGCAAGCTCCTGCACTCCAGAGTTACACATGCGCCAACGCTTCGGCCCTCATGAACCTGCCCGTCGCGCTGAGCTTTTCGAGGTTGAGAGCCAGCAGCGATGTAGGAACGAGGCGGTTGGCTTTGAGTCTGTCGAAGTCGCGCAAAACATCCTGCGGAGTCCCATCTGCAACGAGTCTGCCTTCATTCACCATCAGCACACGATTGGCGAAAATTACCGCCAGGTCAACATCGTGCGTGATGAACAGGATGGCTTCAAAGGCGGGCATTTGCAAAATCGAATCCATGAAGTTCATGTAATTCATATAATCTTGCCCGGCGGTGGGCTCGTCCATCACAAGAATTTTGGAACGCATTGCCAGGATCGCCGCAATGCTCACGCGCTTTTGCTGGCCAAACGAAAGCGCCAGCGGTGGGTCGTTCTCATTATCAGAAAGATTTACGATCTTTAATGCCTCTTTCACCTCCTGTTCAATTTGTTCCTTTGGGTGCCTCAAATTCGTCGGCCCAAATGCCAACTCTTCACGGACCGTCGGCGCAAACAACATGTGGCTCGGGCTCTGGAATACATACCCGAGCATACCCGCGATCTCGGCCACGCTGGCCTCACGCGTATCACGACCATTTACAAAAACGCTACCCGATTTCGGCTTGAGCAAACCAATGGCATGTTTTACAAAAGTTGTCTTGCCTGCGCCATTGGGACCCAGCACCGCGATCACATCGCCGCGATTAATTTCAAGATTGATGCCATGCAAGACCTCGCGCTCGGTGTCATACCCAAAGGCAACATCCTGGAATTTGACCAGCGCTTCTTTTTCCAACTGTGAGCTGGTCACGCCAGGCAGAATCTTGATCTGCACTGGAGGTGGATCCTGTTTCGCGCGTGTGACGATTTGTTCCGCAGGCAATTTCACTTCGCGGTAGTTCACTACTTTAGATAACCCCTGCGCATCGCCAAGGTAACGGATCTCACCTTCACTCATGAACATCACCCGCTCCGGGTGAATGCGGAGCACATCCTCCACGCGATGCTCCACCAGCAGGACGGTCATACCCTGATCTGCCAAAGCACGGACGGCATCTAGCGTATCCTGCGCAGAGGCAGGGTCGAGGCTGGCAAGCGGTTCGTCCAAAAGCAAAATGGACGGGCGCATGGCAAGCACACCCGCCAAGGCCACTTTTTGTTTCTCACCGCCCGATAAATTGAATGTTTCGCGGTCTCGCAAATGTGAGATTTTCAGGAAATTAAGCGCTTCATCAACACGCGTAAAAATTTCATCCCGCGGCATGCTGAGGTTTTCCAAGCCAAAAGCCACTTCGTTCAAAACTTTCGTGCCGAGGATCTGCCGTTCAGGGTCTTGCAGGACTGTGCCGATCTTTTGCGAAATTTGCGAGAGCTTCCAATCTTTCACCTCTTCGCCAAAGACCAGGATCTGCCCGGCCATCTCCCCTTTATACGAGCGCGGAATCAACCCATTAATGGCACGGATCATCGTCGTTTTGCCGCATCCGCTTGCGCCTGCAATCAGCAGGATTTCGCCAGGTTTTGTCTCAAATGAAATGTTATGGATCGCCGCACCTTGACGGTCGCGGTAGCGAAAGGATAAATTGTCAACTACAAGGGGTTTCACCGGAGAGGTCATGGCGTTGTTATTATCAATTCGTAAAAGCAGATTGTCAAGTAGGATATTCACTTAATCCCGCAAATAAAATAATCACCCCGCCATTTTCTCGCGAGGTGATTATTTTCGACTCAATCTGTTTAGCTCAATACGACATACAAGCCGTGCAGCATGCCGGGCACGCCGCCTAAAAAGGTCAAAATAAGATTGACCCAGAAGGCGCCGTCAATCCTGCCTCGTTTCAAATACACAGCCAGCGGGGGAATGAAAAAACATAATATAATTTGTACTATCTTGTTGCTATCCATTTGGCACTATCCTATGTTTGAATATGGAATTGGAAAACCTTCTTTATTATACAACGCAAAGGAACAAATACCCCAAAATCAGTCTGGAATTGCTCGCGGAAAATGATCTCAAAAGCGCCAGCCGCGTCAAAGCCGGGACATCAGGGTCGTCATCCACTACAAAAATATCCGCTTATAAAAGAACACATTAAGTTCCTAATAAATAAGATTTCAAGCAAATTATAAAATACAGACTCATACTTGCAGGGAACATGCTTATTACTTTTCGATCAAGCCGATCAACGCCTCGTAATTTGCAGGAATAATTTTTGGGGGTTGGAACGACTCGGTGATAATGGACGGATCCTTCATCCCATGACCTGTGCACACCACCACGACTTTTTTGTCCCGCGCCTCATGCTTCGCGGACCTCGAGCCTGATTCTGCCATCAAACCGGCCAGCCCCGCGGCAGAGGCCGGCTCAACCCACACCCCTTCCGAAGCGAGTATTCGCTGTGCAGACAATATCTCCGCATCTGTAACCGCAATAATCTTTCCATTGGACTGTTGTGCTGCCTCAAGTGCCTGCTCACCTCGCGCGGGTTTGCCTATACGAATGGCAGTTGCAATCGTCTCAGGCTTATCAACGGGATGACCCAACACAAGCGGGGCCGCGCCTGCGGCTTGCACACCCAACACACGCGGCAGTCCCTTTTGGTATTGTTTGAAACCAGCCCAATAGGAAGTAATATTCCCCGCATTGCCGACAGGCAGGCACAACCAATCAGGCGCACAGCCAAGATCATCACAAATTTCAAAGGCGGCAGTTTTCTGTCCCTCGATCCGGAATGGATTGATCGAATTCACTAAGACGATCGGTGTCTTTTGAGTGATCTCAACCACCAGCGTAAGCGCATCATCAAACGAACCCTGGACTTGAATTACTTCCGCCCCATAGGTAATTGCACCCGCAAGTTTCCCCGCCGCAACCTTTCCTTCAGGAATCAACACAATGGCACGCAAGCCAGCCCGCGACGCATACGCCGCCGCGGATGCAGCTGTGTTGCCCGTGGAAGCGCAGATAACCGTCTGCACGCCGCGCCCAACGGCTTCACTGACGGCCGCGGTCATGCCGCGGTCTTTGAATGAGCCGCTTGGATTCAAACCTTCAAATTTGACGGATAATTCACAGCCGAATTCCTTACTCAAGCGCGGCATGGGAATCAGCGGCGTATTGCCTTCGAGCAGGGAAATGTTTTTTGTATGGGACGGTAATTCAAGATACCGCCCGTAGCGATGGATCAAGCCTTGATAGGTCATGGCAACTCCGAGGTTAGGGATGAGGCGATTATAATGTGCGGATGATAAAACTCCGAGTCCCCGCCACCTCCGCTAATTTGGGCCCAGGTTTCGATTGTCTGGGTCTGGCATTGAATATTTGGAATGAAGTCTCGTTCGAGCCTACAGAAAAGATCACCTATCATGTGACCGGTGAAGGCGCGGAGAAGTTAAATAAAGGTACAAGGAATTTATTGACGAAGGCTTATGCATTTATATATGAAGTCTGCGGCAGGGAGATGCGCGGCGCTTCCATACACGCAAAAAATGAAATCCCAATGAGCGGTGGACTTGGTTCAAGCGCAGCTGCAATTGTGGCGGGTTTGTTTGGCGCGAACGAAATGCTCGGCAATCCTTTAGGCAAAAATGAATTATTAAAACTTGCAACAGATATGGAAGGCCACCCTGATAATGCTGCGGCTGCGCTATTTGGCGGGCTGGTCGTTGCGGTGATGACTGCCGATGAAATTATTACCCGCCGTTATGAAATTCCTGAGTTCACCATTGTCATTGTAAAACCAAGCGTGGATTGGCCCACGCGTGTGGCGCGCGCAGTCCTGCCAAAGTCTGTATCGCGCACGGACACAATCTTCAATATTGGACGCGCCGTTCTTGTTGTGGATGCATTACGAAGCGGCGATTTAGGTCTTTTACAAAAAGTAATGGACGACCGCATTCACCAGCCATATCGGTTGAAACATATTTCTGGGGGTATGGCGGCTTATAAAACTGCAAAACGATTCGGCGCGGCAGCGCTCTCTGGCGCGGGTCCATCCATCATTGCTTTTGTTCCGCCTGACGATGCAGAACGGGCAAAAGCTGAAATTCAATCTGTATTTGAGGAACGTGGAATTGAAACAAGGGGAATTGTCACAAAGCCAAGCAGTACGGGTATATATTGCATTTGATTGGCAGGCAATAAAAAGCGGGCTTTTGAGTCTTGTCAAGACACTCTAAGCCCGCTTCTAATTACTGATCACCGACCTACTTCTTCCTGCTCTTCGGCTTTGCCTTCTTCGCAACCGCCTTCACTGCAACAGGCGCAAGTTCCATTTCCACCTTCCTTTTCCTATACGCATCACGCAAGTTGACAGGATTTACAGAAACATCACGCATCCGCAAATTGATCATCTCGACAAAGACCGAAAAACCCATTGCGAAATAGACATATCCCTTTGGAATATGTTGGTGCAAACCTTCGACAACAAGGGTAAAACCAATGAGAAGCAGGAAGCTCAAAGCCAAGATCTTGATGGTGGGATGCTTTTCGACAAACTCACCAAGCGGACCAGCAGTAAACACCATGACAATTGCCGCAGCAATGACTGCGACAACCATGATCGAAATATGATCTACCATGCCAACCGCAGTAATGACTGAATCAAGAGAGAAAACAACATCCAGCAATAAGATTTGGATGATCACGCTTGCAAACGTGGAGGCAACTTTTGCGGAGGCGTGTCCTTCCTGTCCTTCCAATTTTTCGTGAATCTCGTAGGTGCTCTTGCCGAGCAGGAACAAACCACCTGCCAGCAATATCAAATCACGGCCTGAAATACCCAATCCGAATATTGTAAAAAATGGCTCTTCAAGGCTGATGATCCACGACAGGGAGAGCAATAACAAAATTCGCGTAATGACCGCCAATAGAATGCCGGTGGTGCGCGCGCGTTGCTGATCTTGATGCGGAAGCTTGCCAGCAAGGATTGAAATGAAGATCACATTATCCACGCCCAGCACCAATTCGAGCGCAACAAGGGTGAGGAAGGCAATCCACGATTCGGGTTGTATGATCCAACTAAAGTCCACGGACTAACTCCTGAAAAAAGAATGGGCTGATTTTAATGGTTTTTATGGGATTTGGGTATGCAAAAATCGTTATTGCGAGTGAATGCTATAGCAAACGAAGCAATCTCCAATGGAATTAGGAAATTGCTTCGTCGGGCTTGCACCTTCTCGCAATGATGCGAGCTACTTGATCTTGAACATCTGTGTGAGTTTCATCGCGAGGTTCAAGTCACCTGCAAGTTTCAACTTGCCTTGCATGAAGGCTTGCATCCCGTCAATTTCGCCCGTGAAGATTTTTACATAATCAGCGGAGTCAGCGGTAAGGGTCATCTTAGGCGAAGCGTGCGTCCCTTGCGCAACTTCCACTTTTCCATCTTTGACAGTCGCGTACCATTCACCGGGTTCTGCGCCTGTGAACTTGAATTGGATGACGGCCTCCAGTCCCGTCGCTTTTTCGGGCAGGAACGCGCCAGGCATCTTGGACATGAGGGTTTCGATTGAGAGAGACATATATACTCCTTGATATTTTTATTTCGTTGCGAGGAAGGCCCTCTCCCCGACGAAGCAACCTCATCTCGTACCAGGGGATTGCTTCGGGCAAAGAACGCCCTCGCAACGACATTTAATTTTGAAGATTTTCAAATATTGCGGCCGCGCCCATTCCGCCGCCGATACACATGGTAACCATGCCATACTTGGATTTGCGCCGCCCCATCTCATAAATGAGTTGCGTGGTAAGTTTGGAGCCAGTGCATCCGAGCGGGTGCCCCAACGCAATCGCGCCGCCGTTGACATTGACTTTATTTTCGTCAATCTCCAGCGTGCGTATGACAGCCAACCCCTGAGCGGCGAAGGCTTCGTTCAATTCCATCAGGTCAATATCGTTCAAGGATAAGCCAGCAACTTTCAACGCTTTCGGGATGGCGGCAACCGGCCCAATGCCCATTAACTCTGGCGGGACACCAACCACCGCGAACGAAACAAACCTCGCCAGCGGCTTAAGTCCCAATTGCGAGGCTCGCTCCGCAGACATGACCATCACCGCCGACGCGCCGTCAGACATTTGCGAAGAATTCCCAGCGGTAACCGTGCCTCCTTCCTTGAACGCAGGCTTGAGTTTGGCGAGAGCATCCGTGCTGGTTTCCGCGCGCGGACCTTCATCCCGTTTCACGGTAAATGATTTTTTCTCAGTTTTGCCATCCACATATTCAGTGACTTCAACGTCAATTGGAACGAGTTCAGGATCAAATAGACCCGATGTCACAGCCTTGGCGGCTTTCTGATGACTCTTGAATGAAAAGGCATCCTGGTCTTCGCGGCTGATTCCATATTTCACTGAGACGTTCTCTGCGGTGAGTCCCATATTGGTGTAGTAGTGCGGCAAATCCTGTGCAAAGTGCGGATTCGGTGAAAACTTATAGCCCATCATCGGCACCATGGACATAGACTCCACGCCTCCGCCGATTCCAACCTCAATGTCACCAGATTTGATCGCATGGGCGATGTGCGCAATGGACTGCACACCCGATGAACAATAACGATTGATCGTTTCAGCAGGGACAGTATCGGGCAAGCCCGCGCGCAATGCGATCATACGCGCTACATTCATACCCTGCTCGCCTTCAGGGAAGGCGCAACCGAAAACCACATCCTCAATTTGAGCAGGGTCAAGATTCGGCGTGCGATTGAGCAATTCCTTGATCGCAGTAGCCGCCATTTCATCGGGGCGAACTGTGGCAAGTCCGCCGCGTTTGGCTTTTCCAACTGGAGTTCGTACGGCGCTTACGATAACTGCTTCTTTCATTGTTTTCTCCTTCCATCTGGAAAGAGAATTGGGGGATCAGAGAATTCTCCAATCCTCCAATCCTCTAATTCTCTAAATTCTCTAATTTCTTAACGGCTTCCCCGTCTGCAACAGCGACCACATCCTCGCCTGTGTCTTTTCTTCACCACACAGTGACAAGAACGCTTCTCTTTCCAAATCGAGAATGTATTGCTCGCTCACCCATGTAGGCTTGGACAATTCACCGCCAGCCATCACGTACGCGAGTTTCGTGGCAATATACGAATCATATTCAGTGATGTACTTGCCTTCCTTGAAACTCCATGCGCCGATTTTCATTGCGCCGTACATGTCGCGCCCTGGGGCATAGATCAACTCTGGCGCGGGCGGCTTGTAACCAGACACAGCCATGTGGACAACTTCCGACTTCGCCTCGGTCAGCAGGTGATCGCGGTTGACCACGATCCGATCCTGCGGATTTAATATTCCCATGCCACGCGCTTCTTCCGCCGACGTGGCAACTTTGGCTTGACCAATTTGCAGGAACGCTTTTTGAATGAACGGGAATGGTTCTGCATTTTCGGTTTTCATCACGGGATTGATTATGCGGCGCATAGTTTCCTTCGTCCCCGCGCCCGCAGGGATGACCCCCGCCCCGAGTTCCACCAGACCTATATAAGTTTCAGCCGCGGCAACCACACGTGACGCATGCATGGTCACTTCACAACCGCCGCCGAGGGCGAGTCCCGCAGGCGCAACCACAACGGGCTTAGGGAAATAACGCATCCGCATATTCATGTTTTGCAATTTCATTACCGCGCCAGCGAGCGTGTCCCACATCCCTTGCTGTGCGGCAACGACAACCATAAACAGATTCGCGCCCGCACTGAAGTGTTCGCCCTCATTGCCAATGACCAAGCCATCGAAATCAGTTTCAACGCGATCCAACGCCTCTGTGGTTATATTGAAAATATCATCATCAAGTGCATTCATTTTGGTGTGGAATTCAACCAGAGCAACGCCATCACCAATATCATACAGCGATGCGCCAGCGTTCTTGCTGATTTCCTTCTTCGTACCGCGCAGGTCTTTCAAGAAAATAAAACCTTCGCTTGCCTTCAACTTCACATATTTCTTTTTGGAAACATCGTACACGCCGACCTTGTTATCGCCTTTGTATTGATAGAAAGTTTCCGCGCCGCCTTTCAACATTTCATCCACCCATTTCGCGGGCGCGTATCCTTCCGCCTTCATGCGCTTGACCGTTTCTTTTACGCCGAGCATGTCCCAAATCTCAAAGGGACCTGCATCATGCATAAATCCCCAGCGGACAGCGTCATCAATCGGCTTAGCTGTATCTGCGACTTCAGGAATGATTGTGGAGACATACTGGAAACCTTGATAGGTCAACGCCTGCACAAGTTTCGCCGCTTTGTCAGCCGAAGGCGCCTCCAACATGACCTTGAGCCTGTCACCCAGCCCCTCGATATCTTTCGCCGCTTTGACAGAGTCAAAGCGCGGTTTGCCAGCAGGGACATGTTCCAGCGTGTTCAAATCCAGCGAATAAAATTCCTTCTTGCCATCTTCGCCGCGCACTTCCTTGTAGAAGCCAACTTTGGTTTTATTACCGAACCATTTGCGTTCGAGCAACGTGTCCATTAACTTACGCGGCTTTTCAGCGGCGAGGTATTTCTGCCCGAGTTTGTCATACGGAATCAAGGGCGCGAGATTCTTGCCGACGTGATCCCACACATCCACGCCGACCAAATCTATCAACCTGAATGTCCCCGTTTTTGGACGACCCATCAAAGGTCCGGTAAGAGCGTCTACTTCATCCACTGTGTAATCGTTGTTGAGGATGAAGTCCAAAGCAAACGCGCCCGTTCCGAAAGCGACGCGATTTCCGATGAAGTTTGGTGTATCTTTGCAAAGCACAATTCCCTTGCCCAAACGATACTCGCCAAAATGCACGAAGAATTCAGTGACATCCTTCGACGTATCCGCAGTTGGGATGATCTCCAACAGTTTCAAATAACGCGGGGGATTGAAAAAATGCGTGCCGAGAAAATGTTTCTTGAAATCCTTCGAGCGCCCTTCCGCGAGTGCATGAACGGGAATTCCCGATGTATTCGTTGTCACAATTGCGCTCGGCTTTCGCACCTCGTCAATGCGCGTCATCAAATCCTGTTTGATTTTGAGATTCTCGATGATGGCTTCGCAAACCCAATCCGCTTCCGCGACTGCGCCGAAGTCATCTTCAAGATTGCCGAGTGTGACAAAAGTCTTTAATTCGGCAGACATCAAATTGGCGGGCTTTGCTTTGATGCAGCGATCCCAACCTTCCTTGACAATCTTATTTTTGTCCGCCGCATCTATTGCGGGGATATCCAGCAACGTAACAGGCACGCCGATATTCGCAAGGTGCGCCGCGATCGCCGCGCCCATTGTGCCAGAGCCGATGACAACAGCTTTATGAATGTGGTATTTCATATTTTTTTCCTTATTCCGCTGGTTGAGAAGTTCCGAGCGACAGCGAGGAACATATCGAAACCAGCAATTTCAAGGTAATTACTATAACTGGCGGTTTCGATACGAGCCGAAGAACATGGCTCTACTCAACCACCAAAATATTTATCTTAACTCCGCGCCTGAGTAACCAAGTATCTGCCTCGCCACAACCAACCGATTGATCTGCCCCGTGCCTTCATAAATATCGGTGATCTTCGCGTCGCGGAACCATTTTTCAAACAGGAACTCACGGCTGTATCCAAGCGGTCCCATGATCTCCACCGCTTTCTGTGTGATCTTAGTGACTACATCGCCCGCGCGAATCTTGCTCATCGATGACTCGAGCGCGTTCGGCTTTTTATTATCCGCCATCCAGACTGCCTTGAGCACCATCAACCACGCGGAATGCAATTGGATATCAATATCGATCACATCACGCTCAATGGACGTCAACTTATTGCGCGGAAGTCCATAGCGAATCTCGACGCCGCTCTCCTTCAATTTCTCTTTCAGGAATTCCAATGCGGCTCGCGCCACGCCGATGCCGGATGCCGCAACGAGAGGCCGAGTCGCATCGAAGGTCGCCATCGCGCCTTTGAATCCGGTCGTGGTCTTCTCAACGGTTGGACTACCGAGGATGTTGTCATACGGCACGCGGGCATCCACAAGTGAAATTGTCGCTGTGTCACTCACACGTATGCCAAGTTTATGCTCCAGCTTGCTGACTTGCACCCCCGGTGTACCTGCTTCGACCACAAAGGCACGCATCCCCGAGCGCCCGGCAGACGGGTCAATACTTGCCCAAACGACGATAAAACCCTTCCCGAGTTTTTCATACTTGGTCATGGCTTTATCACCCGAGGTGACGAAGATCTTCTCGCCATTGATAACCCATTCCTTCGTGGCTTCATCTAGAACAGCGCGCGCCCGAATCGCGGACGTGTCTGAGCCTGCGCCGGCTTCCGTCATGCACATCGCGGCGAGAGTGGGTTTCTCTTCGCCAAAGCGAGCGAGGAATTTGGCTTTCTGCTCCGGCGAGCCAGCCGCCTGAACTGCCGCAGCGCCAAGCCCGCCGCCTGGAGTAATGAGATACATGCCCACATCGCCCCACGCCAGCATTTCAATTTGAGCCGCAAGTGATTGATATCCAATCGGAGGGCGTTTTCCATTGTCTCCCTCACCTCCATCCCCTCCTCCTTTGGGAGATGGCGAGGGTGAGAGCTTTTCTTTCGGCGTGAGCGACCCTGCGCCCGTGGCTTTCATGGCAGTGTGCATGAACTCAATATAGTCCCAGGGGATTTCATGCTCATGCTCATCAAAGTAACGTGATTGGGAACGCATCATTTCTTCAGCAACAGTTTTTAACATAAACTGTGTTTGGATAATTGGTTTTGGTGATTCAAATTCGATGGTCATGGATAACTCCTTGTATACAAGTACACACGTGGAAAAGTACACACGTAGACAAGTAGACACGTACACAGTCGTTTCCTTGTGTACCAGTTTACCTGTCTACTTATTTACACAATAGTCAACCCTACAAGCATGGCAAATCCGCGCCCGTTTCTCAAAAACATTTCAACGGGATGCTCGCGGATATATCCATGCCCGCCGAGGATCTGCACACCGCGGTCAGTCACCGTCATCGCCATATCCGCCGCGCCAGTGTACGCGAGATAAGCCTGTCTGACTGCGTCTTCTTTGCCGGTGTCGAGCATCCAGGCGGCTTCCCAGGTGAGTAACCGCATGGCTTCGATCTCAGTGATCATCTCTGCTAGCATGAAAGCAATGGCCTGTTTCTGCGCGATCTTCACGCCGAAGGCCTCGCGCTCCTTTGCATAGTTCTTTGCATATTCAAAAGAGGCTTTCGCAACGCCGACTGCGGCTGAGGCGGAGGCAATACGCATCGCAGACAGGATCAACTCGAAGTCATGCCCCGAAGCGCCGCCGAGTCTATTGGAGGCGGGAATCTTCACATCATCCAGTTTCACGCGGTAGAGAGGCAGCGCATTGATTCCCATCAACTTTTCGCGTTCATCGGAAATGGTCAAGCCAGAAGTGTTATTAGGAACGATGAAGCCTTGCGTATTGCCGTCAAGATTTGCGTATACGATCATCGCTTCCGCATCTTTTGCGAATGGGACAAAGGCCTTCTCGCCATTCAAGATGTACTCGCCATTTGATAATTTGGCAGATGCGCGCAGATCGTTCGCATCGAAGTCAAAGGAATATTCGATTAACGCGGCGGTATACGGAGACCAATTGCCTGCGATGATCTTTGGAAGATATTCCTGCTTTTGCTCTTCACTGCCCGCCAGCAAAATGGGAGTTGTAAAAAGCGATGGGGTCATCACAGCCAATGCACCGGCGAGATCGCCGAACGCCATCTCCTCAACCGCCAATGCGCCAGTGACCGCGGAACGTTCCCCGAAGCCGCCATAAGATTCGGGAACAGAGGCTTGCAGTAAACCAAGTTCCCAACCCTTGTTGATAAGTTTCTTCGGCAGTTCGCGACTCTCTTCGGCATCGTGAGCCGCGGGACGCAGATCATTTTCTGCATACTTCCCCACCGCGTCAACAAGCATTTGTTGCTCTTCATTTGGTTCGAATGAATACATGTGTTTTCTCTCCTTTCGGGTTGCAGTAAACACGTAAACAAGTACACAGGTATACAGATACACAAATTTGTTTACGTGTTTACATGTTTACCTATCTATCTACTTCAACAATCCATGAAACAACAAATCCGCGTACTCATCTGCAATCGTTTCAATGGGCTTATCTCCATCTTGGCGATACCAGGTTAATGTCCAATTCATCACGCCCATCAGCGCGCGGACAGCCATGTCTGTATCGGCACAGTCAAATACTTTCGTGCGCACACCCTCCTTAAGCACATCCCGCCATAGTTCCTCAAATTTATCACGGTGAGGGACATGGCGGGCATGAGACTTTTTATCGAGGGAACGATGTTCGAATAATAAAACGGCGGATAGATCAGCATTATCTGCCAGCGCAGATAAATATGCACGGATCATCAGCTTGAGTTTTTGGTCTGCGGGAATATCCTGGGATGAGATTGCAGCAATATGGTCAGTCAACATGCCGAGGGCGCGGTCAAGAAGCGCAAGCAGAATCTCCTGCTTGGACGTGACGTGATGGTACAAGCTGGCCTTCTGCAAATTCACCGCACCTGCAATCGCAGACATGGAGGCGCCGTGAAACCCCTTCTGGCGAAACACCTGCGCAGCGGCGTCCAGAATATCTTCTCTGGTCACAACCTCTCCTTCCCTACCGAACGGTAGGTAGAGAGAGTTTACTACTAAGATCCCTGGTAGTCAAGAGAAAAAATGCTATAATCAAGACATGGCAACAAAACCACCACCACTTTCCACTCAACGACCACAAACTCCACCGCCGCCCACTCCTGAAGAATTAGCCATCCTGCGAGAAGCGGAACGTAAGCAAAAGACTGTGATTGCAGGTGTGATTGCGGTTATCGTTCTGTTTCTCGTATTACTAGGTGCGGCGATCTACTTCCTGATGCAGCCGGCTGCACCCACAGATAAAATCCGAGACGTGTTTATTATCGTCGTCGCACTTGAATCGCTGGTCATCGGCGTTGCGTTGATCGTACTGATCATTCAATTCACCAGCCTCATCAACCTGCTGCAAAATGAAGTGCGCCCCATCCTGCATGCCACCAGTGAAACGGTCAACGTTTTGCGCGGTACGGTCGAATTCTTAGGTGAAGAAGTGATAGAACCGGTAATGAAACTTAGCGGCTATCTGGCTGGCTTGAAACGTATGTTAGAATTGATGGGCATCAAACCCAAGTCATAAATAGGTGACGACCTCATGATGCTTCGCAAAAGTAACTGTCACCTTCCTTACAATAAACAACCACTTAATAAAGGAGTAATATCATGTCTGACCGTGATGAATTTGGAGCTTTTCTTGTAGGATTTGTCGTCGGCGGCCTTACTGGCGCCGTGGTAGCCTTGCTCTTTGCCCCCCAATCCGGTGAAGAAACCCGTGCACTGATCAAGGATAAATCAATCGAATTGCGTGACCAGGCTTCACACTCCGCTGAAGATCTGCTTGCCCGCGCAGAAGCGGCAGCATCCGAAGCCCGTAAGCGCGCCGAGGAACTCACCAAGGAAGCCCGCCACCGCGCGGAAACGCTGGCCAAAGAAGTTCGTGAACGCGGCAAAGGCGCTTTGGAGGCTGTTCGCAAGCCGAAGAAAGACGGCGGCGAAGCCACTGCATCATAATGAATAAGTACGCAGGACGAGGGTTTGACAAACAAGTCAAACCCTCGTTTTTTATGAAATACATCCAGCGCTTCATGCGCTTTTTCTTCCACCTGCTCTATCACCCATTCGTTTTCACTTACGACCTCGTTGCCGCCATCGTTTCATTTGGTAAATGGAATGACTGGGTCTTTAGCATTCTCCCATCTATCATAGGGACACGCATCCTTGAGCTGGGACATGGTCCCGGTCATTTGCAGCGCATCCTCCTTAACCGAGGCCTGTTCGCTGTCGGGATAGACGAATCGGCGCAGATGGGGACTCTTGCCAAACACCGCCTCGGCAGTTCGCACAACCTCTCACGTGCGCTTGCGCAGCAATTACCGTTCGCAGTGAAATCATTCGACACCATCGTTGCCACCTTTCCGACAGATTACATCTTCAATGCACATACTCTTTCTGAGGTGATGAGATGTCTCTCGGACGGAGGCAGGCTTATTGTCCTGCCTGTGGCGTTTCCGAAGAGTCCACTACTCAAGTGGTTGTACAAAGTCACAGGCGAGATGCCTGATGATCTGTCAGAGTCGGTCAAATCCAGAATCAGAAGCCCCTTCCTTAATGCAGGATTTGAAACAGAAGTTGAAATAGTTGAAGTAAAATCAAGTTGGTTATTGATCGTCATTGCAAAGAAAGTATGAAAGGAAATTCAAATGTTAAGAAAATTTCGGGAGCCTGTCAACAGCCTCACCCATTGGGCTGGTGCGATCCTTGCGCTAGCCGGGTTGATCGCCCTGCTCATCGTCGGTTGGGGCACACCAGCCAAAGTCATCTCCTTGATTATTTACGGTGTAAGCCTGGTCTTTTTGTTTTCAGCCAGCGCCACCTATCACATGGTGCGTGCGAAGGATAAGGTTCTTGAAATCTTCCGCAAAATTGACCACGCAGCAATCTTTGTTTTGATCGCAGGCACATACACCCCGTTTTGCGTGAACGCCTTCACCGGCTTTTGGAAGTGGGGCATGTTGAGCTTCATCTGGTCGCTGGCGTTGATCGGGATTGTGGTAAAGATTTTCTTTATCCGTGCACCACGTTGGTTAAACGCAGGCATTTACGTTGTCATGGGCTGGATAAGTGTCGCGGCAGCCGGGCAAATGCTTGCAGCACTGCCAACCTGGGTGTTTGTCTGGTTGATCATTGGCGGTGTAGTTTACACTTTAGGGGCGGTGGTATATGCCACAAAAATATTCAACTTTGTGCCGGGCGTTTTCGGCTTCCACGAAGTCTGGCACATTTTTGTTTTACTGGCCGCCATGGCACACTTTGTTGCCGTAATGGGCGTAGCGCTATAAGAATATATACGTCTGCTTCAGCGACCAGTCCTGGCTCTCCCCCGTCGCGCCGCAACTCGGGTTGAAAGGGCCGTTGAACGGCAAATGAGTGACCGAGATCGCAAATGCATATTTGATCGATTTCTCCGAGACGACTCTGAACAATAAACCATCCACATTATTCGATGGCTCATTTGATGATTTTAGTAAAGCAAAAGAGAGATAAGTGATGAACGTAAACCGCCGTACTACATCCACAGTTTTTCTTATTCTTGGCATGGCATGCCTCGCCATTGGCATCAGCACAGATAACACCTCTTTTTCATGGGCGGCAATTGCCTTTATATTGGTCTCGCTCATCGCAGGTGGACGATGGATGAGGATGCGCAAACGCAAATAAATATTAATTCAAATAACCAAATTATGGAATCCCCTTGATCGATGATGCAGAAGCGGGCGGCGCAGGGATAAAAGCGGTTGCAAATTTTCTCGAGTCAATTACATAATTCACTTATTTGATTTGATCGAGGCGTTCCAGCTAGCCGTAAAATACTTTAAAAAAGAAGGGCGCATTTACGTGCGTCCTTCTTTTCATTTAACTCTCTGTTCTCAACTTGTGTCTGAGAAATGCGGCGCGGAATATTCTGTCAAAGAAGCCTTTATAACCTGCTTTGTCATACAGGATTATGTAATCTGCGGGACCGTATTCTTCAGGCTTGAACATGATGCCGCCATTCGGGTTGATTTCCAGAATATACAATTCGCCATTCTCATTCATGCGGATATCGATGCGCCCATACCCAGAAACGCCCAGGGCAAGATACATTCTTTTGGAAATATCATGCAGGCGCGAAATCAATTCAGGGTCGGTCACCTGTTTGAAATCAAAGACGACATCATAATTCCATTTAACATCCACATGCCAGAATTCCTCATTTGGAGGAAAAACCAACTCAGCGGGGGGATACGCAACGGGTTTGCTCAAATCATCAGGGTTATCAATCACCAGAACGTTGTATTCCTTGCCAACGATGAATTCCTCCATGCGCGCCGCACCATATTCGGCACAGATACGCTTGACCTGGGTCAACATCTGCTCACGCGTATCTGCACGGGAGTCTTTCGTCATCCCCGTGCTTCCATAACTTTTGGGATGTTTCACCATAATGGGATAGAGTAAATTAGCAGCCAGTTTTTCCGCCTCTTCCACATTCTTTACCTGATAGCCTTTTGCAAAACCAATCCCATTTGCATCGGCAGCCGCCTGCATCACTTCACGCGTAGGGTCAAAACAATTTGAGTCTGCACCTGTAAACGGGAGTTTAAGTTCTTCCAACGCCTGAACCACTTCTATAGCGTGATACCCCCAATCATCGTCTTCTTCATCTTCAAACTCATAGCCTTCGCATAAATTCAAATACACATCAAATTCATTTTTCTCGGCCAGCGAACGCAACGCTTCCTTGACAGGCGCGGACATTGTCACCATCTCCCAATCATAACCGATCATAAATGGAGAAGGATCGAAATCTTTAATCTCTTCGTCTGAGAGAATGCAAACACGCATAAGGTCACCTCTTATATAACGAGCATTATCATATAAAAGCAGTATTCATACAATCCTTTTGGATGTGGATAATAAAAAAACGAGCAGGTTATTCCTCTCGTTTTAGCGGGTCTCCGTCACTTTGCGGATGCGGCGGGGCTGTTCCGTGTTATATCCTTTTGCCAGTGTGAGATGATAGGCGAACAACTGCGCGGGCAAAATGCTGACCAATGGCGAGAGCCACTCAGGAACATCCGCTGGAATGGTCAGGGGCATTTGAGCGAGAGTCAGGGCTTTTTTATCGTTCGAGATCACGACCAGTTCCGCCGAGAAATCTTCACGAAGTCTTTTCAGCATCTGGAACATCGAGTCGAACACCTTGCCTTTTGGCGCAATCGCCAAAATAGGGAATCCGCTTTCGACCATGGCAATGGGACCATGCTGAAAATCGGCGGATGAATACGGCTCCGCTTTGACATAAGTCAACTCTTTTAGTTTCAACGCCCATTCGAATGCGGTGGCATAATTAAATCCGCGCCCAAGCACAATGGTTTGATCCATGTAACGGTATCTCTGCGCGGCTTGCGCAATGAACTCATCCTGTTTCAAAACTTCCTTCATCCAGCCCGCGATTTTATGTAAATCATCCCAATGTTTTTTATTTCCGCTCAACGCCGCCGAGAGCATCGCAATGGACATCAACTCGGTTGTATATGTTTTCGTCGCCGCCACTGCTTTTTCCCTGCCTGCGTGAATATCCAAAAGAAAGTCTGCGCTTTGCGCAAGCGGAGACTTCGGCTCATTCGTGATCGCAAGCGTCAGGCAATTTTGCCGCTTGCCCTCCTCCAGCACGCTGACAATATCGGGCGATTGTCCCGACTGCGAAATTCCCACCACCAAAGCATGCTTCAATTTCGGCGGCTGTTTGTAATAAGTGAACAAAGACGGCGTGGCAAGCGCAAGCGGAAGTCCATTCATGGCGCCAAGCAAATAATTTGCATAGCGTCCTGCGTTATCAGATGTGCCGCGTGCCGCAAGAAACACATATTGAATATCACGCTTGCAGATCTCGACGGCGATCTTCTCCACAATCTTTCTCTGGGAGGCAAGCAGGGATTTGATCCGTTCAGGTTGTTCATTGATTTCAGAGTAAAGACTCATAATAATTTACCTATAACGCCCAATCTCTTCGGCAAGAGGAGTGAATAATTCTATTTTCCACGGCTCCACACGCGGCGCGATGGAGCATGCCGAGCTAAGAATATATCCGCTGCCTGGTTTGCCAATTTGAATGCGTTCAGTCGCTTCAGCAACCACTTCCTCTTTTGTGGTGTACTCAAGGATCGAAACTGAATTCATATTCCCCTTCAGGAAAAGCCTTTTGCCAACACCATCTTTAGCATCTGCCAATTCCACATTTCCGAGCGGATGGGGGTCCAAGGTGTCAATTCCCATCGTGCCCGTTTGTTCCATTAGCTCAAGCCTGTCGCCAATCTTTCCACAGGTGTGTGTGTACACTGGGACGTTGAGTTTTTTTACAGCGTCCGCTACGCGGCGCTCATATGGGACAACATATTCGGCATACATTTTCGGAGATATAAATCCGCCACCCGCGAATGCGGATGAAATCAACACCGCGTCCACTCCCCTTTTTGCCTGAGCAACCGCCCAGGCAATGGACGCGTCTGTGAGTCTTTCCAGCAACGCCTTGACCTTTTCCTTGTTTTTCACCAACCCTATGATCGCATTTTGATAGCCGATCAATTCCAAATAATGTGTAAATGGCGAGAACACTTCGCCATGAACAGAAACCTCTCCATTGGTCTTTGCGCGCACAAGATCAATGGTATCTAAGAAATAATCAGGCACTTCACTCATTGGGCCAAAACCATTCTTATCCGCCAACCAGGGCATGTGATAAGTATTCCAAACATAGCCGGGGTATTGGTCGATCATTTCAAGATGGTTAGGGTCAATGGTTATCAGGTCTGCGCGCTGCTGCAATTCAGGCCGTGCAGAATAAACATATTGAGCGTTGTCATCCCACGGAATGATGGTCACATGTCCATTCCGCCATATGACCAATTCACCTTTTTTTGTTTTCTCGATGCTTTTGATTTCATCCAACACATTACGTGGACGTCCCGGAAGGTTGATCAAAATACCGTCAAACTGATACCTCTTCTGCATCGTGACCAACGCTTCGGCAAATCCCTCACTCGTGAACCAGATCTCATGCGGCGCAAGCCAGGCATTCAAAAAATAATGTCCAAGCGCCAGTTGACACATCACAGGCACACGATCAGGCGCCTCGTGTCTCATTGCCAGCGCAATGCGTTCACGTCCATTCATCAAATTATCCTTTCACCGCGCCAGCCGTCAAACCTTTTATAAATTCACGCGACAGCAACACATATAAAATCAACAGCGGAACCGCCGCCAGCGAAAGCACGGCAAGCGCGCGCGTCCAGTCCGTGCGGTATTGACCAAACAGCAGGGAAACGCCCAATGCCACCGTCCGCGACTCTTCAGAACGGATAAAGACCAGCGGAAACCAAAAATCATTCCAAATCTTGATCATGTTAAAGATCGCAACCGTGGCAAGCGCGGGGCGCATGAGCGGCACGACAATTCGGCTGTAAATCTGCCACTCCGAAGCGCCATCCACCTTTGCCGCATCAAACATTTCGCTGGGAAGTTCCTTGATGAAAGCAGTCAACACAAAGGTTGCAATCGGAATCCCCATTGCAACATAGACAGGGATCAGGCTCCAGATGGTATCCTGCAAATTGAGCGCTTTGATGAGACGCACCAAATCTATCGTCCCCAAGCGGATGGGAATCATCAATCCCGCGATGAAAAAGACATACAGAAAATTCGCCGCTGGTGATTTCCACTTGGCAAGGGCATACGCCGCCATCGAACCCACAAATAAAGTCATGGTCAGCGAAAGAATGGTGACAATCAAGGTGTTAGTGAAGTACAGGTCAAAACGTCCCGTATTCCATGCGGCGATGTAGCCATCAAATGTGAAATTCTTTGGGAAGCCAAACGGATCTTTGAAGATTTCCTTCTGCGGTTTGAACGAGTTGATAATCAGCGTCCAGAGCGGAAACAGCACAATCACAGACCAGATGGTCAGGATAATATAAGTAAGCGCTTGGTTGAGTTTGATTCGACGCATGATGTTTTCTCCCGACTATGCTTCTTCTGAATTGCGGCGCGACATGTACAGCCAGAATAACACACCTGTCATCAAAATCAAAAAGGTGATGGTGGCAATCGCCGCGCCCATGCCCATGTTTGGAATTCCTACAGGATGTTCGCCCGCAATGCCCGTGCGATAAAACAGCGTCGCCAGCAGGTCGGTGGAATAGGATGGCTCACCCTTGGCGCCCGCCATGGCGTAGATCACATCGAAGGCGTTGAAGTTGTCCACAAAGGTCAGGATGGCGACAATGCCGATGATGGGCTTCAACAGCGGGAACTTAATCTTCCAGAAAATCGCCCACTCCGAAGCGCCGTCAATACGCGCGGCTTCCAGCAGTTCCTCTGAGATTCCCATCAATCCCGCTAGGAACAGAACGGTTGGCATCCCCACCCATTGCCAACTGGATACCAATGAGATAATGGGCAGAGCCAGATTCTCCCTGCCGAGCCAGGGCAGCGCCCATTGCTTCAAGTCCATTGCGACAAGAATTTTATTCACTGCGCCCCATTGCGGGTTCAGAATCAATGTCCACAGGAAACCAGTGACCAGCACAGATAATGTAGCAGGCGCAAAAATAATAGTGCGATATAAGTCCCGCCCTTTGAATTCAGATGCCAGCAAATTTGCGAATAATAATCCCAAACTATTCTGCACGACCATGTGAATGGCAAAAAATATGCTGGTATGCAGAACTGCGCCAAAAAACTTTTCCCGCCAGAGTGGATTTGTAAACAGGTCTATATAATTTTGAAAGCCAACAAATTTGGTTGGGTTATAGCCTTCCCCCGTGTACAGACTGAGGCGCAATGAGTCAAAGAGGGGCGCTGCCATAAAGGTCAGGTAAATCATCAGGGCGGGAAGCAGGAACAGCACCCAGGTTATCCTGCGGCGATTCTCATTGCTGAGCAATCCCGCGTTTCGTTTTCCTGAAGAAATCATCTGGCTCATACTCTCTCCTCTTATGCTGGCAGGGATGGTTTCCCATCCCTGCCATAAAGTATCCGCTGATGTTACGAACCCTCACTCTATCCCTCTCCCGTTGGAGAGGGACTCCCTTCCCCTCGCTTTGCGGGGGGAAGGGTTGGGGATGAGGGAGAATTCTGCACCATCAAAGTTTCAAACGAACTACTTGCAAGCTGCGGCGGGTTCGTACCAGGCAGCCAGGTCGGCATTGAAGGCGTCGGCGGCTTCCTGCGGGGTTTTCTCATCCTTCAACACAGCGATCACGTTATTGTTGAGGGATGTGTAGGCATCCACACTGCCAGAGGGGGCAGCGAGGAGTTTTTCCCAAACGAAGCGGATATCAACACCTTTGGCGGCGCTGTTGAAAGCCATGAAGTCAGCCGCAATCGGATCGCTCAAAATGGGAACATCCTTGGTCAGCGGGAAGAAGCCAGGCAGGTTGTTGCCGAGCAGTTCCGCAAAGGCCGAGGACTCAAGAAATTCGAGGAAGGTCATCGCCGCTTCAAGGTTCGGGGAACCCGCATTGGCGCCAATCGCCGCGTCAATGTGGAAGGTCACATACTGATCCTTGCCATCGAGAGCGGGCGGATAGAAAACGCCCCATTCAAAGTCGGTGGCGTCCTTTTCGAAACCGCCGATGCTCCAGGAACCATCAAGCATCATCGCAGCCAGACCCTGCGAGAACAATTGGGCAGAGTCGTAGTAGCTGGTGGCTTCAAAACCTGTCGGCAGGAAGGGCTGCATATCGTCAATCTGCTGGAAGGAGGCAACCATCTCTTCGCTGTTGAAGCAGCGTTCGCCGTTCAAATAAGCCAGACGACCTTCATAGCCGCCGATGTTGCTGGGGATGAACTGCATCATCACAACTTCGTTGATGTCCCAGGCGTCTTTGGTGCCGTTGGCGAAGGGGGTCACGCCAGCGTCCAAAAGGGTTTGCGAGGCAGCCATCAACTCTTCCCATGTTGTGGGAACTTCGATGCCATTCGCTGCGAAGATGTCTTTATTGTAGTAAACACCGTGCGAAACTGCAATGATCGGCACGGCATAGGGTTCGCCTGCCTCGGTCGCCCACGGAGAACGGGAGGCTTCGGTGAAGGTATCGCTAATGCCAGGCAGGTCTTTCAAAGAAGCAACGTAGCCCGCATCAAAGAGTTCGCGGCCAGTTGCAAAGGAGCGGACGAAGTACAGATCGGGACCCGTGCCAGTTTCGAGCTGGGTGCGGAGCGTGGCATTGTAATCGGGAGGATTGGTCGGGTCGAACTTGACGGTGATGTTGGGATATTCCTCGTGAAAGGCGGCGGTGATCACTTCCCATGCGGCAACATCATCAACGCGCCAGGATCCCAAGGTAAGGGTAATCTCTTCAGCGGCGGGCGCTTCGGTAGCAACGGGTTCAGCAGGAGCCTCGGTCGCGGCGGGGACTTCCACAACGGGAGCCTCAGTCGCGGGCGCGCCGCAAGCGGTCAACATCATGCTGACCAGAATTAACACAGACAACAAACCAAACAGTTTTTTTTGCATTTTCTTCTCCTTATATATTTTGGAAAACGATTTACAAACGAACGTTCATTTCAAAAGTCAATTCCTGTTTTTTCTCCTTTCCTATTCATATGCAAGCATCAGGATTTTTCAAACATCCTGCCAACTCGCTCTTGAACGTCCAACGCAAAGCGTTGAACGAATTCCTGAACATACTCGGCGGGCGTGACACTCGCGTCGTTCATCAGGGCAGTCATATCCATGCCGTAGGACAAGCCCGTCGTGTTGTCCACGCCATGCGATTCAAAATACGTGGCGTTGGCGCGGCGGCGGCCCATGGAGGCCAGGTCATAACGTTTACCGCCGGCAATTTGCGAATCAAAAACACCCAATAATGCAAACTGTAAATTCTCATGATCAGAAACATTCATCTGGGCTTTGTCTGAGTCCACCATCCAATCCAGCGCGCGCCAGACTTCACACCCAACGAGTCGCGCGGGACGTTCGGCCTGGTCCAGCCTCCGAAGGGCATCAATCACCCTGAGAGCCACTGCGACGTGCGTATCGTGTTTATCCGCGATATTATGGGTATAAACGATCTGTGGTTTCGCGGCACGGATCAAGGCCATAATATCTTCCACAGGCTCAGATCGTGATGCATCCTTGATAACCTTGCTTGGATAATCCAACATCACCTGCGCCGCAAACTCACCGACAACCGCCGCCTTGCGCTGTTCCTTAAAACGGACGAGGCGCATTTCTTCATCTGAATAATCCTTATATAAACCATCACGCGGCGAACCGCGGCCGTCAGTCACAACCACGCCTGTGAACCATTTATCCTTTTGTTGAAAACATTCAATGATCGGCTGTGCGGCCATGATCTCAATATCATCCTGGTGAGCGGCAAAACATAAATGTGTTGTACGCGAAAGCGCCTTTTCCACAGGCTTGTCATCTGGAATGTAAATCTCGGCAGTATTAAGGTGGAGTTTCATAAATATTCATCCTATACAATTGGCAAACTCGCCGCCGCAACAGACTGGCCTACGCGGCGTACTTTTTCATCGGGCAAATGCAATTCGATCTTCTTCAATAATTCAGGAAATTCCGTTTCAAATACTTTCTTCGCGCTTTCGAGCAACAGGTCCCCTCCGCGGCCAGATGTGCAGCGACCGAGGATCAACACATGCTTGATATCATAGAAGTCGGCATAATGAGCGATGCCATATCCGAGATAAACGCCCATGCTTTGCCAGATTTTCGATACGCCCTCATGACCTGCTTCCAACTTTTCCTGCACGGCTTTCAACTTCTCGGCATCGGTCACGTCTACGGGAATTTCAATCCCGGCCTTCGGCGCAAGACGAAAGACACACTGTTGCGAAAAATAAGAAGCGCCGCAGCCTTTGTCACCAGACCATTCTTCATCAGGCGCATTCGGGCTGTAATCAATCGGCGCAAAAGCCAGTTCATTCAACCAGCCCATAATATGTCCTTCTGTATTTACGTAGCCTGCGGCTTCGCTTGAACCCAGGGCAATTCCCAAAATGCCGTTATCTTCAATGGACATCGAGCCAGCCAAGGCGGTCACATCGCCATCGTTGATCACTTCCAGCGGTACACCCATTTCTTCACGGATACGAAGGAAAAGATTCTTTATCTCGCCGAAGCGATCACCAGGAATGCCGCGAAACAAAGAAGCCGCCATCGGACGATTGTCAATGTAAATGCCCGCAGAACTTCCGCCAATTGCATCCACGCGCGACATCTTGCTCGCAGCGGTTTTTAGCGCAGTCATGATCTCGCGGTAGTGATAATCGGGGTCTGCATGTTTGCGCGGCTCCCAGACCACTTCTTCACTGTAGATGGGAGTCCCATCTACCACGGCGCTCACTTTTCTGTCAGAGGCGCCAAGGTCAAACCCAATGCGATGACCCTGCAAATTGCGGCCGAGCAGCTTCCCAGTCTCGTGCGAAGCGGGCACTTCATCCACATCACAGGCAATGACAGAAAAATTCTTCTCGTAAACCTGTTTGCCCATAAATTTATAATCAAAACTTCTTGCGCCGTTCGCGGAATACGTCTTTTTCAGGTAGTCGGCAATCTTGTGAGAGCCGCCCACGTACAGTGTGTGTCCACCGCGCTGCCAAAGCAAAAATTTAACAATGCGTTCGATGAACTGATAATTGGCGTCGAAGTTGGGGTGACCTTCGGGCAAGACTCTAGTCTCGAAGCGAGAGAAGTCATCCGCGCTGCGTTCCAAGCCGAGAACCAACCTCACGCCAACAGATTCAGCCTCACGCTGAAAATTTCGATTAGCCAAAACAGCGGGGTGAAAGCCTTCATCCAGCGGAGGTTGTACGCGGGGGGCAATCAACTGCAAAGACATCAATTTTCCTCATTGAATAACAGGGAATAATCATCGAGCAATAAAAATGCAGAAGCTCCAAGGATACAGGCGCGGTAATCCAGTTTGCCGATTTCGAGTGTAGTGCGTTCGGTCATGCGGCTAAACACGCCAGCCTGCATGGATGTGTTGACGGCGCTCAACCACTCTTCACCAAAACGAGTCATATCACCTGTGAGAACTATTTTTTGAATATTGAGTGTGCCAATCAAATTTGCAAGAGACGCGCCGAGATAATGCCCTGCGTTTCCAACCACAGCTTTTGCTTTTGAATTGCCATCCTGAAAAGATGAAATGACATCTTCAAGCGAATCCATTTTCATTTGCTGAACAACCGCTCGCGCGCTGGCGATGGTTTCCAAACAACCGCGTTTACCACAGCGGCATAGCTCACCATTCTCCTGCACAACCACGTGACCAATTTCCCCTGCGCCGCCGCCATCGCCCTGGAACAAACGACCATTAATCAAGATGCCTGCGCCAATGCCATGTATGACATTAACAACGATCAAGTTCTTATCTGGCGCATGGTCGCCGCCATACACATATTCACCAATAGCAGCAGCCTGGCTATCATTCAAAACCAAGACAGGGAGTTTGTATTTCTTTTCAAGCAATTGGCTAAGCGGAAGGGACTGCCATTCCAAATTCACCGCGTTAACAACAATGCCTTCGCGAGTATTGACGAGACCTGGCGTGCCGACTCCGATACCAACGATCGGCTTTAATTTTTTGCGAGTAAGTTGATCGAGGATTTGATAAACAAGTTGAAGTGCTTTCTCTCCATTATCGTCATGGACGGGCGCTTCCACAATTTCTTTGATCTCCCCTCTCAAATTGACAACTGCTCCAATGAATTTATCCTGGGCAAGATTCAAACCGATCAAATTGCGCGAGTCAGCCACGATGCTTAATAAGATCGGAGATTTTCCGCCAATCGATACGCCGCGCCCGACTTCTTCCACCAAACCTTCGGCGAGCAAGCCGCTGACAACATCTGAAACCGTTGTGCGCGTAAGATGGGTCACACGTGCCACTTCTGCACGGCTGATCGAATCGTGAGCAAAGATTGTCCGCAGTACCAGGTCACGATTGTGTTGCTTGGTTTGTTGATGAGTTGCTTTTTTCATGGTTAACGGCAAATCCTTGAGAAAATAAAATTCCTAACAAGTGCTACGCGCAGAACTCTACTATTCAATATCACCGAGACTTTGTAAATTCACTGGACTAACAAACATATTTTACAGACTCCCCCGTGAAAAGTCAAGCCCTCTTCCTTGACAAAATAATAATATGAAATTAAAATAAAATTTAGGTTAGACTAAATTTTAGAAGTACCCTTACAGGAGCAAGTATGAAATCCATATCCCGACGAGACTTTCTTAAAGTAGGTGGACTAGCATTATTCGGCACAGCAGGTGCTGTGGCCTTGAATCAAAAAAACGACCAACAACCGCAGACCAGCCGCATCTCCCCGCCCATGCAACACGGTGACGGCATCGTGCCTGGAACCGTGGGGGAAGTAGACCACGAAGCAAACGGCTTCAACCCCACAGATATTTTGACCGACTTTGATTACGGCGAAGTATCCACCTTGCCTGACGGCAGAATACTTCGCGAATACAAAATCATAACAATCAACAAGGAAATTGAGATTGTGCCTGGTATCAAGTTTCCCGCATGGACGTATAACGGCCGCATCCCTGGCCCAACCCTGCGCTGCACAGAGGGAGATCTTGTTCGCATTACATTCCAAAACGGAAGCGACCATCCGCACACTTTGCATTTTCACGGCATCCACACAGGTGCAATGGACGGCGTGCCCGGAACAGGACCCGGCGGCAATGTTCAACCTGGCGGATCATTTACTTACGAGTTCGATGCGGAGCCGTTCGGGCTGCACCTTTATCACTGCCACGTCTTTCCGTTGGCGCGTCACATTGCAAAGGGACTTTACGGCGCATTCATCATTGACCCGAAAGAGGGGCGCTCTTCCGTTGACCGTGAAATGGTCATGGTGATGAGCGGTTTCGATATTGATTTTGATGACGCAAATGATTTTTATGCGGTCAATGCAATCCCATTTCATTATCAGAATCATCCCATACAAATAAAAGTCGGCGAAACTGTCCGCGTTTATCTTGTGAATATTCTTGAGTTCGATTTCGTCAACTCTTTTCATTTGCATGCCAATTTTTTTCACTACTACCCCACTGGCACAAGCCTCACTTCAGCTGAATTCACAGACACCATTATTCAAGGCCAGGCCCAACGCGGCATTCTGGAGTTCAGTTACCAATATCCCGGCATGTATATGTTCCACGCCCATGTAACAGAGTTTGCAGAACTCGGCTGGAATGGCATGATCGAAGTGACGGAATAATTACAGGTGCATCATGACTGAAAACTCGACAAATAAAACTCGCTTCACTTTCCAAAGCCTCATCCTGCTTCTGGTCCCGATCATTCTCCTCGCTGGAGTGATCGCGCTCTTCCTCTCCACAGGTGGCGGACTCAGCCTCGAATCCGCCGCACCCGTTGAAAGCCTGGATGTGGAGCGCTATGTCCTCAAACAAAACAGCATCGAACTCCACGTCCGCAACACGGGACCTCAAGAAATCACGATCGCAAATATCATCATCAACGCAGCTGTGATGCCATTTCACGTAGAACCAGGTGCGAATATACAGCGTCTTAGGCGCGCTGTGATTCATTTTGATTATCCGTGGTCTTATGGCGAAGCGTATGCAATTACGATCTTCACCAGCAACGCCGTCGCGTTCAATGTTGAGATCCCTGTTGCGTTTGAAACCCCGCAGCCTTCGAGCAATACATTTTGGGGCTTTACCCTGATCGGCTTGTACGTGGGAGTCATTCCCGTATTCCTCGGCATCTTCTGGTTCCCCGCCCTGCGCCAACTCGGACGCCGCGCTATGACCTTCCTCATGGCGGTAACGGCAGGCCTGCTTGTATTTCTTGGATTGGACACGCTTGCCGAAGCGCTTGATTTTGCAATCAAAGTGCCTTCTGCATTTCAAGGCATTGGCTTAATTGGCATTGGCACCGTTGGGACATTCTTATTGCTGGACGCCATTTCAAACCAACAAACCAGGATCATGGGCAATGAAACAGACCGCGGACTTGCCGTCGCGTTCATGATCGCAATTGGAATCGGATTCCATAATCTCGGTGAAGGGCTTGCCATTGGCGCGGCATACAGCGTCGGCGAGATCGCCCTTGGCACATTCCTCGTGGTCGGCTTCATCATCCAAAACATCACCGAGGGACTTGGCATCATTGCGCCGGTCCTGCGCGACAGACCGAGCATAGGCAGGCTTGCCATTATGGGGCTGATCGGCGGCGGCCCCGCGATCATCGGCGCATGGATTGGCGGCTACACTCCCTCGCCTTTCCTGGCTGTGCTGTTCCTTGCCATCGGCGCTGGCGCTATCTTTGAAGTAATTTACGAAATTGCCAAACTCATTCAAAAAGATACTGCACGCGAAGGCGGAGCCATGCCAATGACTATTTTTAGCGGAGTCCTGACCGGCATGTTGATGCTCTGGGTTACAGGGCTTTTGATCAAATAGAAAATTGCCTAATACAGAACATGTAAATCGGACAGAAGAGTCCCCTTCGGGGATTGCCACATCGTACTCGAAGAGTCATCCGCCTTACAAAAGGAATATCATGCCAGAAATCATCACCCAATCCATTCAGGATTATCTCAAACATATCTACGAGATTAACGAGCATGGAAGCACCGCCAGCACGAACGATCTCGCAGCGCGTCTCAACATCGCGCCCGCATCGGTGACAGGCATGTTGCAAAGGCTTGCCAATTCAATACCACCGCTTGTGATTTATAAAAAACATCAAGGCGTTACGCTCACAAAAAATGGCGAGAAGGCCGCACTTGAAGTGATACGTCATCATCGTTTGCTCGAAACTTTCCTTGTCAACACACTGGGATATTCATGGGATGAAGTCCATCGCGAAGCAGACAAACTCGAGCACGTGATCTCGGAGGATTTCGAAGTGCGCTTGGCCAAAGCTCTTGGAAACCCGACACGCGACCCGCACGGCGAATTAATCCCCACAGCAGACTTGACCATGCCCACTGATGAATCATGTCCGCTCGCTTCCCTGCGGACCGATGAAACTGCTACCGTCCGAAGGGTATCAGACGACGATCCAGCCTTGCTCCGCCACCTGCGCAAGATCGGCGTTATCCCCGAAGTGAAAATCACGATCAAAAATTATTCCGAGTTCGATGGCAATCTTACGATCAAAGTTGAAGGTCAAGAGTCCTATATCGTATTGGGGACGGCGGTGACAAGCCAGGTATTTGTGGATAAATAAAAGAGAAGAAAAAAGAAGATACACATGAACGACAACACATTTAGAATATTTGCAACAATTATTTTTGTAACCACTATATTCATCTCTGGTTACTTCCGCAGCAAAGCAGACAAGGTCACAGGCGAAAAAGTATCATGGAAAGATGAAGGCATCGTGATGATCCTGCTCCTGCGTGTGGGCGGCTTACTTTTGTGGTTCAGCATTATCGGATTCCTGATCTACCCTCCCCTATTGGCATGGTCAAAGGTTGGTCTGCCAGAATGGGCGCGTTGGATCGGCATAGGTATTGGCTTTGTTTGTGCGCTCCTCATTTACTGGATATTCAACAGCATTGGCTCTGGCATCAGCCCGACTGTTGGGACTCGCAAAGAACATAAATTAGTCACACACGGAATTTATCGCTGGGTGCGGCATCCGCTTTACTCGGTTGGGACATTACTCTTTCTGTCTTTTGCAACTATGGCTGATAGCTGGTTCATTGCTGCAATGGCAATACTCGCCTTCGTCCTGCTTGCAATCAGACTCCCGAACGAGGAAGCTCATCTCATTGACAAATTTGGAAATGAATATCGCGAATATATGAAAACCACTGGGCAATTCCTGCCAAAATTTCAGGAGCAAAAATGACATCTCTTACATGGGTATTTATCACAGCTTTACTTCTACTTGTTAGTACCTTCCTGCCTCGCGTAGGGTTGCTCGCAATTTACAAAACCTATCGCGCCGCGCTGGAACGGGAGCAAGTGGAAGATGCGCTTAAGCACCTGCTTGACCGCGAACAACACGGAAGGCAGGCTTCTCCAGAATCATTGGCTGGGACGTTAAATCTGCAGCGCAGCCATGCCATCCGTCTTATCGAAGATATGGAAAAGCAAGGCTTGCTCGAATCACGCGGCGCGAATTTACATCTCACCACGCAAGGCGAACGCTGGGCGATTCATATTGTCCGCGCGCACCGTTTGTGGGAACGCTATCTCACAGATGAAGCGCGCATGCCTTTGGAAAAAATACATGGCGAATCCGAGCGGCGCGAACATTCATTTACAGAAGCACAGCTTGATGAATTGGATGCGGCGCTCGGTCACCCGACGCGTGATCCACATGGCGATCCAATCCCTACCCGTGAGGGGACTCTGCTCAAGGCGGAGGGAATGCCGCTGACGGCCTGGCAGGCTGAGGGTCCAGTGCAGATCGTTCACCTTGAGGATGAACCTCCTTTAGCGTTTGAACAGATCCTGGCGGCAGGACTCCGCCTCGGACAAACCATCCGCATTTTAGATCGAAACCCACAACGATATTTATTGACAGATGGCGAGACTGAATATCGGCTTGCGCCTGCGGTGGCCGCGAATGTGAGCGTTGCCGCGTTACCCGAAAGTGAAACGGCAAAAGCAAGTGCGATTCCATTGGCTGAATTAACTTATGACCAGCGCGCCGAGATCGTGGTTTTGGATGAAGCCGTGCAGGGTTTTACGCGCAGAAGATTTTTAGATCTGGGACTCACGCCTGGCACGATGATTTACCCTGAACTGCAAAATTTTTTTGGCGACCCGCGCGCCTATCGTGTGCGCGGAACGTTGATAGCGCTGCGGAAAGATCAAGCCGCGCAGATATGGGTGAAACCCGTTTAGTAGATGTCGTTGCGAGGCGGCGCACTTCCGCCAAAGCAATCTCCGCATAATAAGAGATTGCTTCGGGCGAAGAGTAGGAACACCCTCGCAATGACATGTGATGTATGGAGAAAAAATGTCAAACACAAAAGCAGCATTACCAACCGAACATTGCGAAACCTGCCCCGCCTTCACGCAATTGGAGCAGATGGGAATCAAGATCGGCGATTTTGACCGCGTGATCGCGCTCGCTGGAAATCCCAACACGGGAAAATCCACGCTATTCAATGCGCTGACTGGGCTGAAGCAGCACACAGGTAATTGGCCTGGCAAGACCGTGACGCGCGCCGAAGGTGGTTTTGAATTCAACAAGATGCGCTACAAATTAGTTGATCTGCCCGGCACATATTCATTGCTTTCAGCCTCGCAGGATGAAGAAGTAGCACGCGATTTTATTTTGTTCGGGCAACCAAGTTGCACAATTGTTGTGACAGATGCAACGGCTTTGGAAAGAAATTTGAATCTTGTCATGCAGGTGATGGAAATCACCGAGCATGTTGTGGTGGCGATCAACTTGATGGATGAAGCAAAACGAAAGGGCATCGAAGTGGATGCGCGCTCATTGAGTCGCGATTTGGGTATTCCTGCCGTTGCAATCACTGCGCGCGCAGGCGAAGGAATCCATGCTTTGTTGGGCGCCGTTGCAGATGTGATCGAAGGCAAAATAGAAACCAAACCTTTGCGTGTGGGCGGCACGCTTGAATTCCAAAAAGCCGTGAGCGAACTCGTGCCGATGATCGAACAAATTGCTCCTGGAATTCCAAATGCACGCTGGCTTGCGATCCGTTTGCTGGATGGTGATGCGCGCGTGCAAAGGGCATTGTCCACTGGCGAGCTGGCTGATATTGTCTCACGTCAACAACGTGCGGATGTGCAGTTCAGCGGAAAGATGTCGGTTGAGGGAAGGCAGTGAGGAAGGGGAAAGGATGAATGAGGTAAATCATGGAAGCAAATGAAATTTTAGCAAAAGCGGAAAGTCTTAGAAATAATCTCTCAACGGGTTTTCGCGATGAGATCGTGAAATCACTTTATACAGAAGCGGAACATATCGCAAAGCGTGCGGTAAAAACTACATCGGATAAAAAATATGATTTCGATCAAAAGATAGATCGTCTCGTCACATCTCCTTATACGGGCCTGCCAATTATGCTGCTCCTGCTTGGCATCATCATCTGGATCACAGTTTCGGGCGCGAACGTTTTATCAAGCGCAATTGCTGTCGTGCTATTTGGCATCGGTGATTATGGCCGCGCGCTCTTCAATCAAATTGAAATGCCGTGGTGGATCACGGGCTTCATTTGGGACGGCGTCTATCTCGGCCTCGCATGGGTCATCAGTGTGATGCTGCCGCCGATGATGATCTTCTTCCCTGCCTTCACTTTTTTGGAAGACCTCGGTTATCTGCCACGCGTGGCCTTCAACCTGGATTGGATGTTCAAGAAGACAGGCGCGCATGGAAAACAATCCCTGACCATGGCCATGGGATTCGGATGCAATGCGGCAGGCGTGATCGCAACCCGCGTGATCGACTCGCCGCGTGAACGATTGATCGCCATCCTTACAAATAACTTTGTCCCATGCAACGGGCGCTTCCCGACTTTAATTATGCTGGCTACGGTTTTCGTGGCAGCGTCCTTCCCCCCAGCCTTGACCTCCTTCATCGCCGCGGGGACAGTTGTCGGCGTGGTGTTGATCGGCGTTGCGTTCACATTCCTCGCCTCGTGGATCTTATCCAGGACAGTTTTGAAAGGCGAAGCATCCGCATTCACACTGGAGCTGCCTCCCTATCGCAGGCCGAACGTCAGCCGCATTTTATACACCTCCATCATTGACCGCACCATCTTCGTATTATGGCGCGCCATGCAGACCGCCGCTCCCGCGGGCGCGATCATTTGGATTTTAGCTAACATTCCAATCGGAGACTCCAACCTTGCGCGCGCCGTCGCAGACTGGCTTAATCCTTTCGGTTTGCTCCTTGGGCTTGATGGCGTGATTCTATTGGCTTACATCATCGCCATCCCTGCAAATGAGATCGTCGTCCCAACCATGATGATGGTGTACATAGGCGCGGGCATGATGATCAATGGGCCCTCCAGCAACTCGGCAATATTCGATCTGCTCGTGAACGGCAACGGCTGGACCATACTCACGGCGGTCAACTTAATGTTATTTGCACTGTTACATAATCCATGTGCGACAACGATCATGACAATTTATAAAGAAACCAAGTCGGTCAAATGGGCAACATTGAGTGTCGTGATGACTTTGGGCACCGCTTTTTTAGTCACATTCCTAACGGCAACCATCGCCAGGTTATTGGGCTGGGCATAGTTTGCAAAAGTGACTGCCACCTTGGAGGTGACTGTCACTTGCTCGTCTTGACAACCTTTTTCTTTCGCGATAATATATGAACACCTGCTCAATTATTCATATATTATGAAACTCACTGAACTCAAAGCTATCCAACTTGCCGCACTATTCAGCGCCCTTAATGACGCCAGCCGCGTGCGGATTATTTCCCTGCTAATCGACTGTGAAATGAGCGTCAGCGCTCTGGCGGAAGGACTCAAAATGAGCGAGTCGGCTGTATCGCATCAATTGCGTGGATTGCGTCAAATGCGCCTTGTCCGCGCGCGCAAAGAAGGACGTCAGGTCTTTTACACACTTGACGATGACCATGTCGTAAAACTATATAGTATGGGGCTTGATCACGTGGAACATGGATAAACTCACATACAATTTTAGTCGCGGGTGAATTTCTCATATAAATCCAGGTACGCCTTGAAGATGAGTTTCTCACGCGCACTCACACCCCCGCTGGTTGTAATGAATTATAGCGCTCAACAAACATTAGACATTATTCGTAATAACAGGTGACAGTCACTTTGGGCGATTTTTACTCGAAGAAACTGGCGAAAAAGTGACTGTCACCTTATTTCAGATAAAGTCTATTAATCTTAAAGGAAGATCATCTCATGGAACAAACAATTGATCTGGAAATCCAATTGTTATTGCCAGGCATCGAAAACGAGAAAGACGAGTGCCTTGCACGCCTGGAAGCCTCGCTCCAAAATTACAAAGGCATCCTGCGTGCCCATCTGGAGCGCGATAAATCCCCCGTGGATTTGTGCCTGCACTACGACCCGAACCTATTGACTCTGTCCGACGTCAAGCGCCTGGCCAAACGCGCGGGCACCCAGATCATCAACCGCTTCCATCACGAATCAATTCCCATCGAGAACATGGACTGTTCGGATTGCAGTCTGGTCATCGAGCACAGCGTTGGGCGCATGGATGGCGTGCTGTCAGTCAACGTCAACTACCCTGCTGAAAAAATGTGGTTGGAATTCGACAATCAAAAGGTTAACCGCGCCGCCATTGAAAAGCGCGTCCGTTCGCTGGGCTACGATATTCCGCTCAATGAATTCCAGGCTCGCCTGCAGGAGAATCGTGAACTGTTGTTCAGCATCCTCTCAGGTTCGCTCCTGCTCATCGGCTGGCTGGGCGGACTCTTGCTCGGCTTCCCCGCGCTCCTCAGCATTGGCTTCTACCTCGCCGCATATGCCTTCGGCGGCTGGGATGTCGCTCGTCACGCCTGGCATGCCTTGCGCGAGCGGCATTTAGATACCGACGGACTCATGGTCGTCGCCGCGATCGGCGCGGCTTTCCTTGGTCATTTCGGTGAAGGCGCACTGCTGCTATTTCTCTTTAGCCTCGGTCACTCACTGGAGGAACGCGCCCTGGACCGCGCTCGCAGCGCCGTCCGCGCCTTAGCCGACCTCGTGCCCAAAACTGCGTTTGTCCGCCGTGATGACAAAGAGCAGGAAGTCCCTGTTGAATCCCTCCAACTAGATGACCTCGTCATCGTCCGCCCTGGTGTGCGTATCCCAATGGATGGAGTCATCATGGATGGAAATTCTGGTGTTGACCAGTCGTCGGTGACAGGCGAATCGCTTCCCGTTGACAAAGCCGCTGGCGATCAGGTCTTTGCAGGCACGGTCAACGGCGAGGGCGCGCTGGAAGTGAAAGTCACGCGCCTTGCCAAAGATTCCACACTTGCCCGCGTAATGAAAATGGTCGAGGAAGCCCAGGCGCAGAAATCCCCTACACAACAAACGGTTGAAAAATTCGAGCGCGTCTTTGTTCCCGCTGTGTTGGTTCTCACAGCACTGGTCATCGTTGTCCCGCCACTATTTGGCTTTCCATTCCGTGAATCTTTCCTGCGCGCGATGACCCTGCTCGTCGCCGCCTCGCCCTGCGCGCTCGCACTTGGCACGCCCGCCACCATACTCGCAGGCGTGGCGCAAGCCGCGCGTAACGGCGTGCTGATCAAGGGCGGCGCGCATCTCGAAAACCTAGGTCGCCTCAAAGCCATCGCCTTCGATAAAACTGGCACTGTGACTCATGGCCAGCCAGAGGTAACTGACATCGTGACCTTCCCAGCCTCGGGGTGGAAAGAAGCGGACTTATTGTCCCTCGCGGCGGGAGCGGAATCACGATCCGCACATCCCCTCGCCCAGGCAGTCGTCCGCGCCGCCCAGACTCAGGGTCTGCCTGCTTCCGTTATGGATGAAGTCGAGTCGCTGACGGGACGCGGTCTGCGCGCAGTCTCGAATGGCAAAACGGTTTGGATCGGCAATCAAAAATTGATGGAAGAAGCAGGCATAGCGCTTTCCCCCGAAGCCATCGCCCGCGCCGAATCGCTCCAGCAAATGGGAAAAACTTTGATGTGGGTCGCCGTTGAAAAATCGGCGGTTGGGCTGATTGCCCTAGCTGACACCTTGCGCCCCGAAGCAATGGTGACAATGAAAGCCCTTAAAGCGGCGGGCATAACTCACACCATCATGCTGACGGGCGACAACGCGCGTTCCGCCTTCGCCATCGCTGCCGAAGTGGGTCTGACCGACTTCCGCGCTGACTTGATGCCCGAAGATAAATTGACCATCATGCGCGAACTTGTAAAGCAATATGGACAGGTTGCCATGATCGGCGACGGCGTGAACGACGCGCCCGCATTGGCGAATGCAACGGTGGGGATTGCAATGGGCGGCGCAGGCACTGATGTCGCATTGGAAACAGCAGATGTTGCTTTAATGGGTGATGATTTGTCGAAATTGCCGTTTGCAGTTGGATTGGGACGCGCCACGCGCGCCATCATTCAGCAGAACCTGTTCATCTCGCTGGGCGTGATAGCCTTCCTCATCGTTACTTCCCTGACGGGCATCGTCAGCATCGGGATTGCCGTCATTTTTCACGAGGGCAGTACACTGGTGGTTGTGGCAAATGCACTGAGATTGCTGGGGTATAAGGGGTAGATGGGTTGCACTGTAAGACCAGGCGCGTGCGGAGGAGAATCTTCTGACAGCATTAGCTGGCGAGGAGTACGACAGGTATCGCCAGAGTACGGAAATGTGTTTCCCGAGGCTCCTAGGAGAATGTTGAAATGACTCTGGAGATGATCGAAACTTTGTTGCGCTGGTCTGGCGGGCTGATGGCATGGGCGACACTGGGAGTCGTCCTCTACGGGATTTGGCGCGGGACACGCCACCAGGCAGGAAGGACCTCCGGGCGGGCCGCGGGCTGGCTGCGTTCTTCGTTGTTTTACCTACTTGCCATGGCGCTTTTCTTGGCTTTTTCCACCCTCTTCTGGAAGCCATTGCCATCGACTTTTTCCCCGGCAACCCGCGCGCTGGCTCTCGCCGCCGGGACGCTAACGTACTTTCCCGGCCTGGCTTTCCTGCTGTGGGGACGGCTGGTGCTAGGAAGGATGTATTTTGTTTCCACCTCCTTCGGCGCGCAGTTGTACGCCGACCATCAACTGGTCACGCGCGGGCCGTTTGCCATCGTGCGTCATCCCATGTATTTGGGCCTGATCGTCGCCGCCATTGGTAGTCTGTGGCTCTATCAGACCTGGACAACGGTCGCTTTTACGGTCTTTGCTCCCTTCATTCTTTTCCGCGCCTGCAGCGCGCGTGCCGATGTTTCTTCCACGCTGGAAAAAGAAGCCAGGGAATAGGATGCTTTCTTCATGAACAAAACCATCTTCCCATCCCCCAAAGATTACACAGCGCTGATGGCATTCTATGACGCTTACCTCTTGTTGACAGCGATAAAACAGGATTAATTCCATCCAAGGAGAACCTTATGACTGACCACCTCGCCCGCTGGATTTCCATCCTCTTTGATAGTTCCTTCCTCTCCCTACCCATTTTCCTGGCTCTTGGCTATGTCTCTGCCGGTACATCAGGCCTGCTCTGGGCCGCCCTGATGTTTGTCATTGTGACGGGCATCCCGCTCGCCTATCTGCTGATCGGGCGTAAGCGCGGCTGGGTCAGCGACATGGAACTCTCGCGCCGTGAAGAACGCCCGCGCTTCATCTTAGTCAGCTTGAGCAGTGACGTGCTGGCGTTGGTTGTGTTGTGGCTGGGCAACGGACCGCATCTCTTGCGCCTGATAATACTGACCTACTTTTGCCTGGCGATTGTGATGTTCACCATCTCCAGTTTCTGGAAAATCAGTATGCACATGGCGAGCGTGGGCGGATTTGCCACCGCGCTTGTTTTTGTCTTCGGCGTACCCGCGCTGTGGGTTATTCTCAGCCTGCCACTAGTAGCCTGGGCTCGGCTGCATCGTCGCAAGCACGACATCCCGCAACTGATTGCCGGAGCACTGGCGGGAGCGCTGACCACCGCGCTGGTATTCAGCTGGCTGAACAAATGGATATAGTTGAAAGATCAAACATGAACCCTCATCCCCATAAAACCATCGAAAACAACTTCATCCTCTCAATGATACTCGCCGCCGTTGGCAGTCTGCTGCTCTATCAGACCTGGACAACGCTCGCTTTTGCGGTCTTTGCCCCCTTCGTCCTTTTCCGCACCCGCCGCGAGGAGCAGACGCTGGCAGCGGAGTTTGATGAAGAATGGCAGCCGTATGCAGCGCTCGTACCAATGTTTATACCGAATTGGAAAATTAAATCAAGGGAGAACAGCCCATGACAATCACTTTCACGACCATCCTGAGGTCGCTTCTCCTGTTCGTGCTTGCTGGGCTGGCAGAGATTGGGGGCGGGTATCTGGTCTGGCAGTGGCTGAGGGAGGGCAAAGCCGTATGGATCGGAATCGTTGGCGGCGCGGTGCTGATCCTCTATGGGGTGATCCCCACCTTCCAAACAGAACCAGCCTTCGGTCGCGTCTATGCGGCGTATGGCGGAATCTTCGTCGTCCTCGCGATATTGTGGGGCATGGTCTTTGACGGATGGCGTCCCGACCGCTTTGATTTGATTGGCGCGGCGATTGCGCTGATCGGGGTCTCCGTCATTATGTGGGGTCGCCTGATGTTTCGATAAGGACATAAAATCGTATGAAATGGCATTGGGTTTTGTTGCTGGCAGGTTTGGTATTGTATGTACTGGCTCTTGTCCCTGGAATTCTTCCACATACGATAGATATTCCAGTAGCCATGCTCGCAGGAGTGACTATCGCCACCGTTGCTGTATTTGGTTTTGATTCAACCCAGGTGGACAGGAGACTTGCGGGTTTGATAGTCGTAATCAGCCTGGTGCTACTCGTGGCAGGGATCGTGTTGGCGCGGCAGGGTCATGTGTATATTCTGGTGTTGCTTTCTGTACCAGCCATCGGACTTGGGTCGTTCGGTTTGCGAAAGTTAATTGATAAAAGAGAGAAAAATGATTAAGAAAAATATTTATGCTCCGTTATATATTGCGACAGCAGTTATTGCGCTATCGTTGCTAATTGGATTTGCTTTTAGAAGACCATATACATTCCACGGCACTGTGATCGAACCGCCGCTTCCCGTGACGGACTTTTCCCTTCAGACTGCCAATGGCGAATCGTTTCGTCTGAGCGATCAGGATGGAAAAATCGTTTTGCTCTTCTTCGGATATACGAGCTGTCCTGATGTCTGCCCTATTACGCTGGGGACTTTTAAGCAGGTATATGAAAGGTTGGGAGATGACGCGCAAAAGGTCAGATTTGTGATGATTACCGCCGATCCCGATCGCGATACGCCCGAAAAAGTCGCGGCGTATGCGGCGCAGTTCAACCCCGAATTCATCGGTTTGAGTGGAAGCCTGGCAGAGCTTAAGGCGATCTGGAAGGAATTGGGTGTATTCGTTGAAAAACAGAATTCGGACAGCGCGGCGGGCTACCTTGTGAGTCACACCGCAAGCGTGTACGTCATTGACCAGAATGGAGATCTGCTCATGATGTTTCCTTACGGCACCGGTACCATTGATATGGCGGATGACTTGACTCAACTCTTGAAGCAAATGGAAAAGAGATAATTTCGGATGGAGATATACATGAAAAACAAAAATTCGATTTCCCTACTTTTGCTGGCAACTTTGCTTGTCAACGCGTGCGGTTCCTTCTCTGCGGAGTTGACTGTTCAGGATGCCTGGGCGCGACCCGCAAATGCAGGCGAAAACGGTGCAGCATACTTTATCATCGAAAACGGCTCAAACATAGACGACACCTTGTTAAGCGTCAGTTCTGACATTGCCGCTGCCACCGAAGTTCATATGAGCATGGTGGATGGCAATGGCGTGATGTCCATGCAGATGCAGGAGGCGGTTATTGTGCCTGCCAAAGATAAAGTGGAGTTCAAGCCTGGCGGTCTGCATGTGATGTTCGTCAGTTTGACGCGGGATTTGAAGACAGGCGATACCATCACGCTCACCTTGGATTTCAAGGAGGCAGGAAGCCTGACAATCCAGGTCCCAGTCAGGGCGCAATAGGGACTTCACTGGCCGTAATGCATCTACTCCACAGTAAACTGGTTAGCACTATTTAGAACGCCATTGAAATAAATCTCAACTTTGTATCTTCCCACAGGCCATTCGCCACCAATGGGAGGATCAAAAAAGAAATAGATCGTACCATCGAAGGCTTCATCCTCGATCGGAATTTCTGCTGTATCGATCAGGAAGTTCGGCTCGGTATCGGCCACATCGACTGCATACCATTTTGATGTGATAATATTGCCTTTAACACCGCTGGACAGATCGCTAACCACGTATACGGTCTCAGTTTTGCTAAAAACGGAGGCGGGTTGTGCGCCATCTTGATCTTTTGCTGTACGAACATTGCTTAAGGTTGGCTCACCACCAAACGCGCACGCTAGAGTGGGAATAATCAAGGCAATTACAGCAAGCAGGATGGGCAACTTTTTGGATTTCATCTTTACATTCTCCTTTGGTTTTTGGGCGGAACACCCTGCCCGATTCCAAGCATTATACGACAACGCCCAAAAGAATCTACTCCCAATTTACCGCTGTAGCATAACTTACTAAACTTATTGGCAGGAATTACAAGTAAATATAACAATTCTGGTGTGGTTATTTATGCGGCACTCTGTAGGCTATTCGAGCTTGACGTAAATCCGTTTATTGATCGCGCCTTTGCTCTTGTAATCCACCACCTTCACCCTGCCAACTTCGGAGGTGTTCATCACATGCGTACCACCGTCGGCTTGCAGATCCAGGCCGACGATCTCAACCGTGCGGACTTGCTGATTCCCCTCGGGCAGAAGATTGATCTTCGTACGTATCAAATCCGGGATTTGGAAGGCTTCTTCACGCGGCAATATATTGACTTTTATCTCGCGTCTTCCCCGGACTTCGAGGTTGACCGCGCTTTCAATATCTCGCACCAACTCCCCGCGCATTGTTTCAAATTCAAAATCCATCCGCCCCCTTAGCGGATCCATGTCTCCGCCTGTCACCTTTGCGCCATAATCACGGAAAACCGTTCCGCACAGGATGTGCAAAGCAGTATGGGTACGCATCAGCTCATGTCGCCGCACCCAGTTCAAAATCCCGAAGGAAGCGGAATTGTAAACAGGCATAGGTTCGGTCCCGCCGAGAAAATGCAAAACGTCGTCGCCTTGTTTCTTCACTTTTTCCACAGGATAGATCAGTCCGCCAACTTCCAAAGTTCCAAAGTCACAGGGCTGTCCGCCGCCGCCAGGATAGAAAGCAGAACGGTCAAGGATTATGGCGCGAGTTTCGGCATTCACCGAAGTAATGGCTGCAGAAAACTCTTTGAGATAAGCATCGGTTTGATAAAGAAGTTCGGTCATGCGCCAATTATAGCCGAAGGTGTTGAAGATTAGCGTTGCATTAGAAGTTATGCGCCCGCTTGACTTTGCGACTCGACATATTGTATAGTAATCAATGGCACTAAAGATTAGGCACCGCCCACAGGCTGTGTCTTTTATTTGCTAAAAACCTTTTTTAAATTTATTTGCAAGGAGAGGTAATGATCAAAGTCAGTGGTCTCACAAAGGACTACGGCGCGCGCCGCGCCGTTCACAACCTTAGTTTTGACGCTCAGCAGGGTGAAATCGTGGGTTTTCTTGGGCCCAATGGCGCAGGAAAAACCACAACCATGCGAATTCTGACCGGTTACATGCCGCCCACGGATGGCGAAGCGATCGTAGCCGGTTATGATGTGGTGGAGGAATCGCTCGAGGTACGCAGGCGGGTAGGGTATTTACCGGAAACAGTTCCGCTTTATTCCGAAATGGTGGTGTTCGACTATTTGAAATTCATGGGCGAGTTACGCCACATTCCGAATGTGGATGACCGCGTGGATGAGGTTCTGGATATGGTCGGCTTGATTGACCGCGCCAATGGATACATCGGCAACTTATCCAAAGGGATGCGCCAGAGAGTTGGGCTTGCCCAGGCGCTTCTGCACAAACCTGAGGTTTTGATCCTCGACGAACCAACCCTTGGTCTTGACCCCAGCCAGGTTGTGGAAGTGCGTGAACTGATCCGCGAGATCGGCAAGGAACGCACTGTTTTGCTCTCCACCCACCTATTGCATGAAGCCCAAAATATCTGTGACCGTGTGCTGATTATCAACAAAGGCAAGATCGTCGCGGAAGATACCACAGAGAACCTGCAAGCCCGCTTAATCGGCGCGGAACGCGTAATCGTACGCGTGCGCGGCGAAGCTGATGAACTTGCTGATGCCATCAAGCAAGTGAAAGGTGTGCGCGGGGTTGAAACCAAGGATGACGGCGCGGTGGAATTTGAATTTGCTTCAGGCAAAGACTTACGCCCGGAAGTTGCCAAGCAGGTCATCAAATCAGGTTACGACTTGTTGGAATTACGTCCGCTCGGCATAAGCCTTGAGGAAATCTTCCTCGAACTCACTGGCTCTGATTCTAGAAAGAAATAAAGAGGAATACCATGAGAACTATCTGGACAATCGCAAAACGCGAATTTGATAATTACTTTAATAGCCCGCTGGCGTATGCGGTGGCGCTTGCCATCCTTTTGCCTTTGGGTATTTACTTCTCCTTGATCATGTGGGTCAGCGCTGAGCAGGCTTTTTATGGCGGCGGGGCGCCTGAAAGCACTCCCATCAACTGGCTTTTTGTCTTTTTAATGATCTTCCTCAGCCCGGCGCTCACGATGCGATTACTCTCCGATGAAGCCCGCATGGGTACGCTTGAAATCATGCTGACAGCTCCCGTGCGCGACTTTGAACTGGTTGCAGGTAAATGGCTCGGAGCCATGCTATTTGTGCTTTCGCTGGCCTTGCTTACGCTTGTTTACCCGATCATCATGAACAACTTCGTATCGCCCGGCATTGACTGGAAGGTCATCCTTTCCTCTTACATCGGCTTGATCCTGGTCTGCTCCGCGCTGCTTGCACTCGGCGTTGGAATTTCGGCAGTTTTTACAAACCAGTTTGCGGCTTTTTTCACCACACTGGGTCTATTCTTCTTCCTGTGGTTCATGGTCAGTCTGCCTGCCAGTTACCTGCAGGAAGGCGGCGAGGTGCTTAACTACCTCAGCCTCTCCACACATTTTTCCCAGTCCATGAATATTGGCACGATCACTCTCGGAGACATTGCATATTACTTAAGCCTCACAGCGTTGGGCTTGTTCGCTGGCACCACCGCAATTGAAATTCGGAGATGGCACTAATGGCCGGAAAAAAGAAAAACCCCTACGCAAAATATGCCTTCGGTGGGCTGATCCTTGCCCTGTTCGCCTGTATTTCGACAGGCCTGATCGGCACGGCGAACGTTATGCTCGCACTAAAAATGTTCACACTGGATGTCGAAGTTACCGACACCCTCAATCTCACTTTACAGATCAGCGTTGGAGTGCTGATCATTGGATTGGCAGTATACGCCATGCTGTCGCCAGACACGATCCGCCGCTTCCTGACTGGACGCCAGGCTCGTTACGGCTCAAATTCATTGATCCTGACCCTGGCATTCGTCGGCATCATCTTTGCTGCAAACTATATTGTCTTCAACAATCCCAAATCCTGGGATCTGACAGAAGATAAATCAAACACACTTGCCCCTGAAACCATGAAAATCCTGGCAACTTTGCCGGCCAAAGTAACTGCCACTGCTTTCTACACTGCCAGCCTCGATACCAGCGGCGCTGATGAACTCCTGCTGAAATTTAAATCAAATAGCAGCGGCAAGTTTGACTACAAATTCGTGAACCCGGATCTCGATCCAGCCGCCGCGCGTGAAGCTGGCGTCACAGGTGACGGCAAGATAGTGCTCCAAATGGGAGAGACAAAAGAAGTCGCATCCTTTGCGTCTGAAACCGAGCTGGCCCGCACAATGATCCGTCTCATCAGCCCGGAACCCCGCACGGTTTATTTCCTGCAAGGGCATGGCGAACCCGGACTTGAATCTGGCGGAGAATTTAGTTTCTCGATTGCCAAGAGCACACTGGAATCCAAAAACTACACGGCAGCCACCCTCAACCTGCTCACGACCAACAGCATCCCTGATGACGCACTTGCCATCATCATTGCAGGACCGTTGAAACCCGTCAGCTACCAGGAAGTAACCCTGCTCAGAAAATATGTAGATGCAGGCGGCGCGCTGATCGTACTGGAAGACCCGCGCTTCTTTACCCAGTTCGGCGATGCCCCCGATCCTCTCGCTGATTACTTAACCACAGAATGGGGCATCATCCTGAACGAAGATATCGTAATTGACCTTGTCAACACCCAGAACCCCTTCCAGGCGGTTTCATCACAATATAACAGTCACCCGATCACACAAAACCTGACCGATAAATACATCGTCATTCTGCCGCAGGCGCGCAGCATCAATATCACCGTTGGCGATGAAAACATTGTCGTCACACCACTGATCAGCACCACAGATCAATCCTGGGGCGAAACAGAACTGGTTGCGGATCAATCCCCCACCTTTGACCCAGCAACCGACAATCCCGGTCCATTGAACCTGTCAGCCGCCGGTGAAAATACTGTTACAAAAGGCCGTGTGGTTGTATTCGGCAACTCCCTTTTTGCCAGCGATAAAGTCTTCGATGCCTACGGCAACGGCAACATGTTCATCAACTCAGTGGATTGGGCCGCAGAGCAGGAAGGTCTGCTTGACCTTACAACCCGCCCAGCCACCCAGCGCACATTTGTCCCGCCGACACAGGGCAGATTTCTGATCCTGCTGATCGTTGCAATCGTTGTGATACCGGGACTGGTCGTGTTCTCTGGTGTTTCCTCATGGCTTGCACGGCGTAAAAGAGGCTAAAGAATGGCTCGTAAAACCACAAAACCAATAACGAGAAAGCCGAAGGCAACGCCGCTCCGCAAACAACAAAAGCCCATTTTCCGAACGGGCACATGGTTCACGCTTCTTCTCCTGGCCGCGCTGATCGGCTTCACCTATTATCTCAACAGCAAAGAACCTATCGCAGAATTAGAAGCAACACCCGCCCGCGAAGAGACTTTTGTCTTTGGCGAACAAGACGGCAATATTACAAGCATTGAGATCAAACCAACCGATGCCAATGGCGAAACCGTAAAAGTAGCGCGCGGCAGCGAAAATGTCTGGGCGTTGGAACTGCCCTTCGCAACCGAAGCAGACCAGGGCTTGGTTGAAGCGGCAGCCTCCCAAGTCGCAGTGCTGAGAATTGTCAGCGAAGTGGATGCCGATGCAAGCATCCTTGGACTCGATCAGCCAGCTTACGTCATCACGATTGAATTCGCCGACGGCACAAAACGCACCCTCGAAGTCGGCGACAATACTCCCACCAACAGCGGTTACTATGTGCGCCTGGATAGGAAAAAAATTATGATCCTGACATTAAGCGGGATCGACTCGTTGACGGCGCTAACTCGTTTTCCTCCATATCTGAATACACCCACGCCTTCCCCGCTTCCGCCCACAACGACGCCTGATCCGCCAACCGAAGCAGCGTCCACGCCTGAGGCGGCCGTAACCCCAACACCTTAAAGGGGTTTTCGTAAAACGTCCCGCAGGGCTTTACTCAGTAGATCACGATTCTGGAGTCCATCAGCTTGCTGATGGCTGCCGCCCATTTCATGCGGCAAGCCGCCTGACTCAGAGTTTTAGTGAGGTCAGGTATTGCATTTCAAATAAAAAAAGTGTATTCTAAATTTGAGACATGCTGTTAAATTTATTGAAAGTTGGAAACCTGAATGGATGTAGGAAAGATACTGAACGTTGACGACGAAGAAGAATATCCAGCCATAGCCCGCCTGGTTGAATTAGGCCGTCAAAAATCATTCGTTACACTGGATGACATTCTGCACTTCTTCCCCGAAGCAGAGCAGGACGTGGAGCAACTTGAAGAGGCTTTCTCGGCCCTCTTAAGCGCAGGCATTCCATTTGTGGAAGACCCCGTGAGCCCCGAACCCACCGAAGATGAGTTGGTGGCCGTGGAGGAAAGCGAAGAAGCCGAGCTCGAACCAGACCTTGCGCTGGATGATTACCTGGCAAACATTGATACCGACGACACGATCGGCTTATACCTGAAAGAGGTAAGCCGCGTACCGCTCTTGACAGCCGTGGAAGAAGTGCAGCTTGCCCAACGTATTGAGCGTGGACGTACTGCACGCGAGGTACTTGCACAAGGCAATGTTTCCCCAAAACGCAGGCTCGAACTGCGCCGTTCCATTGAAGATGGCTGGGGTGCGCGTGAACACCTGATCACAGCAAACTCCCGCCTTGTAATCTCTGTTGCCAAAAAATACATGGGACGCGGCGTTCCTTTCCTTGACCTCATTCAGGAGGGCAATATCGGTCTTATCCGCGCGACGAAGAAATTTGATTATCGTCGCGGGCATAAATTTTCCACCTACGCTACATGGTGGATCCGCCAGGCTGTCACCCGCGCCATTGCAGACCAGGGACGTACCATCCGCGTGCCTGTGCACATGGGTGATCAAATCAACAAACTTCTGCGAGTACAGCATCAACTTACACAACGACTTGGCCGCGACCCCAGCGTGGATGAGTTAGCCGTTGCATTGGATGTGCCACCCAAGAAAATCGAAAACATGATCCAGGTGGCGCGCCGTCCGCTTTCACTGGAGACCCCCACAGATGATGAAGAAGATTCTGTGCTGGGTGATTTCATCGAAGACGATGAGGCTCCCCCGCCCGACGACACCGCCACATACAACCTCCTGCGCGAACACCTCGGTGAAGTATTGAATGGCTTACCCCCGCGCGAGGTGCGCATTTTGCAATTACGCTACGGCTTGCTCGATGGTCAAGCCTACACGCTCGAAGAAGTGGGACGCAAAATGGGCGTCACCCGTGAGCGAGTCCGCCAGATCGAAGCCCAGGCCTTGAGCCGTTTACGGCATCCAACCATCCGCAGGAAACTGCGGGATTATCTGGGTGAATAACCTGCCAATTAGAGCCTGTTCATACATAGAACAGGCTCTAATTAACTTGCCAAACACAAATCGTAAAGCAGGGGCTGTCCAAAAAGGTCTCAAGTACATCGAGCCTGCTGTTGTAAGATAAACCCTGCGCGCGAAACACCAGTAATTAAACAGCGTTTTGCACAACCAAGATAACCAAACAAACAACATTAATAATCATAACTGAATAAAGTAAAATCAGTGTATGACAAAATATATTCTTCCCAGATTTAGTGACGTAATTTTTTTGTCCTTATTAATTTCAGTATTGTTATTTGGACCGACAACATTTAATCTGGACGGGGATTTAGGGCGTCATATTACCATTGGCAACTATATATTAAATAGCCAATCCATTCCCACACAAGATATTTTTTCCCACACTATGTTTGGACAGCCGCTAACACCGCACGAATGGCTGTCACAAGTGATCTTTGCGCTGGCGCATAGCGGTTTATCCCTTAGCGGCGCCGTATTAATTGCCGCCATATTAATCGCAAGCGCCTTTGCATTGGTTTATTATGACAGCCGTCAACGCAGCGACATGCCGTTTCTATCGTTAGGTCTCACAGTTTTGGCGGCAGCAGCATCCAGCATTCATTGGCTGACTCGACCACACATTTTCACCTTCCTATATTTGGCGGTTTGGGTATACCTCCTGGAAAATGTACAAAGGAACAAATTTATATCCATCTGGGTGTTTGGGGTGATTATGCTCTTATGGGCAAATACGCACGGAGCGTTCATTGCCGGGTTTTTAGTTTGGGGAGCATACGCTGCAGGTCATATACTCGAATCACAGATACAAAAACAATGGCAACCAAAAAAACTGAAAATCTGGTTAAGTATTGGATTGTTATCATTTACTGCAACCCTGCTCAACCCAGACGGTATTCATCTTTGGGGGACAAGCTTTGGGTTTATAGGAAACACATATCTGGTCAGCCATACACAGGAATACCAACCAGTGAATTTCCACGGCCCGGGATCATGGCCATTTCTAGTGATTATTTTACTTTCAATACTCATTTTAGGAATCAAAAATCATCGCCTGCAAATAAGCCATTCCCTGTTGCTCGCAGGTTGGACAATTCTAGGGCTTTATAGCGCGCGCAATATCCCATTGTATGCAATCATTATCACACCGATATTAACCGAGGCATTGGCAAAGTCGCTGCCAGAATCGCGCTGGAGAGCGATTGAAGCGAATCTCCTAAGAACTGAAAAATCCATTCGAGGTATGCTCTGGCCGATATCAAGTATTGGACTGGCGATTATTCTATTAAGAACCCAAGCATTGCAGACCTATAACATATACAACCCATCTGTATTCCCAGTTGACGGTGTTAACTGGCTGATTGAAAACCCACAGGACGGTCGTATATTTAATCACTTCACCTGGGGCGGTTATTTACTCTATCGTGAGTGGCCTGATCAATTAGTATTCATAGATGGGCAAACTGATTTTTATGGAGAAAAACTCACAAGAGAATATGAACAGATCATCAGTCTTTCGGGCAATTGGAACAGTGTACTAGAAAAATATCAAGTTACTTTGGCGATCATTCCAACAAACTCGCCTCTCGAAACGGCCCTGCTCCAACATGGCGAGTGGTTTATTATTTATCAAGATAATACCAGCACGATCCTCAAAAAAGATGGGTGAAAACAACCGGAGACAAGGTTTAAATAATAAAAATCAAAATTCTTTCCTGTTATCTAAACGGTGGTATATTTTCCGCCAATGCGAGCACGTCACTGTATCTAACCTTTCAAGACGCACCACCAGAAATTTTTATATCAAAAAATATAATCACACAACCGCATCAATCATCAATGCTATAAAGATAAAAGCCAGATACATGCTGGACCAGCGATACATCGTCCAGGCCGCTTTATTTCCACCAACTTTAAATACCTGCCACGCGGCATAAAGCAGGAAAGCGCCCAACACTACCGCAGAGACAAGATAAATCGTCCCAGCCAAATCGAAGATCGGAAGCAACAACGTGACCGCGAACAACTCAATCGTGTAAATCAGGATGTGCCTGCGTGTCTTTTCTTCGCCATGCACCACGGGCATCATTGGGACACCCGCTTTTTCATAATCCTTCATGCGGACAATTGCCAGCGCCCAAAAATGCGGAGGCGTCCACATAAAGACAATGGCAAACAGAATCCACGGCGCGAGACCAAGCTCGCCTGTTGCCGCCGCCCAGCCCACCATCGGTGGGATCGCGCCCGCGCCGCCACCAATGACAATATTCTGCACTGTGGCTTTCTTTAGAAACACACTGTAAAAAATGACGTAGTAAAAAATACCTGCCAATGAGAGCAGCGCCGCCAGTATATTGACAAAACCCGCCATCACATAGTAACTGATCAAACATAGCGCAAGTCCAAAGGATAACCCCTCTGCCGCTGTCAAACGCCCATCAGCCAGCGGACGTTTCGCAGTGCGCTGCATGTTCTTGTCCAACTCACGGTCTATATATTGATTCAACGCGCTTGAGCCGGCCGCCGCCAATGTGCCGCCAAACAAAGTCCAGAAAGTAAGCGAAGCAGAAGGCCAGGCTTTGCTGCCTGCCACCAAACCCGCATATGTCGTCACTAGTAACAGTGCCACAATCAATGGCTTTGAAAGAATAAAAAAATCCTTTGTTCGTTGACGGATATCGAAGCGATGGCCGCTCTCTACATCCCGCGCCAATACACCAGATGCAAACACCAACACTCCAAGCGAAATCCATAAAGACGCAGCAGTGAACGTGTGCAAGAGCACCAGATGCAAAGGGTAACCGCGTGTCATTTGGATCGCGCCAACGAAAGCCTGTCCAAAGAACAACACGCCTGTCACAGTGGTAAGCGGCAGGAGCAAATTCTGTTCGCGTTGTTCACGCCAGGCTTTTCGCCATACCAGCGCCATGATCACCGAAGCCACGCCCGCCAATGCAAGATGCGCCAGCTTTAAATATCCCAAAGGATTTGTCGGCACACACACGGGCCAGCCAATGCAATAAACCCACGCGCCAGTCACTGTCACAATGCGCCCAACAACACTCAACAAAAAGACGATGGCAAACAATCCCAATACCAAACGGGAAAAGGATGATTTCAAGGAATATTTCATTTCCGCTAAGCCTGCTTTCGCAAATAAAAAGGATATCCAATAAATAAAATCGCCGCAAACGAAAACCATTGCAAAGCATAACCGAAATGCGAGCCTTCGGTGATCTCCACAACAGGTTGAAACGGGATCGGTGGAGTTTTCTCGCTGCCATCCGCATTTGGCTGCACATAAATATTTAGAATGGGATATGGCAGCTGCGCGGAGATATTCTCCAGATTTAGATTGTTCCACACAAAAAGCATTTCACCGTTCTCAGGCAGCGCATCTGCGACTCCGCCGAAAGCTGGTTTGACCTGCCCGAGCCTGATCTGCCCCGTGACAGTCACTGTCCCCTCTTCATCATAATCACGCCAATCCTCTGGAATGGAATTTCCATCAGCTGGAATCCAGCCGCGGTCCACCAGAACAGCCGATCCCGCCTGCCCTGAGCCTGTCGAAAGGTTATATCGAAGCGGAGTGATGAGATGATAGCCATACTGGCTGCCGTTGTATTGATTCCGCAATGCGACTTGATTCGCAAAGTAATATTCGCCGGTAACGGTCACAGCCCGCCATTCCATCGTAGGAATGTTTTCAGGCATTTCTTTATTCAAGTCCAGCATCTCAGCGGCGTGCATTGATTCGACCTGGGTGTTGAAGGCGCGGCGCTGCTCAAGCCTGTCCAACTGCCAGATACCGAGACGGATACAAAATGCAGTCCCAGCGAAAACAAGCAGGCTGGTAAACCACCAGGCGCGGCTAAACATTTTCTGGAAGATCATTTTTCTTCTTTGCAGGCATGACGAGGGCGTAGAGGGCGATCAACACGCCAAGCGGGAGACCGGAGTATAAAATTCCATACAGGCGCGTACCGGGCGTGAGAGGTTCGCGCACGTCAAGGCCAAAGTAATTGCCAGGTTGGAATGAGCAGCCATAAGCGTAGGATTGAACCGTATCCAGGGGCAGGCTGGCGGATGTGCCGGCGGGAATCCACAACGGACCGAGTTCATGATCTGCTGTGTCGTTATTTTGCACCAGCAATGTATCGCCGACGACAAAGGACATGGAGTCAGGAATGGTCGGAGGCGTTTCGCCACGTGCAATACTTTCGGCTGTGCCTTTGGGTATGATAAGTTCGATCACCTGCGGTGCGCGCGCAGTTTCACGCAAAAACAGGAACGTCACCTCGTTGATCATAGCGCCAATGGCAAGACCGATCAACATGGATAAGAGAATTCGTTTTACTACAATTCGGGCGGGAGGCATGAGTTTTTTTTCGGGTATTTATTTCAATATCAAATTAAGATCGTGAACGATATCTTCCACTGGGGTGCCAAAACCATAGGAGAGGCGCATATTGCCCTGTGTGTCGATTAACGTCACCCGCGCCGTCTGATTGATGATTACGCCAGCGGCTGAGACATTTTGTGCCATTTCGCGGAACACGCCATAATCCTGCCAGGTTTTTTCAAGCTGATCGAGTGAGCCGCTCAAGCCAATAAAAGATGGGTTGAAACGGCTGACATAAGCCTGCACTGCTTGTGCGGTATCACTTTCGGGATCCACTGTGACGAAAACTACCTGAACCTGTTCGGCTTTTTCAGGGATTTGATTCAATGCCAGGTTCAATTCAGCCAGTGTGGTCGGGCAGACATCCGGGCAACTTGTATAGCCAAAGAAAAGCAGGACAATCTTATCACGCTGTCCGCTCAGGCGAAATACATCGCCGCTTGAGCGGGTCAACTCAAACTCTGCCGCCGCTTGATATGGCTAAACATAAGCCGTACCGCGTAAATTTTCAGGTTTTGAGAGTAGCATAAAAAACACAACAGCAAAACCAACCAGTAAAAATGAAACTATGCCAACCCAGATGATTCTTCTTTCCATTATTTTTTACTTCAAAACGGGGCGACCCTCCCAGGCCGCCCCGTTCGTTTCTTTCGTTATTCCGTTTTGCAGATTTCAGCAGCCAGCTTCAGGAACCAACAAACTTACAGAGCGGTTCCGATCAAATACAAGGCTGGGTAGAAGATAATCCAAACGAGATCTACGAAGTGCCAGTACACGGCGGCGGCTTCCACTCCCCAATGCTTTTCAGCAGAATATTTATCTTTACGCGTCTTATACAGCACAACCAGCAGGAGGATCAAGCCAGTGAAGACATGGAAAGCATGCATGCCGGTCATCATGTAGAAGACTGCGCCAGCCGCGCCGCTGCCGGCGGTAAGCCCTTCCTCAGCGGCGAGAGGCCATTCCACAGCGACTACACCCAGCAAAAAGCCGAGGCCCAGCACAAAGGTGATGATGGTATTCCTTATAAAACCCTTTTTGTCACCATGCACCATGGCGGTTTCCCCGCGATTCATGAAGAATGAGGAGCTCAAAAGCACGGCAGTCACGGCCAGTCCGAGAATTTGATTCAAATGCGGACGGGTGAGTCCAAGCAGGTTGACGCGAGCGGTTAACAAACCTGCGAAGACAAAAGAGTCGGAGAGCAGGAAGAGCCACAAACCGAGGCGGTTGGTGCCGGTCTTGAATGAGTATGAGTGAGGTTCAGCGTCACTCTCTTCATTCAATTTGTAAATGTGCATGTAATAATACATGACAAGTGCAACCTTGATGACCGCGACCACAACGAGAATGGAAACAGCTTTGAAAGTAACCGCCACAAAATACTCCAGCGCGGTTAGGACGGCGAGGTAAACAAAGATCACCAGCCCCTGGCGGAAAGCGGAAAATTTATCTAATCTATGTGACATTGGAATCCTCCCCTTTAGTTATGCTTGCTTTTGGCAGGCGCGGCGAATTCAACATACTGCGAACCTGGCAAACCATAATCATACGGCTCGCCAACAACTTCAAAGGGCTGGTCGTAGTTGTGCATGGGCATCGGTGAAGGAACCTGCCATTCAGGCGAGCGGGAATTCCAGACATTACCTTCCGCTTTATCGCCGTTCTTGATGCTGTTGAAGAAGTTGTAAATAAAGATCAACACCGAGAGACCGATGAGATAACCTGCAATGGTCAAAACGAGATGGGTTGCGTCAAAACCAAGACCGGGATCATAGTCCGCGATGCGTCGGCGCATACCAAGCAGCCCGATGCGCATCATGCCGAAGGTCAGGATAAAGAACGAGGGAGTCATCAGCCAAAAATGGATCTTGCCGAGTGTCTCATTCATGCGGCGACCGGTCGCCTTGGGGAACCAGTAATACAGAGCGGCAAAGAATGGGAAGACAAATCCGCCGAAGATGGTATCGTGGAAATGACCGACAATGAAGTATGTATCATGCAGGTGCAAGTCAACCGAGACGGTGGCATTGGGAGGACCTGTGAGACCGCCCAGCAGGAAGACAACAATAGCGCCCAACACGAACAACATCGGCGTGGGAAATACGATTTTGCCTTTCCAAAGTGTTGCGACCCAGGAGAAGAACTTCACTCCCGTTGGAATGGCTACCAAAAGCGTGCTATACATGAACGGCAGGCGCAGGTATTCATTCATGCCGGAGGTAAACATGTGGTGCGCCCAGACAACAAAGCCCACCAAGGCGATACCCAGCGAGGACATGGCCACCCAGCGATAACCAAACAAGGGCTTGCGGGCAAAGACAGGCAAAAGTTCAGATATCACCCCGAGTCCGGGCAGAACGAAGACATACACCGCCGGGTGTGAATAGAACCAGAACAGATGCTGGAAGAGCACAGGATTGCCGCCCTTGGCAGGGTCAAAGAAACCCATGCCAAAGAGACGCTGGAACATCACCAATTGGAATGAAAGACCGATCAACTGTGTTGCCGTCAGAGAGATGATGGAAGTGGCAACAGCCGCCCAGACAAAGATGGGCATACGCATGGCGATCATGCCTTTGGAGCGCATACGGATAACGGTTGCAATAATGTTCAAAGCGCCTAAAATGGATGACCAACCGGCCGTGAAAACACCCAGGAAAAACATCTGGATGCCAAGCGGCGCTTTCGCTGAAAGAGGCGGATATCCTGTCCAGCCAGTATCAAAACCACCGAGGATAAGGCTCATCAACAACAGCACAGCGGCAGGAACAGCGAGCCAGAAAGAGAAAGCGTTCAAACGCGGGAAAGCCATATCCTGTGCGCCGAGTAAAAGCGGGACCACATAGTTCATGATACCCGCAACACCCAAAAGAATGGACACGATCATAATCATGCCATGCAGGGACATGAACGTATTGTAAAGTTGCGGACCATTCTGACCAAACAGCTTCATATCAGTGGTCAGGAACTGCAATTGAGAAGCGGCAAGTTCCGTGCGAAATACCAGCGCAAACAAGCCGCCGATGCTAATTAGCAACAAAGCAGTGATCGTATATTGAACACCGATCACTTTATGATCAAGAGAAACATTGAGGTATTTCTCCCAACCTGAATAATGTTCTTCGTGATGTTCGGGTGTGTCAATACCGCGTGCCCACTTAAACCAATCACTTACTGAACCATTTCCCGCGAGAAAAAACAGCACTCCGAAAAATGCGCCCAAAACCCAGGCTGGCTCGGTAAATATAAATGGGCCTTTCCATTCCAAACCCATTAATACACGAATGACTGTTACAAAAATTGCGCCAATTAAAGTACCACTAATTTGCGAGATCAATCCTTTGGATACAGCGTTGTTACCAGCCACTCCCAAAAAGAAACCTGTAAAACCAAATAACAGGGCAAACAAACTTGCAATTGGCGCCACCCAATTCAGGGAGCCTTGCACGACCAATTCAACTACCAGACCCAGTGCAAAACCAGCTAATGCGCCAAGGCCAAGCCAAACTAAACCTTTTGTAAGCTGACTAAACCCTGAAGCCCCCCAAGAATAAGCAGTTGCGCCAGCGAAACTCGCTAATATCCATGTCACTAAATGAGAATACACCAAAGAACCGCTTGCTACAAAAACCAAACCTATACCTATACTATAGGCCACAATAAATCCAATGGCAAAAAACAACCAGCCACGGACTACAGGCGATACATTTTTCATTATTTATTTCCTCTCTGCCAATTATTTAAGCGTTTTAATATACGCAATGATATTCGCGATCTCTTCATCAGTTAATGTGTAAGGCGGCATGGAGGATGGCGAGAAACCAGTCACTTCACGCGCCTGCGGGTTACGAATGGATTCGATGATGTACGCATCATCAGCGATTGCGGATGTACCGTCAGCAAAATCACGTGTGGATCCATCAATACCCTGCCAGGAAGGTCCAACCAGTTTTGAGCCGTCCACAGAATGACAACCGATACAGCCGTTTTTCACCGTAAGAAGTTGACCTCGTCCTTCAGGAGTCTGCGAAGCGGCGGCAATCGCTCGCTGTTCCGCGATCCAGGCATCATAGTCAGCCTGTGTATTCACAATGACAAGGTTTTCCATACTATAGTGGGAAGCGCCGCATAATTCCGCACAACGGACTTTATAATCGCCAACCAGCGTCGGGGTGATCCTGTACTCGGTCACACGCCCAGGCACAACGTCCTGTTTGACGCGAAATTCAGGAACCCAAAATGAGTGGATCACATCCCCTGATTCCATTTTTAGCACAACCTGTTGATCCACGGGCAAATGCAATTCCTTGGAAACGATTTCATATTCTGGATATTCGAAAGTCCAGGTGAATTGCTGGGCTTTCACCTTTATCACCAGTGCATCCGGATCCACACGGTTTATTTCACCCAGCGAGTAAGCGCCCATATAAGCAAAAGCCAACACCGCAAAGAGTGGGAGCACAGTCCATGTGATCTCCAAAGTGGTGTTGCCTTCAAAATGTTCGCCATCGCCGGTTTCGCCCTTTCTGCGCCGAAAGACGATCAAACTATAAGTCATCGGCACAATAATGAGCGCGAACAGGAACGATATCGCAATGATCTCCCTGTTCCACAACCAGTCAATAGACACTGACTGCAAACTAGCCGCAATAGGATGCATCTGGGTAGCTATCCCAGCAACATCCAATCCGACATAAGTGAGAATGGCCATCACAATGACCAAAATTCCCACGATTATAAAGTGACGCATACGCTCTCTCCTCTGATAAAAATCAAAACGGGGAAAACCTCCCTGATTTTACTATGTCAATAATTCCGACTATTATTGTATGATTTGTCTATATTTTCACAACCACACTAATATACCAAATGAATGCCGATTTGTCACTACTTATTGTGGACATTGTACGCATCTTCTTTTACTAAACCTGCTCCTATCCATCAGGTGGAATCAAGCCGACAGCTTTTCCAAAACTGCCGTCGGCAGTTGTTTGAACCATAACCCTGCATCTCAATTGACAATACTGTTATTTTACTCTCAGCTCAGCCAACAACTCCACACTATGTTCGGCTGGGCGCACGTTCTCGAAGACCCGTTTAATATTCCCATCCGCATCAATCAAAAAGGTAGTGCGCAGAACCCCTTCATATTCCCTGCCCATTAATTTCTTCGGACCCCAAACCCCATAAAGGTCACAGACCTTATGTCCATCGTCAGCAAGAAGCGGGAATTGCAGTTGAAATTTCTTCTTGAATTTCACGTGCGACTCAACCGAATCGGGGCTAACTCCTAGAATCGCCACCCCAGCCTTTTCATAAGCAGAATAATCATCCCGAAAATTGCAGGCTTCCTTTGTACAGCCCGGTGTATCATCCTTTGGATAAAAATAAAGTACAACATTTTTCCCACGGTAGTCAGAAAGTTTGCGCGGCGTATTCGCGTCATCCAACAATTCAAAACCGGGCGCAGGGATTCCAGAAGAGATGGGCATGTAATAGTTTCTCCTTTATTAATAGGCGCTATTATAACTGCAAAAGCATGGGCTTCACTCTTTTCGTTAAATTTAGCAAAAAAACACCTGCTAAAAAATTCCAAATCTACAAATTAGGCAGTATAATTCCGCCGCTCATTGCACACCAAATCACGCAACCGGGGATGTGCTGGAACTGGCAGACAGGCATGACTTAGGATAGCCGTCATATTGCTTTGAACGTCAACGCTATATATGGCAATGTCGAAACGTTCTACCGTCACAGGTAGGGCGTTTTGTTATTTGTTGAGAATTGAAATATTACGAGTCATGTGTTTATGCACGCCCAGCATAAGGCACGTGTAACAATGACGCCGCTTTGCGTTTTGCGTCTTCAGGTCTTCGGTCATAGCGTGACGTTGTGGTTACGTTCGCATGTCCCGCCATTCTTGACACGGTCGTTATATCCGCGCCCGCGTCAAGCAGGTCACTAACAAACGTTCGGCGCATGTCATGCGGACTAAAAGACTTCACGCCCGCTTCGGTCGCACGCTTTGCCAGCATGGTATAGATGGTCTTCGGCGTCATGTGTTCACGTGAAGACATGCGCCCCGACTTATTCACTGCCACGAATAACGCGCCCGGATCCTCACCGCGCACAGTCAGCCAGTCCGCCATAGCACGCGCCGCGCCGCCTGTTATCCATGCCAGGCGTTCTTTGTTGCCTTTGCCACGCACCACAAGCCGCCCGTCTTCCGTGCCATAGTCAGCCAGGTCAAGCGTTACCACTTCTTCACGCCGCAAGCCACAAGAATACATAAGCCCCACAATAGCCGCGTCCCTTGCGCCCGCGTTCGTTACGTCATGTTCACATTCAGCCATAAGCGCGGATATTTCGCCGCTTGTCAATTCACGCCCAGCCGGTAACGTTTCGCCTTTCACACCTTTCACGCTTGCCGCTTTGTGAAAGTCTTCAGCGGACATATATCCAGACTGCCAAGCAGAACGCAAAACACCACGCAACGCCGCAAGCATTTTATTTACACTCGCAGGTTTATAAACTTCCGTGAGTTTTGAACGGATCGCGGTCACGTGTTGAAAGCGGACTTGACTCCAGTCAAACGTTATTGCGTTCGCGTCATTGCCCAGCAAGCCGGCGCAAACGTTCAATGCTTGTTTCATCGTTCGCCGTCCGCTTTCGCTATTCAGCGAAGTCAAATATATAGCCGCCGCGTTTTGGTCAAGCCGTGCCACGACTTTACTTTGCAAAATTATTTTATTCATTGTGTTTTATCCTTTTGTTTTATTCATACTTAGAATTCTTATTCTCGCACCCAATAACAGGCATAAAATAAGCACGCCACAACGCTATGACGTGCCTATTTGCCCCCAGGACGCCCCAGGTTAAATTTTTAAGCGTCCTGTGTCATTCGGTATGTCCATTTCAGCCACACCCCTATTTTTTAACGCCACGCATTTTTTCTTATAACGTTTTGTCCGCGTTACCACCGCCGCGCTTTATGTCACGCGGTTCACGGTAAGCGGTTATTCGGTTGTTAAAGTGCTTTTATGCTTGTGTTACAATAGTAACTATGTAGACACTATAACTATAGTAACACTAGAGTAACAAGGCGTCAAGCGTGTTATTTTAGTGTTACAGAATGGAGTAAAATTATGGATGTGACAATAAACAATCGTTTTGCCGTTTTGCTTGCTGAAAAGCAGGTCAAAGAGCGCCGTAATATCCCCCTTGCCGAAGTTGCCGAAGACACTGGAATTTCAAGACGTGCGCTTTACGCATGGGAAAATAATGACGTGCATCGTTTTGACGATGTAATTATTAATGCGCTTTGTCGTTATTTTGGCATTAAACCAGGTGACTTGCTTGAATACATCGAAGACGTAACGCCGCCCCCAGCCAAAAAGAAAAAATAATGACAGACAGACAGACAGACAGACAAAAACACCGCCTTATTCGTAATCGTTGCGCTTGCAACGCTTGCGAATGAAGCCGCTATAAATTACGGCTTTGCACTTTGCACATTCTTGCCCATTATGTTTATTGTTTATTTTCTGTTCGTGAAGTTCGTCTTCAAAAAGTAAAGCCGCCCTACTCACCCACAACACAAAACGCCCCGCAAGCCGCAGGGCGTTTTTATTTGCGTGTGTTCGGACAATGCCTCAATAATTATTTATATATTTCAAGGTTTTCACCTAAAGCCTTATCTTTTGTGTAAAATGCTACTCTTGCATTTTTGCTTTCCACTGTCATATCCATTACACTCTTAACGGCATATTTCTCATTGTCCCAAAAATGAATGGCGCAATATTCGGCAAACTTGCAAAGTTTATTAATAACAAACTGGAGGGCTTCTCTGTCATTTTTATACTCAGGGCTTATTACAACAAAACGCCCTTCGTATTCTGTACCTAATAATGTGTAGTTGATTTCTTTGAATGGAGCAGTTGGTGTTACTTGTTGATTTGGAGAACACGACACCAAGAATAAAAACAATGCAATTATCAGGTTATTAATTTTCAACATTGAACACCTCATTATTAGTCTTTTAAGTATTCTAATTGAGAACATCATATAAGCTTCCTTAATTTTACACCATTATTTCGTGTTTACAGGATATAACAAAAGCATGGTAAGCCGTGAAGGTTATTCGCGTGTGTAAAGTAATTCAACCGGTAGCATCGTGCTACCAGTTATCGGTCTCACCTCGCGCGGGCGGGCGTAATGAGACCGCCTGCTTTAGATGTGCAATCCGTTTCGCCTGTACGTTGTCCAGACAAGTGCGCTCCCCTTTCGCTAATACTTCCGCGCCCATCCGCTACGCTCACTCTGTTGCAATCCGTCCTGCTTATCCCATTTGCTGACTTGTAACGGTTGGTTTTCGGGCAATGGTGAATAACTGCCAGCCTTCGCCGTGTATACCGCCCCTGCTACGGCTACGGCCCTGTCGTTGTGTATGCTTGGCACGTCCTCAACCTTCCACCCGCTTTGGTTGCTGCGGATGGTCAATGTCAATAACTGCTGACGAAGTTTCGCGTCATTTGGCAGTTCAATTGTCCCGTTTTTCAAGGCAGTATATAAAGCGCCCCAATTCTCCTGGTTGCTTTTGGCGGTTGGGTGTAATACCTCGGCTGCTACACCTCGCAAGTTTAGCGACTGTGAAAGCGCTACACCCTGGGGGCTTTCGATCCTGGCGCGTTTTATGTGTAACTTCTCTGCCAGTTCCACAATGCGGTTTTCTACGGCTGCGAATTGTACGGGCTTGCTTTGGCTGCCCTTGAATGTCTCAAGCCAAATGACCTTAACTTTATTGTTTTCAGGCTTGACAATGGCAAGCGCGGTTTCATCGTGTACCCATCCCAAATCGCAAAATAAGAATGACGGCCCCGAATCTGTGTCCCTTCTTGGGTCGCCTGCGCTTATTGCCTGTTTCCAATCTTCCTCGGTACAAAATACGTCGCTGCCCTCACCCCATAAGTTTTGGTGTTCTCTTGCGAATACATGCGCTGGTAATAATGCGCGCTCCCGTTCGAGATATTCAGCCGTGACAAGCGGGTTTAGGTTTTCGGTTCGGTAGTCAAGATAAATGGATTTATTGCCCGCGCGGGCCTGCTCGAATAGTTCCCATAAAATACCCGACTTAATCGGCCCGACTGTGCTGGTCACAAAAATAAGCGGGTTCGTTTGTGCTGCCTGTCCTGCGGAGAGTGTATCGAATAGGTCACGACTTACTGCCCATCCCAGCTCATCGAATGACGCGGTAGACGGGCGAAGGCCACGACTAAAAAGAGAATCCGCGCTTTTTATTATCCAGCGGTTTCCGTTCTTAAGTCTTATCTCCGAACGCGTCAAACCGAATCGCCCATCTATGAGACTGTATAAAATGTCGCTGTTGCGAATGACGCGGCGCGCATCGTTTAACTTTATCCTGGCTTGATCTGTGTCGTTCGCAAGACTGACGATCTCTTGCGGTTGCAGGTCGCAATACAGCCGCCATAAATCCGCCCACATGGAAAGCGTTGTTTTCGTGTCCTGGCGCGGCCAGGATAATACAACTATGGGGTGAATGAATTTGCCTGCCTGGTCACGTCTAAGCGCGGCGTTTAATGCCCGCTCCTGGTACTTCCAGGGTACACGGTCAAAGGCCTGCACGAATAACGAGGGGTTATCCTGCATAGGCTTAAATAATTCAGTTCCTATTGCATTTTCAAGCAGCATCGACGATATCCTTAATCCGTGTTAACTCTGCAGAGTCGTTTGGCTTTCCTTTTGGAGTTTCATCCAATAGGTTTTTTAATGCCCGTTGTGCGGAGTTGTAAAAAGCGGGAAGTTTGTTAAGCGCGGCGATCTCCTCCAATGGCACGCCTGCCTTCGCTTCTTCGATAATATAAGAAGTAAGTATTTCCGCAATTAATACGCTCTTGGCTGCCAGATCGCGGGACAATTCCAATACGCCTTCGCGATCCTGTACCTTCTCGCGCAATTCAACAAGCAGCGGTTTTTGCTCTTCGGTCAATGCCTTTTCGCCGTGCGCCATTATTGCAAACGCGCCATGCGTCCGCGCCGCCTGTTTGCGTTGTTCAAGCTCTTGATCTGTTAAGCTCATATTTCAACCTTTGCGCTCTGACTGGTAACTTAAAGCCTTTGCGCGTCCATCGTTGGATGGTTTCAGGATGTATGTCCATCCCTATCCCCTCCAGCCATACAATAGCCTCATTGGCCATCCATTGGCGGGCTTGCTCATCGCCTGCGCTTGCCTCGCGGGCGGCGTGTGCAACCACGGCCAGGACAAGCGGCTTAATGTCGTAGTCACAATCTATCTTCATTCGCGCTAATTCCATTCTACACACAGGGAAGTTTATCGCCTCCCTGTGTGGAGTCGGGGACAGGAGTCAGCCCCTAACTTAATCGGGATGCAGCCCGTTAAATATCGACTAAATATCGACTTTCTTTTTAATGTCCGTAAAAACCGCCATTCCTTTGGCCTCTGCTGCTTTCAATTTTGCGGCGGTAGATTCGCTCTCTCCCCGCGCTTTTTTCAATTCGGTTTCAAAATATCTAACCCGCATGGCAGCCTCGTTATTTTCATTCGTTGCCGCGTTCCATTTGTCATAAACAACCTGCAATTGTTCGGCAATACCCTTGCTTGCGTTCCATTTGCGGTTTATTTGCCCTTGCTCGATTGTCGTGAAATAACCCGCATTTGCCAGAACCTCATAACGATTAATGAGGGTTGTATCCGGGATAATTTCCTCACCAGCACCATAGCGGCCGCCTCCGATCCTCAAAAATTTTGTCACAATAACGGGCTTTCCGTTGGCTATGGCGTGCATAACCGCTGTGGGGCCTGCCCGCCTGGCTGCAATTTTCAGCCTGTCCATTGTGCCGCGTGCAATTTGGTATGCTTTTACAAAGTCGCTCATTGTGTGTACTCCTATTTTTTAATGGTTCTAATTACTACCGCGCGATAGCCTTCAATAACGCCAGTTTGACGCTTTTGGAAAATATCGAACGCCCGCGCATAGTTCACGTTTTCATCCGTCATAATGCGGCGGATTGCGGTATTCAGTATCCTGTCCGCTTCCTCTTTGGTCATCGGATCTTTTTTGGTTTTCTGTTTGTTCATCGTTTTACCTCTGTTTTTTTATCCATTGCTTTGTGTAGGTCGTAATATCCTTTTATGCAAACCAAACCATATAATAGGTCTATATTTTCTGCATGGCTTGGGTTTTCAAAAAAGCGTACTTTCCGAAGGGTACAACGTCCCAGGCGTGACGCTTTCCACGTCTGACAAATACCTCTCGCGGGTCTTGCGGCAAGGGGCTGTTTTCCATAACGAAAAGTAATGCTTTTTCGTGCTTCTTGACGGCGCGTGCTTTCTGTTCGTCGCTCAAACCCTGCGTATTTGGAGTAGAATAAAACAAACGTGTTATGGTCTTGTTAGCCTGTCGGATATTGGATAATGGCAAAATTGGACAAGCTAGTCCGTAACGCTGTAAATGAGCCAGGATAGCCCGCCTTCTTCCGCGTGTCGCTGTCCTGGCTGTTTTATTCGATACTCTTTTCTCGCTCGGCAAATGCACCGCCGCTACAAGTTTGTTATTTTGTTTTGGATCCCGGAGTGGGAAAAACTTATTCGGGGACGTGTACTCATTCAGCATCCTCACCATGCTTGCGGGATGCTCTGTAATGCCGATCTGCTGAATGCTCTTAACGTGTTTCTGTAACGTGTTCTTTTGCGCCGATACAGAAACACCGGTCAATTCTGCCAGCTTCTTTTGTGAAACGTGCTTATAAACCGTAACGTTTTCGCCCTGGCTGTTTACTTCATTCTTGCTGAAATTGGCTTTCAAATAGCCAGCCCAAATAACGGCGCGCCATCCGTTTTTGAATAATGCTTTCAAGGGGACAATAACGCGGGTCTTGTCAACGTCACGCGCGCCTAATAACCGTAATGTTTCGGCCTGGTTCTTAATGCGTAGTGTCCACTTGTTAAGCTGTTCAAATATGCCGATCTGCAAAGCGTCCTTCATCCATGTGTCAAAAGTTCGGGGCTTTACGCCCAATTGCACCGCCGCCGCCTTCAGGTTTTCGGGGTCAATATGTCCGCTTCCGTCCGGGTCCAGTGTTCGGGCAAGCCAATACACACGCACCGCGCCGCCATGCCTTACACCCCATGACGAAACACCCATGCCCGGCCAGATAATGGCGGTCTTGGGTAATTCGATACTAAAGGCGGTGCGGGCGGTCATTTACATTCCCCATCCGTTCAAGGTCAATTGCTTTTCACGTAACAAAGGTTCGGCTTCGATGTGTACCGGGTAATTTATGCGCTTCGGTTCGTTGCTTGCAAACCATCGAAGATATATTCCGCGTTGCTCTTCAAAGCCAGCTTGACGCGATACTTCAAAGTCAAACGATCTCTTATCGAAGTCGGTTCGGCTTATGGTGTACTTTATTTTGTTTTCGATGTCTGTTACTTGAATAATGTTTGCGTGGCGCGCCTGGCGTAGTGTCTCGGTCGCAATGCAAACGGTTTTTTGAATGTTCCCCCATTCATCCTTTCGGTAGACGAAATGGTCTTTATGCTTACGGATGTCAAGCAGGCGGTCATCCCGCAATACTGCGACCTGTTTTCCGTTTATGTAAATTGGTTGTGAATTTGTGTTATTATTCTGCATGTGACACGCTCCATGTGTCGCCGTCCCTGTGCTTGTCGCCTGTTCAACTCAGGCGACTTGCCTTTTAAGGGGCGGGTCATATTGTTAACAAAAAAACGCCGAAGTCATACCCAAACAATTTGGGTGTAAGACTCGGGCGTTTCTGTATAAGAACTACCGTCACAGTCGATTGCGGACGTGTATTTGCGTCCTGTTGCGATCTGCTGTTGTCTGTTAAAACCTGCTAGGATTATGAGCCGTATAAGCTCGCGGATTCCCGGTTGGTTTCCACAATATTTAGTTGTGAAGCTAATAATAGCGCAATTCCTGCGCATGTCAAGGTTTAACGGCTTCCGAATCGGAAACGTTTGTTCTAAGAATGAATCGCGGTTAATTGGCATTGTGTAACAAGGTTGTTACACAATGCCAGCACCACCTTAACAAATGTTACAGCAAGCCGTCAACAGGCGAGCCGCGTTCATGTGCTTCTCTCACGTCATCCGTGTTTTGTGCCAGGTAGAGTCTCAAAACGTCAAGCCCCGCGTGTCCCATTAACTTTTGAATACTAAAAATGTCCACTTTTGCCCGAAGTAGTGCAAGCGCAAAACTTCGCCTGAATTTATGCGCGGACGCCACAGGCATGCCCGCAAGTTCGGCATGTCTTACCAGGACTTGACGTAATGAATTAACAGCCAGGCGCCCGCCGCCGTTGAACGTCACCCATAAGCAAGGTTCTTTGTCAGTCCGTAAACGGATATAAGCGCGTAACGCTTTACGTGACTTCTTGCCTATGAACACAGTTCGACTCTTGTTTCCTTTGCCCTTGCGAATGTCCACCGCGCCGCTAACAAAGTCAACGTCATCCAAGTTCAACGATAGGAATTCACGCGCCCGCGCGCCCGTGTCCAGTAAGCACAACAGCAAGGCACGGTCACGCACGCCCGTAAAATTATCCCCGCAAGTTTCAAGCATTGCTTTTATGTCTTCAGCCGGCACGCCTTTTATAAGTTCGTGTGTCACCTTTGGCGGTTTCACCTTGCGGACAGGGTTCACCCAGGCTTCGGGCTCTGTCTCTACTTCGTACCACCGCAAGAAGACACGCACCGCGCGATAAGCCGCATGACGCCCGCCGGCATTGTGTCCCTTTGTTTCAAGCATAAGTAAAAAGCCGCGTAACATGTCAGGCGTCAAGTCCAGGACTGCGGTCACGTCTTCGCCTTTGCAATAGACAGCGAATATTTGAAGTTGTGCGCGATAAAATTCCACAGTAAAAGCCGATAGTCCGCGCGTCTTACAGTCACGTAAAAACGCCGTCACCCATGTTTCAAGCCCGTCAATTTTTTCACGAGTCATGTGCTGGTTGCTTGTTTTTTGTTCATGGTCAGGCATGTAAAGCACTCCAAAGACATGCCATATAACTTGTTGACGCTCCCCTGTCCCTGCTTTATAATTCCGCCGCTCATTGCACACCAAATCACGCAACCGGGGATGTGCTGGAACTGGCAGACAGGCATGACTTAGGATCATGTGCCGCAAGGCGTGTGGGTTCGACTCCCACCATCCTCACTGAAAATAAACCAAAAAAGCCTAAAGGTGTTAATGACCTTTAGGCTTTGAAAAAAAGAGGAAACTTTGAAAATCGAAAAACAAATTCAGGAAGGCCACACCATCAAACTGATCGTGGAAGTGGATCAGGATAAAATGATCACCTACAAACGCCGCGCCGCGACGAAAATCGCATCGCGCGGCAATATCCCCGGCTTTCGACCCGGCAAAGCCCCCTACGAAGTCGTCATCCGCACCTATGGGGAAGGCGCAATCAATGAGCAGGCTGTTGACCTGTTCATTGACATGGAATATTCCAATATCCTCAAAGAAGCGGAAATCAACCCCGGCGCGGCTGGTTCACTCGAAACAATAGACAGCCTCGAGCCGCCCAAGTTCACATTCAAAGTACCGCTCGCTCCCGAAGTGGATTTAGGCGATTATCACTCGATCCGCCTGCCGTATGAATGGAAAGTCCCCGGACAAAAAGAAGTAGATGCGGCTCTCGAAGATTTACGTCAAATGCACGCGGCCACAGAAAATGTAGATCGTGCGATTGAAATCGGTGATTACGTTTTGGTTGATTTAAAATCTGAAACAACAGAATTGAACCGCACAGGCTTTGCAACTTTTATCCGTAAGGAAGAGCGCGACTCTGAATGGCCCTATAACGGATTCGCCGGGAAACTTATTGGGTTGAAGGCTGGCGAGAGCAAAACCCTCAAGCATAAATTCCCCAAAGATTGGGAAGTGGAAGAGTTGAAAGGCAAAAGCGTTGAGGTCGAAGTCACAGCCAAGACTGTTCGCGGCGTGACCCTACCCGACCTCAATGACGATTTCGCCAAAATGGCTGGAGCGGGCGAAACCCTGGACGCCCTGATGGAAGCCCTCAAGAAAGACGTAGAAACACGGTCACAGGCTGAGTATGACGACAAGTATTTTGTCGAGTTGATCGAAAAGATCAAAACCGGCGCAACCATCAAATATCACCAGCACATCATCGAACACGAAGGTGAGCATGTGCTTTCTGATCTGTCCAACCGCCTCGCCCAGCAAGGTATGGATTTGGAGACCTATTTCAAAGTCCGCAACACTACGCGTGAACAATTTATCGAAGACGAAGTCAACCCCGTTGCAAAGAAACGCCTTGAACGCGGCTTGATCCTGGATGAGATCGTCGTCAAGGAAAAGATCCAACTGGATAACGAAGCCTTGGATGCGGAATACAGCCACACGATCAATGCCCTCGCCCAGCAAGGTATGGACTTTAGCAAGATTCGCGGCGGGCGTAAAGGAAAGAGACAAATGAGCGAAGCCATCGCCACGGAATCTGCCAGCCGCGTAATGACCCGCAAGGCGCTGGAGATGCTCAAGTCAATTGCGATGGGTGAATACAAACCTGTTGAAGAGCCTGTCGAAGAAACAGTTAAGGAGGTTGAAGAGGCAGGGGAAGAATCTGCTCAAGGCGAGAGTGAACAGGAAAAACCCGCAGAGTAGAATCTGCTTATTAATGGCTGGCAGGTTTGGTCTCTATACGAGCGAAAAAAGCATTCGCCCTGTTCGACCACCACACCAACGCCATGAAATCGTCTATCAAACTTTAATAAAAATCCAATATGATTTGTGTATCATTGTCCTAACTTAAAGGAGACAAATATGATCCCTGATTATAAGAATGCTCGCATTGAGCAAAGTCGAAATGTAGTTCCAATGGTGGTTGAAAATACGGGCCGGGGTGAGCGTGCTTATGATATTTATTCGCTCCTGCTGCGCAATAACATTATCTTCCTCGGCACGCCGATCGATGACCAGGTCGCAAACGTGATCGTGGCACAATTGCTCTTCCTCAACCACGAAGATCCTGATAAGGAAATTCGCATGTACATCAATTCACCCGGCGGACAAATTTACTCGGGACTCGCGATCTATGACACGATGCAGATCATCTCGAACCCGATCAGCACAGTGGCCGTTGGCGTGACCGCTTCCTTCGGGACCGTGCTGCTGACGGCCGGAACGAAGGGCAGACGCCACGCCCTGCCGCATGCGACCATCCACATGCACCAGCCTCTCGGCGGCGCGCAGGGTCAGGCAACGGACATTGAAATTCAAGCCCGACAGATTTTGCGTTTGAAGTCTTTGCTCAGTGGCATACTTGCCAAACACACCGACCAACCACTTGAAGTGATCGAGCGTGATGCTGACCGCGACTTTTATCTGGATGCCCAGCAGGCTGTGGAATACGGTTTGGTGGATCAGGTAATCGAAACGCCTGAGAAAGTTTCCAAATAATTCAGGGCTCAGTTTTTATTGATCAATTAAGACCTCGAGGAGAAATCTTCGAGGTCTTGCGTTTATAATGTGGTCAATGTGGTCTCGATATGCAATGAACTCTACTCGACCGCCAATCGCAAATCCAAAACCTGTGTTGAGCTGACAGGTTGAGCTTGTCGAAACCTTGTCGAAACATAAGAAATCGAAAATCGTAAATCAAATGATTCCCTCAAACATAAAAGCTCTGATCCTCGATATGGACGGCGTCGTCTGGAAAGCAGATGCGCCCATCGGCAATCTTGGAAAAATTTTCGCGCGCATTCGTGAACGCGGATTGAAATTTGTCTTCGCCACAAATAATGGAACAAAGACTCCCGAAGAATACCAGCAAAAATTAAAAGAACTCGGCGTGGAAATCGAAGCATCCCATGTAGTGACCTCCGCGTTGGGAATTGCCTTCATGCTCGCGCGAATATTTCCACGCGGGGCAAAGATATTCATGATCGGCGAATATGGTATGCGCGTGGCGCTCGAGGAAAAAGGATTCGAGATTCTTTCGGTTGAGAATGCACCCGAAGCAGAAGCAGTCGTCATGGGCATTGACCGAGGTATTAACTTCCAAAAAATAGCCGAAGCAACCTTGCTAGTAAGAGCAGGCATCCCGTTTTACACGACCAACACAGATCGAACCTTCCCCACCCCGCGCGGAGAAATCCCAGGGTCGGGTGCGTGGCTCTCGGTCGTCACAACCGCAACGGGTGTCGAACCGATTGTGGCTGGCAAACCGTTTCCGTATTTAATTGAATTGTCTCTCGAAAAACTGGGGACAAAGAAGGAGGAAACCCTTGTGGTTGGCGACAGGCTGGAAACGGACATTGCCGCGGGGCAGGGTGTGGGATGCCCCACCGCTTTGGTTCTGAGCGGAGTTTCCACGAAAGAACAGGCGGATCAATGGAGACCACAACCTGATATGATTGCAGACAGCCTATCGTTATTGGTTTCATAACCATGAAACTCATTTATGATCTTACGTGTTCTGAATTAGCCAATCTACTCAAAGAATGGGACGAACCCGCCTACCGCGCCAAGCAAATCTGGCAGGGACTGTATCAACATCTCTACAACTCGCCCGAGCAGTTTACAAATTTATCCAAGCCCCTGCGCCAGAAGATGGCTGAGAATTTGAACTTCATGCCTTTTACAGTGAAGGTCAATCAAGATTCTTCGGATGGACAGACCCGCAAGACCTTGTTTGAACTGCGGGATGGGAATTTGATCGAGGCGGTGTTGATGAGGTACGGCGACCCTGCGGATAACCCTCACCCCAACCCCTCTCCCCAAAACGGGAGAGGGGCTAGTCGGCGCACGCTTTGCATCTCCACCCAGGCAGGTTGCGCGATGGGATGTGTGTTCTGTGCGACCGGTCAGGTGGGATTCAAACGGCATCTTTCGAGCGGGGAGATCGTGGCGCAGGTCATGGTTTACGCGCAAATGTTGAAGCAACAAAACGAAGCGGTCAGCAATATCGTATTCATGGGTATGGGCGAACCATTCCATAATTACGAAAATACGATGGCATCCATTGACAGACTGAATGACCCGGATGGGTACAACTTCGGCGCAAGGCGCTTCACGATCTCGACCGTCGGGCTGGTACCGCAGATCAAACGCTTTGCCGATGAGCAAAGACAGGTCAACCTGGCCATCTCATTGCATGCCGCCGATGATGAGTCCCGCGTAGAGATGCTGCCGATCAACAAACGCTATAAAATTGATCAGGTAATGGAAGCCTGTGAATATTACGTCATGAAAACCAGCCGCCGCGTCACCTTTGAATGGGCATTGATCAACGGCATCAACGACACACCCGAAGTTGCAAAAAAACTGGCCGCCAAATTGCGCGGGCTGATGTGTCATGTCAACGCCATTCCGCTAAATCCAACCGCCGGATACAACGGCAAAGCAACCGACCGTCAGCGGGCAATCCTGTTCAAAGAAACGCTGGAGCAGGCAGGAATTCCGTGCACGATCCGTATGCGTCGCGGCATTGATATCAATGCAGGCTGTGGTCAGCTTGCGGGAGCGGTGTCAGAGTAAGGGAGTGAGTCGCACCTGATATGTCATCCTGAGTGAAGCGAAGGATCACTACCATCGTAAAGAGAGACTCTTCGGTCGCAAAATAACGCTTCCTCAGAGTGACACGAGATAAGACCCTTGCTTACACGAAAGCCAAGCACATTCTTGTTATAATACATCTCACCTCCCATTAAACTTTTTGGAATATCATTTGCAATAAGAAATTGATTGAAATATAGTCGGTCGACTTTATCAAAGGTGAAACTCAATGGAAAAAAAACGAAACTGGCTCGAACGCCCCATTCACTCGTCGCTCCCCGCACTAACCCATGAGATAGCGATCTTCGCGGTCGTTATCTTGCTTGCATTTGCGACCCGCTTTTACGACCTTGGTTCTCGCGTAATGAGCCATGATGAAAGTTTGCATACCTATTTTTCATGGTTGTTATACCGCGGGCAGGGCTACCAACATTCTCCCATGATGCATGGGCCTTTTCAATTTCACAGCATAGCTCTTTCCTACTTTTTGTTTGGCGTATCCGATTTCACAGCCCGCATCCCCGCCGCACTTTTCAGCATCGCGACGATCTGGATGGTCTGGTATTGGCGCCGCTACCTCGGCAAATGGGGCGCAATGATCGCCGGCTTTTTACTGGTCATTTCGCCATACATGCTATATTACGGGCGTTATGTCCGCAACGAATCGTATGCCGGCTTCTCTGGCATCGTGATGTTATATGTCGTTCTGCGCCACCTCGAAGTTGGCGGCAAAAAATATCTCTTCATGCTGGCCGCCGCGCTCGCGCTTCATTTTATCTCAAAAGAAACTTCGTTCATTTACACTGCGGAAGCGCTTATCTTTCTTGCAGTTTATTTCGTCTTAAAGATCACGCGCCGCCCATGGAAAAACGCAGAAAAAGATTATCGAACCTTCATCATTGCGCTCAGCGTTGCTGTTTTGCTCACAGGCATTGCAGCGGGGTATGGACTCTACACCCGCGATGCAGCTACCCTTTCAGGGATTGAGACTGCCGCCCCAAGTGATCCTACGCAGATGACAGCGCCTCTGACCCCGCCCGAGTCTGCTTCTCTTTCTCTGACAATGATCTTCGCCCTGGCCGCTTTGATTGCGTTCATTGTCACCGCCTTCTTCCTCATTCGAGGCTATTCATGGGAACGCATCCGCAACGAACGGTCGTTTGACCTGCTGATTGTCACCGGGACGATCGTCCTGCCGCAACTGGCAGCCTTCCCGATCAAGTTGCTGGAAAATTCCCTAAAAGTTACCCTCCCAACCACCGCGCCAGAAGTGCAGGCCTTAAGCTCAGACCTGCGCTCCATTCTCATCATCGCCGGCATCCTGCTCGGCATGTTCATCATCTCGGCGGTTATTGGGTTATTGTGGAACAAGGAAAAATGGTGGAAGACCGCGTTGATCTTCTGGATTCCTTTCCTTGTTTTATACACAACAATATTCACCAACAGCGATGGATTTTTCACAGGTACCATCGGCTCACTCGGATACTGGATCGTTCAACAGGAAGTGGAGCGCGGCAGCCAGCCCTGGTATTACTATCTGCTGGTACAAATCCCCATCTATGAATTCCTGCCGGCGCTCGGCTTCCTCCTTGCGCTCGCGCTTGGATTCAAAAGAAAAACCGCAGCGGTGGCAGAGGTGGGCGAAGAGAGAGATGAAATCATCAGTCTGCTCGAAGAGAAGGAGACTGATGAAACAAACTTTTCGAACACCTTTGGCTTATTGGTTTGGTGGAGCGTTATTAGCGTCGTCGCATTCTCCTATGCAGGCGAGAGGATGCCCTGGCTTACCTACCATATCGCCTGGCCCATGATCTTAATTACAGGCTGGGCTTTGGGGCGCGTGATTGACATAACCAACTGGGAAAAATTAAAAGAACAACGCATTCCGCTCACCCTGGCTGCGCTTGCAATATTCATAGCCAGCGCAACAGGAATGGTGCTCGCTCTTACCGGGCAAACCCCTCCATTTCAGGGAAAGGAACTGGCCCAATTACAAGCAACCAGCGCCTTCCTTCTGCCTTTAATGACCACCATCCTAAGCGCCGCTGGTATCATCTATCTCTTGCGAGAGTGGACCTTCGGAGAGATCAGAAACGTATTCGTTTTGGTCTTCTTCGCTTTTTTGGCATTGCTCACCACCCGCGCATCATTCCGCGCCTCTTACATTACATACGACCAGGCCACAGAATACCTCGTCTATGCTCATGGGGCAAGGGGTATCAAAGATATCATGGAACAGGCCAAAGAAATCTCCGAGCGGACGACAGGCGGCTTGGGAGTAGCCATTGCCTATGATGCCAGCGCTCCAGATACAGGCGTCTCCTGGCCATTCGTTTGGTACCTGCGCGATTTCACCAACCAGCGTTCATTCGACCAACCCACCCGCTCGTTGCGCGATTCTGTTGTGATCATCGTGGATGAAAAGAATTTTGACAAAATCGAACCAGCCATCGGCCCGGGTTATTACCGTGTGGATTACATCCGCATGTGGTGGCCGATGCAGGATTATTTTGGTCTGGTTTATGATCGCGACCCAAATAACCCCTTCCCGGAAGATTACGCCTGTAACGGTATGATGAGTTTTCTGAAATTGCGAAAATCAAAGGATTATTCAAAGTTCTGTGAAGGATTCACAAACCCTGATATTCGCGCGGGCATTGTGCAAATCTGGCTTAACCGAGATTACACCCTGTACGCACAAGCCAAAGGGCGCACGGACCTGACCCTTGCGACCTGGTCTCCCGCCGATCGAATGCGCCTTTACATCCGCCAGGATGTTGCTGCGCAGATATGGAACTATGGCGTTACGCCAGCCGCCGTTGAAACAATCGAAGACCCGACCGAGGGAAAATACGTCCTGCTTTCTGCCGATTTAATGTTCGATTCAACACAGGTGAATCCTGTCCTTTTGAATGCACCCCGTTCGCTAGCCTTTGCCCAAAATGGCACTGTGTACGTAACCGACTCTCGCAACCACCGTATTTTGCATCTTGATGCGGAAGGGAAGATCCTGCATGAATGGGGCACTTTCGCGGATGGCCTGAACATCCCCATTGAACCCGGGACATTCAACGAGCCCTGGGGTGTCGCCGTTGGCCCAGACGGCTCGGTCTATGTGACAGATACATGGAATCACCGCATCCAAAAATTCACAAAAGATGGTAAATTCATCACAACCTGGGGAGTTTTCGGTCAGGCTGAAACACCGGAGTCATTCTATGGTCCGCGCGGACTGGCAGTAGATGCCGAGGGGCGGGTTTATGTCACAGATACAGGCAACAAGCGCATTGTTGTGTTTGATGCGAAGGGGACATTCATCACACAATTCGGAAGCGCAGGCTATGAACCTGGTCAATTCGATGAGCCTGTCGGCATTACTATTGATAGAAACGGAACCGTCTATGTAGTGGATACATGGAATCAACGGGTGCAAACTTTTACCCCGCTTGAGACTGAAGGAGGCCTAACCTTCGTCCCAGAGCGCCAATGGGATGTCTATGGCTGGTTTGGTCAGTCGTTGGATAACAAACCATTCATTGCTGTAAATGACGACCTGCATGTGTTCATCACAGATCCGGAGGGCTTCCGTGTGATGGAGTTTGATCCAAATGGAAACCTGGTGCGCACCTGGGGAGATTTCGGTAACACAGAAACAAGCTTTGGTCTCGCTTCAGGGATCGCAATGGATGCCGATGGACATGTTTGGGTCACAGATGGCTTATATAACCGCATCATGAGATTCACCCTGCCATAAGAAAAAAGGATTAATTATGAAGGATGAAGGATAAACGCTTCGCGTGAAACCCTTCATCCTTTTTTATGATGGTATAATGCCGATGCTTTTTATAAAAACATCCTCCGAGAGAGATTAATGAAACTCCACGAATACCAATCAAAAACAATTTTTTCAAAGTATGGCATCCCGATTCCCAAGGGCCGGGTGGCGGCTACCGCTCAGGAAGCAAAGCAAATTGCGGAAGAGCTTGGCGGCCGCGTTGTTATTAAGGCACAGGTGCTGGCAGGCGGACGCGGAAAAGCAGGCGGCGTAAAACTCGCCAAAGACTCCGCTGAAGCCGAACAACTTGCGACACAAATTCTGGGTATGGACATCAAAGGGTTGCCTGTTCGCAAGGTCCTGGTTGATGAAGCCTCCGCCATAGACCAGGAAATCTACTTTGCGATCACCAATGACCGCACCGCGAAGAAGCCGGTCATGATCGCTTCTGCCGCAGGTGGTGTGGACATTGAAGAAGTAGCCGCAGCGACTCCTGAAAAGATCGTCAAAGTTCACATAGATCCGTTGCTGGGCTTGCGTGAATATCAGGCTCGTGATGTGGCTGTCGCAATTGACCTGCCGCGCGCATACTGGAAGGATTTTGTAAAGATCGCAATGGGCTTATGGCAGGTCTATAGCGCGACAGATGCCATACTGGCAGAGATCAATCCGCTGGTGATCACAAAAGAAAAGAAGTTGATCGCGCTGGATGGTAAGATGATGATCGACGACAACGCCCTCTTCCGCCAGCCAGACCTTGTGGAAATGCGCGACACAGACGAAGACGCCCCTTCTGAAATTGAAGCCCGTAGATACGGACTTTCCTTCATCAAACTGGACGGCAACATCGGCTGTATGGTCAATGGCGCAGGTCTCGCCATGACCAGCATGGACGTGATCAAACTCTTCGGCGGTGAACCTGCCAACTTCCTTGATATCGGCGGCGGTGCTGGCGCGGATAAAGTTGCCGCCGGCATGCGTATCATTCTTACAGACCCAAATGTCAAAGCTGTATTGTTCAACATCTTCGGCGGTATCACACGCTGTGATGAAGTGGCGCGCGGCATTCTCGCTGCAATGGAGGAGGTCAAACCGAAAGTTCCGATGGTTGTACGCCTGGTGGGAACGAACGCCGAAGATGGCCGCCGCTTGCTCGAAAATGCAAAAATGATCACTGCAGAAACCCTCGCCGACGCAGCGAAGAAATCTGTTAAAGCCGCTAAAAAAAGGAAAATAAATTCGTAGGAGCGACCTTCATGGTCACCCTTTGTAGGCATAAACCTTGCCCCTGCGAAGGAACATACATTATGAGCATATTAGTTGACAATAACACACGCCTGATCGTTCAAGGCATTACAGGCAATGAAGGCTTATTCCACACCACACAGATGGTCGCGTATGGCACGAATGTTGTCGGCGGTGTGACGCCCGGCAAGGGCGGCGAATGGGTACTTGACAAACTACCCGTCTTTGACTCCGTCAAGACCGCCAGGGACGCCACAGATGCAACCGCCACCATTATCTTCGTCCCCGCGCGCTTCGCGCCGGATGCCATGTTTGAAGCCGCAGATGCAGGCATTCCCCTTATCATCTGCATTACCGAAGGCGTGGCCGTTCAGGATATGATGCGCGTGCGTAATTATCTTGACCAGAAAAAAGTCCGCCTGATCGGACCAAACTGTCCCGGCCTGCTCACCCCCGGCAAAGCGAAAGTCGGTATCATTCCCGGTGACATTGCCATCCCCGGCAATGTGGGCGTGGTATCACGCTCTGGCACACTGACTTACGAAGTCCTTTACGCCATGAAGAACCTCGGCATGGGCGCCAGCACCTGCGTAGGCATTGGCGGCGACCCGGTCAATGGCACAAACTTTACCGACGTGTTGGAAATGTTCGAGCATGATCCCAAAACCGAGAAGGTCATCTTGATAGGTGAGATCGGCGGCAGCGAAGAGGAAAAAGCCGCGGAATACATCACATCCAAAATGACCAAACCGGTCGCAGCCTTCATTGCTGGTCTAACTGCACCTCCCGGCAAACGCATGGGACACGCCGGTGCGATCATCGAAGGCGGCGCAGGCACAGCCGCAGATAAGATCAAAGCCCTCGAAGCCGCTGGCGTAAAAGTCGCCAAACACCCGGAAGAAATTCCAACCTTACTCATGTAAATTGTAAGGGCAGATTGAATCATCAAAGATTTTGACAAAGAGTCACTCGCCCTGCCCCCACCGCAACAATCAAATCCTGTCAGAAACACGTAGAGCCGCCTTCATCAGGCGGCTCTACGGTTATAATCTCAAAGGATCAATTACTTCTTGCGAGCGTCAATGTAGTTGACAGCTTCACCGACGGTGGTGATCTTCTGGGCATCTTCGTCAGAAATCTCGGCGCCAAATTTATCTTCAAAAGCCATGATCAATTCTACGAGATCCAGCGAATCAGCCTCAAGGTCCTCACGGAAACGCGCTTCCATTGTGATCTTCGCTTCATCCGCACCAAGCAAATCCTTAACGATCGCCCTGAGTTCTGTATATGTATCAGACATTAATACCTCCAATTTTATTTTTAGATAGCCTTATTGTAATCGCTTGACAAGGCCTGTCAAGCCAGCACTATCAACCACAGGAACACTACCCCATGAGAAAAGTTGCGCCTATTGACCAGCGAAAAGCTGACCACATTAAAATCAACTTAGAGCAGGATGTGCGTTCTGCCTTGACAAGCGGACTCGAAAAATATCACTTCATCCACGAGGCATTACCCGAACTCGACTTGAACCGCCTCGACACAAGCCTCAGCCTGTTCGGCAAAAAGTTACATTCGCCCATCCTGATCAGCTCCATGACCGGCGGGACATCCGCAGCAGAGACTATTAACCTGCGCCTCGCCGAAGCCGCGCAGGAATGCGGCATTGCCATGGGAGTTGGCAGTCAACGCGCTGCCATCGAACATCCCGAACTGGCGAAAACATTTCAAGTGCGCAAGGTTGCGCCCGATATTTTATTATTTGCAAACCTCGGCACAGTGCAACTCAATTACGGTTATGGCATTGACCAATGCCGCAAAGCCGTCGAAATGATCCAGGCAGATGCACTGATCTTGCATCTCAATCCGCTACAGGAAGCGGTGCAAGATGCTGGTGACACAAACTGGGTTGGCTTGGCAAAGAAGATCGAAGAAGTGTGCAAGAAACTGGAAATGCCTGTCATTGCAAAAGAAGTTGGCTGGGGAATATCAGAACGAAGCGCAAAGTTATTAGCCGATTGCGGCGTTTCTGCAATTGACGTGGCCGGTGCAGGCGGCACAAGCTGGTCACAAGTTGAAATGCACCGAGCACCCGATGAATTCACCCGTCAACTCGCGGCGACGTTTGTTGGCTGGGGCATCCCCACTGCAGAGTCTATTCTCAATGTGAAACGAGTTTTACCCAACATGACGGTCTTCGCCAGCGGCGGCATCAAAGACGGACTCGACATCGCCAAGTGCATTGCCCTCGGCGCAACTCTCGGCGGCATGGCAGGTCAATTCCTCAAAGCTGCGTCGGTCTCAACCGAGCAAGCCATTGAGATGATGAAGTTGACAAAGAGACAAATTGAAGTCACCATGTTTGCGGCGGGCGTTGGAACGTTGGAAGGGCTTGCCCTGAGCTTGTCGAAGGGTTGAAGGTTGGAAAGTTGGTTGAACAATAACTACTATGTCATGCTGAGCGGAGCGGAGCATCTCTACTCCCATGAGGAGACTCTTCGCTCCGCTCAGAGAAACATGATTAAGGTATGATTTTAATATGGACAAGGAAATGAGAGAAAAACTGCGCGAACGCTTTCTGCGTGACCCACTCCCCCGCCGTTTGGGTGGACTAGCTGCCACTCTTGGTCGCATTTCATCATCTGCGCGTAATTCAACTGATCCAAATCATGTTGCCAAATTGCTGGATGAAGCCAAACACCTAATAGAATGGACAGCTGCCGACACCGATCCAGAAACCGCCGCCGAACTTGTGCGCATGCAAACCATCATCACCCTCTGGCAAAAAGCACGGACAGAAGCCAGTCAGAATCCGCAACAGAGACTTCTACTTTCTGTGCAGGCAAAAGACTGGTCAGATAAGGCTGTGGATTTTTCGGGATTGATTTGAATCAGATTTCTCATGATCACCCACTCCCTTCCAAACGCAACAGATTCCCCTCTCCTTTTAGGAGAGGTGGTAGGGGTGAGATCGAGAGCAATTGAGATGATGAAATTGACGAATATGCAGATTGAAGTGACGATGTTCGCGGCGGGAGTTGGAACGTTGGAAGGTTTGAAGGTTGGTTGATATTTAATAGATTTTCCATCTTTGGCAATGCGTAGCATCACTATCCTGTGAAAAGAACCCTGTTTTTCTCGGGACAGGTAAAAGATAAATCAAATAAATCAATGGATTATTCATGTTTGGGTTAACGCACAAAAAACTGGTGATCTTGCGACCACCAGTTTTTTTCTACTTACTTCATCATGATCTTACGGATTTACTTGTTGTGAACCCCAGCCGTTCATCATCCCGCTACCATAGCCATTCCCCATGCCGCCACGGAAACCGTTTTGGTAATCGCCATCTTGCGCTGGGCAATCGCCGTCAAAACCAGCGCCGTTCATCATGCCGCCCTGTCCAAATCCGTGAGAGAGCATCCCATCTGCCTGCTCCTGGGTGATGACATTGGCTTTCACAGCCTCCGCCAGCGCATTTGCACGGACTTCCGTCATCACTGCGGGGAATTCTTCAGCGGTGACACCAGCAGAGAGGGCGATGTCGTACATGCTCTCGCCAGCTGCAAGACGGGTATTGATGTCATTCACGTTCAGGTCAAGTTGTTTCGCAAATTCAGTGACCATAAAAGTGTGCATGGGGCCGCTTGTGCCGTTACCCATCATCGTTCCACGGCCAAAGGGAGGTGTGCCGTCCTGTGCGAATGCCGCGCCCACACCGAACACGCCAAGAGCCAATACTACCAAAGCTACGATCAAAATTGTCTTTTTCATTCCATACTCCTTTGAGTGATATTTCAGGCTTATTCCTGATTACGCTCAAAGGATACAACCGCAATGTAAAGATTTTATAAAGAAAGCACAAAGAGTGGGAAAAGATGATTCAATACCGCGCCATGTACACCAACACAGAATAAATGATCGCCGTCAACAGCCCAATAATGGAAAGCCCAATTCCCGCCGTTGCGATTCTTTAGTGCCTTAATCTTCCTCGCCCGTCATCAACTTGATACGCTCCCACGGCTTCAAACTTTCGTCTTCAGCCAGCAGATTCTTCAAGTCATACAATTCATCACGTAATGCAGTGGCACGCTCGAATTCGAGATTTTTCGCAGCGGCCTTCATGTGCTTTTCCACTTCAGCAATGATCCTACGCAGTTCACCGCGCGGCATCGCGTTAGCATCCTTCACTTTGTATTCACCCTTCATCTCGGACACAGCCTTCTCAGACATTCCCTCCGTCAGATCGTGGATTTCCTTGTGAATACTGATCGGCATGATGCCGTTATCACTGTTAAATTTCACCTGCTTGGCGCGGCGGCGATTAGTTTCGTCAATCGCCCGTTTCATCGAATCGGTCTCGCGGTCTGCATACATGATCACGCGCCCATTCACATTCCGCGCTGCGCGTCCAATTGTCTGGATCAAGGCCTTGTCCGAACGCAGAAAGCCTTCCTTATCCGCATCCAAAATCGCAACCAGGGAAACCTCCGGCAAATCCAAACCTTCACGCAATAGGTTGATTCCAATGATTACATCAAACACACCCAAACGTAGATCACGCAGAATGCTCACGCGCTCGAGCGTCTCCACTTCCGAATGCAAATAATTGACCTTGATTCCCAGCTCTTTCATATATGTCGTTAGGTCTTCAGACATGCGCTTGGTCAGCGTTGTGACTAAGATCCGTTCGCTTCTTTCCACCCTTTGCCTGATCTCTCCGACCAGATCATCCACCTGCCCTTTGGTTGGGCGAACCACCACCTCAGGATCCACCAATCCCGTTGGGCGGATGATCTGCTCAACAACCTGCTCGGCATGTTCCATTTCATAAGTGGACGGAGTCGCAGATGTGTAAATCGTCGCTCCCATCACCTGCTCGAACTCCTCGAACTTCAGCGGACGGTTGTCCATCGCAGAAGGCAGACGAAATCCATATTCGACCAGCGTTTCCTTGCGCGCGCGGTCACTGTTATACATGCCGCGGATCTGCGGCACGGTCATGTGACTCTCGTCAATCACCAGCAGATAATCACTCGGCAGAAAATCGATCATCGTCCATGGATGTGAGCCGGACGCGCGTCCATCGAGGTGACGGGAGTAATTTTCAATTCCAGAGCAATAACCCACTTCCTTTAACATCTCAAGGTCGTAACGGGTGCGCTGCTCAATGCGCTGCGCTTCCAAAAATTTACCCTGACTCTTATAGAAAGCCAGGCGTTCTTCCAACTCTTCTTCGATATTCTTGATCGAATCCTTCAATCTATCTGCATCAGTCAGAAATTGCTTTGCTGGAAAAATGGAAACTTCTTTTGGCTCATCAAATACCTCACCACTGACGGGGCTAAATTGCATGATGCGTTCCACTTCATCCCCGAAGAATGTGATGCGGAATCCGCGCTTATCTTCGTAGGCAGGGATGATCTCCAAAGTATCGCCTCGCACACGGAATGTGCCAGGACGCAATTCCATGTCATTGCGCTGGTATTGACTCTCGATCAACTGCCGAAGTAATGCATTGCGGCGATAGATCTCACCCACTTTAAGGGTGACCGTCCCTTTACCAAATTCCTCGGGCGATCCCAAACCGTAGATGCAGGAAACGGAAGCCACGATGATGACATCACGGCGCGAGATCAAGGCTGTGGTTGCGGAGAGACGCAGGCGTTCGATCTCTTCATTGATTTGAGTCTCTTTTTCAATAAACAGGTCATGGCGCGGCACGTAGGCTTCAGGCTGGTAATAATCATAGTAGGAAACAAAATACGATACCGCATTTTCCGGGAAGAACTCTTTGAACTCGGCATATAACTGAGCGGCAAGAGTCTTGTTATGCGCCATGATCAATGCCGGCTTCTGCAATTCCTGGATCACGGATGCGATCGTAAAGGTTTTGCCTGTGCCCGTGGCGCCGAGCAAAACCTGGTGCTTGAATCCTTTTTTTACGCCGTCCACTAGTCCGCGGATGGCTTCGGGCTGATCGCCCATCGGGATGAAAGGTGCTTGAAGTTTGAAATCCATGGTTTTTATATGATAGATGAATGGGGGAACGTGTGTTCTATTTTACTCCAAGGGACAGGAAAAAACCAGCGAAGCAGTATAATCGAGTCAAAGGCTTAATCTGGCTGCATTTGCAGTCACCCTGCTTAATGATTGCATTTAATAACCGCGCAAACGGGAAAAAATATCTTGTTATGCCACAGTCGTTTGCGCACATACTGTTGAAAACACATCTCACACCACATGCCCAGGGTCTACAAAATGAAAAAAATATTATTCGTTAGCGGTTTGTCAATCGGAGTAATGCTTGTAGGGATATCTTTTTTCGCCGAACAAATTGGCCTGGATAACGATTCAGGTTGGGGGGCGGGAAGAAGTCTGATTTTAAAAACAGGTATTGCGTTACTAATAATATCTGCGCTTGGCATAGTTTTTAAAGATAAGTTGACAGACTTTGGACAATGCATATCAAGGGCTATAAATAAATTCGACAAAATCAGTTATTCCACACAGATGAATATTTTCTCTTTACCCGTAATACTTATTGTGATTGCATCGTATATCTGGTTCGCCCAGCCTAATTTCGAAGCGTCCCGTTTCAATTATTACAGTTTGCTGGCAATCGCATTCAAAAAACATCAGCTTTATTTGGTCGAAGAACCTTCCTCTGCGCTCCTTGCGCTCAATGACCCGTACGATTATGGGCTTAGAAAAAGAAGCGGCATCGAAGATTTTCCATGGGATGCATCGCTTTACAACAATAAATTCTACCTTTACTGGGGACCAGTTCCGTCATTAATTTTGGTCTTTTTTAACATAGAAGAACTTAGTCACATTGGAGACGAATATCTTGTTCTTGCATTCATGTTCGGGTTGTTTTTCTACTATGTTGTTCTTAGCTATTCGATATGGTTAAGATTTAATCAAGCCCTTCCGTCGTGGCTCTTCAGTGTTTCCGTCCTGGCAATAGGGCTTTCCGCTCCGTCAACCTGGATGCTCAATTCTTCAAGAATTTATGAAGGAGCGATCATCGGTAGTCAATTATTCTTCATTGGAGGATGTTATTGGGTATATTCTTCATTAAATGAGAAGTCGCCAAGTCCACCCAAACTTATCCTCGCCGGCTTACACTGGGCGCTTGCTCTAGGTACAAGAATCACCATTTTGCCAGTCATACTTTTTGCAACAGGAATGACATTGCTTTATGTTTTTAAACAAATAAAACCATTCTCCTTTAAATCATATTTCCCCACCCTGCTACGTCTTTGTGCACCTTTGGCAGTTGCGGCAATCGGGCTCGGCTGGTACAACTGGGCAAGATTCGATTCAGTCTTTGAATTTGGGTTAAAATACCAACTCGCATCCGTAAATTACACCACTTTTCAAAATTTATTTTCAACTGACTATATTAACGGAAACCTGTATAATTACTTAATTCATCCCTTGAAATTTCAAAAGCAGTTTCCTTATATTCGGGCAATTGAAAACAGATTCTCAAACGAAAGACTTGCGGGCTTATTATTTATTTCTCCCTTTATTCTTTATGCAGGGCTATTTGTTAAGGGAATTGTGAGTCCAAAAAAAGACCAGGCCAAGGGGTTTTTGGACAACTGGTTAATGCTTATTTTTGCAGGTTCGGCATTAATATCAGCGCTGACAATCCTCTCCTATTACTTTCCTGCAACAAGATTTAGTGAGGATTTCATGCCGTCCTTGCTGTTATTGGCAACATCAAGCCTTGGACTGGGTTATCGAAATTTGGGTAATAATATAATAAGGAAAGCCTACATCATTTTCACTACGCTGGTTGCAATATATTCAGTAATCGCAAGTTCTTTAGTAGCATTCCCGCCGCACAGGGCAGGATATGCAGCCGCTTTTATCAAGGGGATTTATCAATTCCTTGGTTTTAGATAATCAGATTTTCATGTCGTCCACGCCATTTCCGCCACGCTATAATCAATAAACAAACACCATGAAAAAAATTCAAACTTATCTTCGACAAATCTCGTTGAATGAAAGATATACGCCTTTTCTCTTTCTAATATTAGCACTCCTTGGCTTTGGTTTGCTAGCGAATCGGCTTGGCTTTTATCAGGATGATTGGCCTCATATTTTTTACGCATTTAATAAAGGCATTCCAAGCCTGACGGAAGAGTTATATTACGACGGCCGCCCAAACGCGGCGTGGCTTTACATTGGCATGTTCCATTTACTTGGGTTCAAACCGATTGCATGGCATATCGCGGCGATCATCCTTCGCTGGCTCTCGGCAACTTTGCTTTGGTACTTGTTCCGCCGCATTTGGCCCGCGCACACAAAGCAGGTTACGTTTGCAATTATTATTTTCATTGTTCATCCATTCTTTTTGATACAACCGTATGCGGTCAATTCAATTTTATATTGGGGGGGGTATTTATTCTTCGCAGCCAGTCTTCTAATCATGGCTCGTAATGCAATTGAACAAAAATATAGGATCCCGCTCACGATCCTGGCTGTTATTTTCGAGGTAATTCATCTTTTCACAAGCGAATATTTCGTGGGCATGGTCATAATCCGCCCGTTTATCCTTTTCTGGATTTTGCGCAAACCCGACTCAACTTTTCGCCAACGCATCACAAAAGTATTTGCTCATTGGATTCCATATCTCACAGCACTTGGCGCGTACGTTATCTGGAGAATGTTCCTATACATCCCACCGCCCAACGGTGACCGTAACGCGCCCGAGATTTTGTTCGCTTTGTTCAGCGATCCATTGCCGACGCTTGCATATTTGATCCGCACTGTATTGCAAGACTCGGTCATTATCACCTTCACAAGTTGGTATCGGACTCTTGTGCCTGAGTTGTTCGCGTTCAGTTCTATTTTTAGCTGGTTCGTGATCTTTGTGATAATACTTACTTTTATGATCACATTCATGTTTTTGAAGCAACTGAAAGGGAACGGGGACAATGAGAACTGGCTCGCTCAGCCTTTAACCATGGGCCTGCTCCTGCTCCTGTTGGGTATGCTGCCAATTTGGCTCATTGGACAGGATATTGTGACACACAAGAATCAGTTCGCGGGATCGCGGTATGGCATTGGCTCCACGCTTGGCGCGGCATTAATCGCTGCTGTAATCGTTGAGCGTTTGGTTGATAACAAAAAGAAGATCGCGATCATCTCCATGTGTGTGGCTCTGGCAGTTTCAATGCATCTAACCAACGAAAAAGATTTCGCTTACTCATGGGAAAAACAGGAACGCTTTGCTCAACAACTCATCTGGCGCGCGCCGCAGATCGAATCAGGCACTGCCATTGTTACCGACGAAGAAATTCTTGGATACATGGGAGGCTACTCGGTTGCCTTTTCGATCATTACATCTTATCAGCCTGGCAACATCCAAACTCCTCCCTATTGGTATTTTCCATTCTATTACACGATCCCTAATGTAAATGATTTTCTACAAGGTGTGCCATTAGAAGACAATAAATTAAGCATGAACTTTGCCGGCAGCAGCAAACAAATGCTCCTGCTTTCGTTCAACCCTGAGCTGAATCGCTGTTTGTGGATTCTACAACCGCAGGATACGAACCTGCGTCTCGTCAACGATGATATGCGCCAGCTCAGCGCAGGCTCGGATATCAACCTTATCAAGCAGGTAGACGGCGAAGAGCCAACATTGCCTGAGGATATTTATGGTAAGCAAAATACTACATCATGGTGCTATTACTTCCAAAAAGCAGACCTGGCGCGTCAGTACGAGCAATGGGATCAAGTAGTCAGGCTGTGGGAGGCTGCACAAGTTGCCGGTGAGCGGGCGGATAATGGTTTTGAGTACATCCCCTTCATTGAAGGATTGGGGCATACGGAAGACTGGGAGCAAGTAATGACGCTGACCAAATTTGCAAAACGAATCACAGCAGGATTGGAGCCCAGCCTGTGCATTGCATTGGATAGGCTCACCGCAAATGCACCTGCATCACGAGAACGCGATGAAACGATCATTAACTTGAAGGACGATTTGAAATGCAATGATTACCAATAACAACGCGCGCCGGCAAAATTGTCGGGGCAGAAAATTTTATTGGAACAGGATCAAGGGCCGGTTTGTCAGGAAGCAGGGTTATCCTTCAACCGAGTTAGCACATCCAAAAGTTTCGCAGTCCAAACTTCATCTTTAGACAACATAACCCAATAGGCGGACCTGCCGCCGCGGATTCCATTGCCAAGATCAGGTAAACGCTTCGGTTTCGACACTCTCAACCCAGCAGGCTCCGACCCTTTGGTTGATGCGGCATACTTAAGCAGGATCTGCCCGGCCTCCAAGTTGACAGAAGTTAGCCCTGCTTTTTCAGCGCGCAATTTCACACGCATCTGATAAAGCAGGTTTTGGGTCATCTCCGGCATTTGACCAAAGCGATCACGAAACTCAGAGCCAAGCGCATCCAATTCAGTTTCATCACGCAGGTCTGCAATGCGGCGGTATAAACGCAGACGCAAATCCTGATCTGAAATATATTCGGCTGGAATACCAACTGCGAGAGGCAAATCCACATTTACAGGCATAGATAACGGCAGGTTGAAGGTCGAAGGTTGCAGGTTGAAGGTTGTCTCATCCAAACCGGAGCTTTTCACCTTCAACCCTTGATCCTTCGACAGGCTCAGGGCAACGCCCTCAACCCTGCGAAGCCGCCGCACAGCATCCGCCAGCATTCTTGTATAAAGATGAAAGCCAACCGATTGGATGTATCCATGCTGGCGTGTGCCTAGCATTTCACCAGCGCCTCGGATTTCAAGGTCACGCATGGCAATCGAATAACCCGCGCCAAGCTGGGTATTCTCTGCGATCACCTCCAGCCGCTGCTGACCTTCCTGCGTTGGCGACATTTTATTATGGCGGAAGAAGTAGGCATACGCACGCATCGCACCGCGCCCCACACGTCCGCGCAATTGATAAAGCTGGGCGAGACCAAAAGTATCAGCGCGGTCAACGACGAGCGTGTTTGCGTTCGGGATATCCAAACCAGATTCAATGATGGTTGTCGAAAGCAAAATATCAATCCCGCCTGCATTAAATCGATGCATCACACTTGCCAATTGCCCCTCTGGCATCTGTCCGTGGCCAATCTCAACCTGCGCTTCGGGAACAAGTTTGTTGAGATGCGCTTTCATGGACTCAATGGTTTGCACCCGATTGTGGACGAAGAAGATCTGTCCGCCGCGTTCGAGTTCACGCAGGATCGCCTGCCGCACAAGCCGCGGTGAATACGGACCAACGTGAGTGACGATCGGCAGACGCTCTTCAGGCGGAGTATTCAAATTGGAAATATCGCGCACGCCGGTTAAAGCCATGTAAAGCGTGCGTGGAATTGGCGTGGCAGTCAGAGTCAGCACGTCCACTTCAGTGCGGAGTTTCTTAAGATGCTCCTTGTGCGTGACGCCGAAACGTTGTTCTTCGTCAATCACCACCAATCCCAAATCCTTGAAGTGCACATCGGATGAAATCAAACGATGCGTACCGATGACAATGTCCACTTCGCCGAGGGCAAGTTTGTGCAGGATTTCGGTCTGCTCACGCGGGGTGCGGAAACGGGAAAGCATCTCCACTTTGACGGGGTATGCTGCCAGCCGTTGTGAAAAAGTCTCAAAATGTTGCTGCGCCAGGACCGTCGTCGGCACAAGCACGGCTGCCTGCTTACCGCTCATCACGGCTTTGAAAGCTGCGCGCAAAGCGACTTCTGTTTTTCCATAGCCCACATCGCCGCACAACAAACGATCCATAGGGCGAGCGCGTTCCATGTCACGTTTGATATCGGCAATTGCGCTTTTTTGGTCCTCTGTTTCAACGTAGGGAAAACTATCTTCCAGTTCCTTTTGCCATAGCGTATCCGAAGCAAATGCAAAACCTTGCACCACCTGACGACGCGCATACAGGTCGAGAAGATCTTCTGCCACCTGCTGCACTGCCTCTTTGACACGAGACTTAATTTCAGCCCACGCCTGTCCGCCAAGATGATCGAGTGACGGCTTGCCGCCATCCGCGCCGACATAACGCGTGAGCCTGTCTGCTTGATGGACGGGAACGTAGAGGATGTCATTTCGATCATATTCAACAGCGAGGTACTCTCTTTCGTGGCCATCCAACTGTCGCTGGATCAGGCCCGCGAAACGTCCAATACCGTGATCAATATGGACAACATAATCCCCGACTTGCAAATCGGCATACAGCGATTCAGGCGTATCTGCAACCTGTCTCTGGCGCGTACGCGGCTGGGGTCTCGCCCATCCAAAGACTTCGGAGTCAGTAATCAAGTGAACAGGGATTAGGGAATTAGGAATTAGGGGATTAGGGATTAGGGTGAAGCCTTCGGACAATGAGGCTTCGATAAATTCGAGATTGGGGAAATCGAAGTTTGGATAATGCTCATTCCACAATTCATGCAGGCGCGGCGATTGACGTGAAATGATAATGACTTGCTCGCCTTTTTCCACAATCGGCGCAAGATAATCAATAAAAGGTTTGAGCCTGCCGCCAAATCTTTCATCATGGCCGAAACGCGAAGCCAGATCAATCTCGCCATCACCCTGCCCTCTTCTTCCGCGAGAGGGTGAAGTTGAATGACCCAACTCGAGAAATGGAAACTCACTCAGGCTGTCGGTCAACTCAGACCAGGGCAGATACGGCACAGGAAAATCCGCAGGCAGTGTGCCTTCCGAAATGCTCTCTTGCCTGAACTTAACCGCCTGCTCCTCCACCTCATTCGCCATGATCTCAACCAGACTCAAATCATCCACAAGCATAATGGATTTCTGCGGGAGGTATTCCACTAATGAAGAAGGTTCTTGATGCAAGAGCGGGATATGAAATTCAGAAAGCTGTATGCCTTCGTCAACTTTCTCTGCCAAAAACTCGCGCGCAGGTATGACAAGAAAGCTATCAAGTTTTTCAATCGTGCGTTGTGTGGCAGGGTCAAAACGGCGGATGGTTTCGATCTCATCGCCGAAGAAATCGAGGCGAACAGGATTCCCTTCGGTAGAAGGCCAAACGTCCAGGAGTCCTCCACGATGCGAAAATTGACCCGGCTCGAGGACAGTGTTCACACGCTGGTAGCCGATCCTGGCCCATTCACGGATCAGACTAGTGGATTGAATGCTCTGGTTTACTGACAGTTTTTTACATGCTTTTAGAAAGTCACGGCGAGGCAGTGTGCGCGTCATCAACGAGCGGACGGATGAAACAATGATCGGCGGTATTTTTGGCTTCTTTACAAAAGGCAAATGATAGGCGGAAAGCGCGGTCAGCACTTGCAAGCGTTCGCGGCGGGTTGTGATTCCCCAGGCGGCTTCTTCATAAAATAATGGGTTCGGTTCTGCAAATAAATAGCGCGGGGATTCCACCCAAAAACCAAGCTCATCGAACAGTGAGAGTGCATGGTCTGCTCGGTCAGTGATGAGCAGCATCGGGAGATTCAAATCTGTAAGCAAAGAAGCGATGACGGGCAAACGCGCAGAACGCGGCAATCCAAGTCCAGAGATGGGTGTACCCGCATTAAGTTCTGCCAGCAGTTTTTTATACTCTGTCAGGTATTGAATTGACGAAAGAAGATGTGTAGAAGACATTGATTTGTTTAATCACTCGCCTTACATAATAAGGAAAACCTGAAGGGTTGGTTATTTTGTAAACAGCATGTCATCCCTTCGGGATTGGTACGCTAACAGTGATTCGTCCCGCATTACGTTTTACGATTCCCGAATATCACCATTGAATTTATTCATTGCCTTATTCAAGCCGTGTACAACAAAAGTCAAAGCGGCATCGGCGCCGTGACCCAAAATTTCGGGGAGCAGTTTGAAATCTTCCTTGGAGAAATTTTGCAGAACGTAATCCTTGGCGTCCATGCGGCCAGGCGGGCGGCCGAGGCCGAGACGCAAACGCGGGAAATCTTTTGTGCCAAGTTTTTCGATGGTGGAAGCCATGCCGCGTTGACCACCGGGGCCGCCAGCGGGGCGAACACGAATTGTGCCGAAAGGAAGGTCCAGGTCATCGTGAGCGACAAGCAGGTTTTCAAAGGGAATTTTGTAGAAGTGCAACAGTCCCTGCACTGATTGACCAGAAAGATTCATATAAGTCTGCGGCTTGGCAAGGATTATTTTCCGCTCTTCGTAATGTGCGGAGATGACAATGGCTTTGGATTGTAATTTCATGCCGCGTGCATTCAAGCGGACAGTGAGATGGTCAATCAACATAAAACCAATGTTGTGGCGGGTGTCTCTGTATTCACGTCCAGGATTGCCGAGGCCAATGAGGAGATAGGTGGAGTCTGTCATAGTTTTTAGTTATTAGTAATCAGAATTCAGTTTTTGCGAAGACGAAACAGCAAGGAAAAGAAGATGAATAAGACCAGGGGGATTAATGCGCCACGCGCGAAGGTTGAATAAATGGATGACCTGGTTACAGACGCAGGGTTGGCAGGTAAAGGCATTGGCGAGGGATAGGTTATCGCCGCAGTGGCAGGCAGCCCGGTCAATACGAGAGGTGGAAGTGTGGTCGTAGATTGAGGAAATGCTGTTTCGGTTGGAACAATTTCTGCGGGCAGGGGGGCATCGTTTCGAATTTTCAAGTCTGATATAAGTACATCTTGAAAAGACCCGTCCTGAAAAAAGACACGTAAGCGCAGGGTGTAATCGCCGTCTGTGAGCGAGGCGGTGTCCCAAATATCAATGGTAGTTCCAACCACGGGCTGAGGAAATGTCTGGATGTTGAACCAGGTATCGGCGAGGTTGGCAGCGTATGAGAAAGCCAGTTCAGCGGACAAAAAATTCGACACATCCATATTGCCAATGATCTCTACCTGTCCGGATAAAGTCTCGCCCGCTTGAGGGGACGAGATAATTACAGGCGTTTCCTGAATAAGAATAATCAAAAGAGTGAAAAGAATTTTCATCACGGCAACTGTTGAGTCTAACATGAAGGCCAGGGAGGGTCAAATATTGTCAAGTTGTTAATGAATTGAAATGTGCAGGCAATACTCGAATGATTATTTTTCTGGTAAACTCTAGCCGATCAATCATACTGAATGGCGGGGCTGCCCGCTTCCTTAGGAGATCGAGTTATGGAACAATCCCGCTCTGATCAAATGGTGGAACGGCTTCGCAAAATGCAGGCTGCTACACCTGACATTGAAGCCTCGGCCGTCGTTTCTGTAGACGGTTTGATCATGGCGTCTGCGTTGCAGCAGGGCGCGGAAGAAGACCGTGTTTCAGCCATGTCTGCGGCGATGCTCAGCCTGGGTGAACGCATTTCAGGCGAACTTGGACGCGGCGGATTGGAACAGGTTTATATCAAAGGCGATAAGGGCGCGATTGTATTGACCGCCATTGGCAAAGAAGCCGTGCTGACTGTGATGTCACGTCAGGACGGCAAACTCGGTATGATCTTCCTCGAAATGCGACGCGCCGCTGAAGATCTGGTGAAACTGGTCGGATGAATACGAACACCGTCCACAATCTGCAAAGTGCGCAACCCCAAATGGGGAGGGCTTAAACGCCCTCCCCATTCTCTTTGTCAATCCATACCGTCATTGCGAGGAGAGTGCTCTTCTCGACGAAACAATCTCCCGTATTGTGTTGGGGGATTGCTTCGGGCAAAACCAAGAGCGCCCTCGCAATGACGAAGAGGAGATAATATATGGCCACAAAATATTTATTTTTCACGGGCGGTGTTGTTTCATCGGTTGGCAAGGGTGTGACCGCCGCCGCAATGGGACTATTGCTCAAGGAGCGCGGGTTCAAAGTTGCCGTCCAAAAACTTGACCCGTACATCAATGTTGACCCTGGCACAATGTCACCTTACCAACACGGCGAGGTGTATGTGCTAGATGATGGCGCAGAGACCGACCTCGATTTGGGTCACTATGAAAGATTCATTGACAACCGCCTGACCAGAGTAAGCAATTTCACTACAGGGCAGGTTTATGCGGAGATCATCGCGAATGAACGGCGCGGTGATTACCTCGGCGGGACAATCCAGGTGATTCCGCATATCACCAATGAGATCAAACGCAGGATCGGTCTGGTGGCAAAGGAGACAGGGGCTGAGGTCGTGATCCTTGAAGTTGGCGGAACAGTTGGCGATATTGAGTCGCAACCCTTTCTTGAAGCCTTGCGTCAACTCCGCAACGAAGTGGGGCGTGAGAACTGTCTCTTCGTGCATGTGACCTGGCTGCCCACCATTGGCGCAACTGGCGAGATCAAGACCAAACCCACACAACATTCCGTGGCCGCGTTGCGCTCGATCGGTATTTCGCCTAACATCATCATTGCGCGCGCGGATCAGGATGTGGATAAAAGCCTGTGCGAAAAAATCGCGCTCTTTTGCGATGTGGAAAAAGACTCCGTCGTTCCAATGAAAACCGCAGATGTGCTCTATGAAGTCCCATTACTATTGGAAAAACTTGGCGTGGGCGAATTGATGCTGGGCAAGCTCGGGTTGAAATCGAAAAGCAAGCCAAATATGCGTCCGTGGAAAAAACTTGTAGAAGAAGTCCGCAAACCGAAGCCCACTGTCCAAGTGGCGCTGGTCGGAAAGTATGTTGAATTGCAGGACGCCTACATGTCCGTGCGCGAGGCGCTCAATCATGCCGCGCTTGCAAACAGTGTTGAAGTTGAAATCAACTGGGTGCATTCCGCTGACCTGGAAAAGGACAAAGGCTGGGATATCGTCAAAAAAGCGGATGCCATCCTCGTGCCAGGCGGTTTTGGTTCGCGTGGGATCGAAGGCAAGGTGCTTACAGCGCGTTACGCCCGCGAAAATAAAGTTCCATACCTTGGCTTGTGTTTGGGGATGCAGGTGATGTGCATTGATTTCGCACGTCACGTGCTGGATCTGGAAGATGCCAACTCCTCCGAATTTGACCGCAGCACCGAACACCCTGTGATTGATTTAATGCTCGACCAGCGCTCCATCACCGATATGGGCGGAACCATGCGCCTCGGACTCTACCCGTGCCTGCTCCAAAAAGGGACGAAGGCCGCCAACGCCTATGCAGTCCCCCGCGTGGACGAGAGGCATCGTCACCGCTTTGAGTTTAACAACGCCTACCTTGAAACCTTCAAAGAACATGGCATGATCTTTTCCGGCCTATCCCCGGACGGCAGGTTGGTTGAGATCGTTGAATTAGCAGATCATCCCTACATGGTCGCGAGCCAATTCCACCCTGAGTTCTTGTCGCGCCCAATGAAACCGCATCCGTTGTTTGTGGGGCTGCTCAAGGCAGCGAAGGAGAGGGCGAAGAAGTGATTCAAAAAGGCATCCGAAATCGGAGCCCTTTTTGGTGTGTAACCAATGGCGACTTAGATTTTCATTTAATCTACGGAAGGTTTAGGAGTCCTCTGCCTATCATGAAATATCGAGGTGTCTTTTCTTTTCCCATTTTGATGAGATTGTCATTTTTTGTTAATTCCACCATAATTTTGCTACTGAGTGCGAAGCCACTCTAACAGAACCTTGATACTACCCGTCGCTACGCCAATACTTGTATCCGCAGCACCATAATAGATACGCAGGGTATCACCGTCAGATGCAAGGGTGTAACCACACGGGAAGGCAACTTTGTCCACATCCCCATGTTGTTCGTATGGTTCTTCAGGACCAAATACCCACTCGTCGCCGCGTTTCAAGCAACGCTCCGGTTCATTCAAATCAAACAGGGCGAGACCTAATCTGTAAATAGAGCCGGCCGCGTTCTGCTTTACACCATGATAAATCACCAGCCAGCCCTGTGAGGTCTCAATCGGGGGAGGGGAGAGACCGATTTTGTTCGCATCCCACCAACCACCGAGGCGCGCTTCTAGGATCTTCTTGTGCCCACCCCAGTGATACAGGTCGGACGAGTAGGATATCCACATATGCGCGCCGGTCGCACTGAGCGGGCGGTGGATCAAAGCCCAGCGGCCATTGATCCTGCGCGGCAGTAGCGCCGCATCTTTATCTTCCGGCTGCATGATCACGCCGTAGCGCTCGAAGGAGTGGAAATCTTTTGTGAGCGCCAGGGCCACACCCGGCCCTCCGCGTGCGTAGGCAGTATAGACGATGACATACTGGCCCAATTCAGGAACATAGGTAATGCGCGGGTCTTCTATGCCCCACAATTCGTCTGGATAATGTTCTGGATCGGCCATAAAAGTAGGCTTGGAGTCGATTTGCCAGTTATCAATACCATTTGCCGATCGCGCGGCGCATAAATGCGAAAGTCCGCGTCGATCCTCCACGCGACATAATAGCAGAGTAGTACCGTCAGCCAGTAAAGTAGCGCCGGGATTAAATACGCTGTTGACTTGATACGGCCAGTTCGCGGCTGTCAGGATCGGGTTGTGTTTGTGACGACGAAAGATTTCCAAAGGTTGATTGTTCATTGTGAGTATGCTCATTAGGTTGACCAATATTTTCCGCTAATCTTAATTCCAAAAGGGACTGGAGAAAGGCGAGCGTGGACTCTGCCCCTTGATTCTCGTTCGGCCGATCAGGATGCAAACCATCACGACAACCACCCGTCGTCGGATCGTAGACCGGGAGGTGCAAGTCGTTGCGGCCGAGAAACCACTCGAAGGCGCGGCGGGCTTCTATGTGCCAGCTTTTTTTCCCGGTGACGCGATAAGCTTCGAGACAAGCAGAGACCATCGCCTGCGCCTCCACTGGCTGTTGATCGAAGCGGGCGCGTTCGCCGCCTCGCTGATAAAAACCATTGGAGCCGATGGGAACGAAATGCCTTCCTTCCGTGTCCGCGTGCTGTAATTCGGCAAGCCAACTGAGAGACTCCAAACCCACCTCAGTCATTACAGGATTTGACATAGACTGGCCGCACAGTAGCATGGTGTGTGACAGTGCCGCATTGCAATAAGTCAGCTTATTCTCAAACCAGTTCCATCCATCTGCTCGGTTATCTTTGTAAAGTGACAGCAACCGACCCGCCAATTCCTCCTGCACCTGGTTGACGCGACGATCACCGGCAAGACGACCCAAATACTCGTGGATGCCGATCAGTGCGAATGCCCAGGCACGCGGACTGGTCGTTTCGAGCATGGCAAGCAAGGATTGCTCAAACACACGGCCCGCCATATTGTGCAATGTTGGCATATTCGAACAGCCCAGTAGAGTGCCCAGTGCCCACAATGCGCGACCATGACTGTCGTCCGAGCCGCTCTCTTCGAGCCAATTTCGCTGATAATCCATAAAGTTACGAAAGCGTCTCGTTTCAGAATTGAAGGCATACCAGGTGAACGCGAGATAGCGGGTCGCCAATTCAGTGGCTTCCTTGTTTCCCAATTCTTCCAGGAGCACACTGACAATCAAGGCGCGGGCATTATCGTCGGTTGTATAACCTTCACGATAGTTAGGTATTGTGAAAATGGCATGCTGAAATATACCTGTATCATCCGTAAGGTGCCTCAAGTGATCCAGTTTAAGTGGGGGCAACTCCCAGGCACGTTTATCCAATGGTTTGATCGCGAATTCAGTCGCCGCATAATAACGGTGTTCAGCGCGAGCGCGTTCGAAAGTCATCATATAACGCCGTGAAACTTGTGGCCAGATCATATCCCGACCGAAAAGATAAGCACGTTTTCGCATGGCATGACGCTTCGACTCATTGCCGAGTAAATCGATCACCTGTGCGGCCAGCGCTTGTGGATCACTAAATGGAACCAACGCCCCGCGTTCATCGGCCAGCATTTCCTTTGCATACCAATATGGCGTGGAGATAACCGCCTTACCGGCTCCCACCGTATAGGCCAGTGTCCCAGATGTAATTTGCGCGGCGTCGAGATAGGGCGTGATATAGATATCCGTAGCGCCAATGAATTGGATAAGTTCATCCATTGCAACAAAACGGTTATGAAAGATAACATTTCCTTCTATACCCTTTTCATGAGCCAACCATTGCAAAGATAGCCGATAGGTTTCACCTTCGTTCCTTATGACCTGCGGGTGGGTTGCGCCCACGACAATATACACGACATTGGGATATTTCTCTAAAATAGTCGGCAAAGCTGATATCACATTCTCAATACCTTTGTTAGCTGAGAGCAAACCAAAACTTAACAGAACACTTTTGCCTTCAACTCCAAACAAATCTTTGTTAAAACTTGGGTCTACAAAGGGCACATCAGGAATACCATGTGGGATCAAATCAATTTTGTCTGGAGGTACGTGATATACCTCTTGAAGGAATTCCGATCCTTTTTCGCTCATGACCACCACACGGTCCGATAGAGAAACGATTTCCTCGAGCACACGGCGCTGATCAGGATTGGGATCTCGTAAGATAGTATGCAATGTTGTGACGACAGGCATTCGCAATTCGTGCAGTAAGGTCAAAATGTAACTACCTGCCCTGCCTCCAAAAATGCCGTATTCGTGCTGCAACGAGACCATATCCACATTGTTAATATTCAAGAAATCAGCAGCACGGCGATAGGATTCGATATCCTTTTCACTCAATTCGAAACGAACCCGCGGCGGGTAATCATAGCCTGCTTCGGTATCATTGACAGGCAATGCGATGCAGGCCGTTCCTTTGTACTCATCTGCGATGGACTCGCAAAGATCAGTGGTAAATGTGGCAATACCGCATTGGCGCGGCAGGTAACTACCAATAAAGGCTATGCGCTTGATGATCGGGTGAGTTGATTTAGCCATAAAACTTTTCCTTCCAGACACCCCAATTGTTGATAATATCTTGCTGATCCGATGCAAAAAGGCGGTCGCCAGGACGCCGCCTTTGTTACACCGAGAAAGATAGGGTTTAATATTTTCTGTGAGTAAGTGGATTTGTCTCAGATACAGTTAAATTAACGACTGCAATCACTATACACTATATTTAGTAATACAGCAAACTTTAGCCGCAAGCTCGCTGAGGACATTCTACGGGTAATTTCAGGATCAAAGTAAACATCACACGGATAAAGGAGATGACAATTTTGCAACAAAACATCGCGTGGAAAATAAATCTTGTTCTATCGCGGGGGGATAAAAGTAGCGGTTTTAGTCAAGGCTTCGTCTCCCAATATTTGGGATTATACTTGAAGCAGGTGAAGAGACCCTAAAGGTCTTCAATCCTGAAAACATAAATTCAAAACCAATCTTAAGCTTCTCAAGTAAGTTTGCATAAAGATGCAAAGACCTTTAGGGTCTGGTTTTAGGTAACAACTCAAGGAGGCAAAAATGGATGCAACAATTGAAAGCATCTCCGCGCTGGAAATTCTTGATTCACGCGGAAACCCCACTATCGAAGTGGAAGTGGTTTTAATGGACGGCGCATGGGGACGCGCTGCAGTTCCCTCAGGCGCATCCACGGGCGAGCATGAAGCCTTGGAAATGCGCGATGGCGACAAGCAGCGTTATCTGGGCAAAGGCGTCTCGAAAGCGGTAGCAAACGTCAACGGCGTGATCTCAGAATCGCTCTTCGGCTGGGATGCGGCCGAACAAAAAGCCATTGATGCTGAACTGCTCTCAATAGACGGCACACCCAACAAATCCAAACTTGGCGCGAACGCAATTTTAGGCGTCAGTCTTGCGGTTGCCAAAGCTGCCGCAAATTCATTTGGCATGCCTTTATACCGCTATCTCGGCGGCGTGTATGCCCACGTGCTGCCCGTTCCAATGATGAACATCATGAACGGCGGCGTGCATACAAGCTGGCAAAGCACGGACATGCAGGAATTCATGGTCATGCCCTTCGGCGCGCCTTCCTTCACTGAAGGTGTTCGTTGGGGCACAGAAATTTATCATGCACTAAAAACGGTGTTAAAAGAAAAAGGCTATGGCACACTCGTCGGCGATGAAGGCGGATATGCGCCTGCCCTCAAAGCAAATGGCGAAGCCATTGAATTGATCCTTGCCGCGATTGAAAAGGCTGGTTTTAAGGTGGGTCGTGGTAAAGATGTTGCCATTGCGCTTGACCCGGCCGCTTCTGAATTCTATGATGAGAAAACAAAGAAATATAACCTTCGCAAAGAAGGAAAAGAGTTTACAGGCGAACAGATGGTTGAGTTCTGGAAAAAGTGGGTACAAGATTATCCAATCGTCTCCATCGAAGACGGACTCGCCCAGGATGATTGGAGTTCATGGAGTTTGATGACCAAAGAATTGGGTGACAAAGTCCAGATCGTTGGCGATGACTTGCTGGTAACGAATCCCGGACGCGTCCGAAAAGCAATTGCAGAAAATGCGGCGAATGCCTTGTTGGTCAAAGTCAATCAGATCGGCTCCCTGACAGAAACCATCGAAGCCGTTGATCTATGTCACCGCGCAGGTTGGCGCGCGGTCACATCCCACCGCTCAGGCGAGACAGAAGATGCCACCATCGCAGACCTGGCGGTTGCGCTCAACACCGGACAGATCAAAACTGGAGCGCCCGCCCGCTCAGACAGAGTGGCAAAATACAATCAACTCCTGCGCATCGAAGCGGAGTTGGGCAATGAAGCAAAATACGCAGGTTGGGATGCGTTGAAAACAAAGTAAATTTCAAATGCTTCGCCAGCAGGTTATTATGCCGGCCTTGCTCGATAATCTTCCCCTCGTTAATGACCACGATCCGATCTGCATTTGTGATCGTGGATAATCTGTGCTCAATCACAAAACTTGTCCTGATCCCAGTCGAAGGACAAGTTTTGTATAATGTCTAAGTTTTCCAAGCCACCCGCGCTTCGACCTCGTTCAGCGAGGAGCATCCCTTCGTCCTGAGAAGGACAGTCTTTCATAAACGGGGCTTTTAGGAACCCACAAGAAGGAATGGGGAATTAGTGATTTTCGTCAATTGTATCAAATAATATTTCCATCTATACTGATTCTATATCCATATCAGAAGGAGTATGAATGACGGAAACACGCAAAAAGATCACGTTGCCGTACTTGTTCAAGAAGGTCACGGACAAAGAGCCGATCACCTGGCTGACCTGCTACGATTATCCAACTGCGTATCTGCAGGAGCAAGCCGGCATTGAGATGATTTTGGTGGGCGACAGTCTTGGCATGACCATGCTCGGCTTCGACTCAACCCTGCCCGTGAAAATGGATGACATGATCCGCCACACGCAAGCTGTGAGACGCGGCGCGCCAACGGCGTTTGTCATTGGCGATATGCCGTACATGACGTATCAAACTTCGGTGGAGGATGCGATCCGCAACGCAGGCAGATTCATGGCTGAGGCTGGCTGCGACGCGATCAAGCTCGAAGGCGGCGCGGCGATGGCTGACCGAATCAAGGGGATCGTGGATGCGGGCATTCCCGCCATTGGGCATCTCGGACTCACGCCGCAGTCTGTCTCCGCCCTGGGCGGGTTCCGCTTACAAGGGAAATCTGCCACGCTGGCAAAGAAGATCGTGGATGATGCGAAGGCGCTTGAACAAGCGGGAGCATTCTGTATTTTGCTTGAACTTGTACCTGACCGCTTATGCAAACTCATCACGGAACGCGCAGAGAATTGCATCATCATGAGTCTCGGTTCCGGACCCGACGCGCATGGTCAACTATTAATTTATCACGATATGTTTGGGTTGTATCCCAAATTTAAACCAAAGATGGCAAAAGTCTACGGCAACGCTGGCGAGGTCATTCTCAACGGCTTGAAAGGTTATCACGATGAAGTCATCGGCGGAAAATTCCCCATGCAGGAAAATTATTTTGGAATGCCTGATGAGGAGTATGAAGAGTTGAAGAAGATGTTGAAATAATATGTCGTTGCGAGGGCGGTGCGCGAAGCGGTCCGCCCGAAGCAACCCCCACCAGTGCGAGGAGATTGCTCACCGCACTGGCGTACGCCGCAAGTGTCGTCGCACACCTGCCCTGGCGGGCGGTGCCAGGGAAGAACAAGAACGCTCCTCGCAACGACATTTCAAATTAAGGAGACAAAATGAACGATATGCAAAAGTTACTCAAGATCTCGCCCGATAAACTCAAGGCATTCAATTCTGTTTTGCTTGACCCAAATTCACAGGTCATGAAAGATTTTCTCGCGGTGGTGGCGAAGTATGGCACGCCCAAAGAGATCAACCGCAAACATCGCGCGGCACGCAAAATGGATAATTTGTTCAAGTTGGTTGAAGCGAAGAACCCCGATTACATCAAGGATTTGAATTGGTTAATTGAACAACGCAACAAAGGCGCATTCATCTCGGTGGCAGATTACAGGAAAAAAGTTTGGGGCGATACGGCCGCGGTGCGAAAGATGAAGTTCAAAGATAAATACGCAGTCACACTTGAAGTATCCGCTTTGCAGTATTTCCCATGGGTACGCGCCATGGCGGAGCAAGCCATTGCAAATCAAACGCTCATGCCCGGGCGCTATATCGCTGTTCGCAACATGAAGGAATCCGAAGCGGATGGCGACTTGCCGGCCATTGTCGCTGCACTGGATATTATCGGTGCCTCCTTCGTGGAAACGCTGGACACCAAAGGCACGGATGGTTCCAATCCCCACCTTGGCGGGCCCGCAACGATCACAGGCTATTTCGGCGGAATTGGTCAACCCAACGAACACGCACTTCAATGGCTGGATGAATTTTTGTACTACTACACCAACTACGGGGTGCAACATGTCCTCAATTTCAATGGAGGTACGATCTTACTTGGCTTCCTGCTCCATCGTTTGGGCGTGGATATTCAATTCAAGATCTCGGTGTTCTTTGGCGCGGACAACCCCTACAACGCATTATGGATTTTGACGATGGCGAAATTGCTCAGCCGTGACGATGGCACATCCCCGCTGATCGGATTCAACTGGTCGAACTCGGTCAATAACCAGACCATGGAACTGACTGCCGAATTCAGAAAAGCGCTTGGCTTTGAAAAAATTGTCCGCTTTGAACATCACATCACCGAGCCGCAGAAGAGCATTGTCATTCAACCATACAACCGCCGCGCAGAGTTGGTTGAATTGGCTGACCATGTTGCAAATATTGCGGCGAAACACGAAGGCGGCGACCCCGAAGTGGATGTCACTCGCGCACATCAATCCGATATTTTGGATTACTTCCGCGAGAAGAAGGAAGTCATTGAATCTGGTGACTGGGATAACCTGCAATTAAACTATCTCGATAAAGTCGCAGCATGCAACCACTCTGCCTGGGATTTGACGAAAGCAGGTTTAAGTTTTATTGCAGCTAGAAATTTGCATAAGTAGATTGAAAGTGTGATAGTTGAATAGTCAAACAGGTCTCGCGAATTCGTGAGACCTGTTTGAGTTATTGGTTCATGCTGATAATGGTTTAGGAGGGTAGAAGCCTGCGCGCCTGAATAGAAATCTAATCAGTAAAGACAGCGTGAGTACAACCGCCCAATCCATAATAAAGATGCTGCGCGGGAAATTCTCAAACCAGCCAAGAGAATACCCTGTAAAAATAATGGAAAGAAGGACAAAAGAGCCAAGGGTCGTAGAAATCAGTATCGGGCGCAACAATTGAAGAAAAGAACCTTTAAGAATGCGCGGGTTCAATCCATTAAATACAACCGAGAGAATTGTTCTCAACAGGAATGCAGACCAAAACATCAACAATCCCATGGAACGATAGGACAAATATTCGCGCCCATCCCCAAACCGAAAACGGAAGGAAACATAAATCGAAACTGCAACAATCACAAGGTCCAAAATGAGGAGCGGCATGCTCACGCGTTGTAAAATTTTCTTTAACCAACTACGGAGCGGCTGGTCAACATAAAAATGGATGAGCAAACCAACCGCAATCATCAAGGGTAGGAAGGTGTAGTCAAAAATAAACTGGGGATCGGCGAGGGACAAATTTTCTAGGGCGCGTTTATATATCCAGATGACCGGCACGTGCAGGATATACAATCCATAGGATGTTTCTCCCAGGGCAACCAAGGCGGGATAATTAAGGAAAGCGGAGAGACGAGATTTATCCAATGCAAGGGCAACGATGACGACGGTTAATACTGGGGCTAAAAGCCCGGTCATTAACTGAATTCCATGAGGAAATGCAGCGATCTCATTGCTCATGACTACGTAAGCAGATACAAACAGCACCGCTCCCGTAAAAACCAATAAACCGATACTGGATTTAATTTTCTGTTCCCGTCCCTCACGCAGATACCAGATCCCGCCGACCGCGCCCAGAATAAATGAACTTAAATGGAAAAGCGGAAAATAGACAAGAAAGTTTTCATATTCAGGAAAGTAGCCGATCCAAAGGGCGTTATGAATCATCTGGCTGACGACCCAAACGATAATCGAAACCCATATTAACTTTTTTGTGGACTGACGATACGCCCACAATGTAAAGAATGGGAAGACAGCATATAAGAAAAACTGAACAGTCATGAACCAGGATGCGTAATTAAAAGACTGCGCATATCGAGGCACCCAGGCTTGCAGGACAAAAATATTTACAAGTGTTTTTTGCGGCTTGATTTGGGCGATGGAATCAAGGTAGTAATAACAAACAAGTAAAAATGAAATCAGGTAAAGTGGATATAACCGAACAAAACGCGCAGTCCAATACCTACCGATGTCAAACTTCTCGTTCGGGCGATAATACACCAACGACATAACAAAACCGGAAAGGACATATAAATAGGTTACGCTGGTTGTCGCAGATATTAGAATTGGGGAGATGGGGAAAATATTGACTGCTTGCAAATAGATGCCGCCGCCGCCGTGAAAAAACAATACAATTAAAATTGCGGTAAAGCGTGTAAAAGTTAATTGATCGAGTCTTTTCATCCAGTCCTCATGGATAAACTCCGTATATTCTACTAGAAAAAATCGGGCTGGCAGTCAGCCAGCCCGATAGGCAGATAATGAATAACCTGGTTTACACGTCCACTGCCAGGCAGGTGAGGGTCTGCTCCACACCAGGGATGGGTTGGATCTCCAAGGCGGTGATCGCGCCGAGTTTGGCCAAATCAACTGCCTCTACCACAGCCACCGCATCATAGGGTCCAAAGGTCATGTGGGCTTCAACAACACCGGCCACTTTACGAAGCTGATGGACAACATCCTTGACATCGCCCGCGCGAATCTTGATCATGATATATGCTTTCATGGCTGCTCCTTTTTATTAAACTTTCTTTTCACGAAGAAATACGACCCAATAGATGGCGGCTACCAGCACTGCGCCGCCGATAATATTTCCAATAGTAACAGGAATCAAGTTTTTGAAAAAGAATGCTTTCCACGTCAGCACCTCGAGATTTGGAACCTTATCACTGACCGTGGCCATGAATTCTGGATCAAAACCTTTGACCAGAAGCGCATAAGGAATGAAGTACATATTCGCGATGCTGTGCTCAAAACCAGCAGCGACAAAGGCAGTAATGGGGAAAATAATGGACGCGATCTTATCAAGGGTTGTGCGCGCGCTATAGGTTAGCCAAATCGCAAGACATACAAGCGCATTGGCCAGGATGCCGAGCGCAACAGCTTGTAAAAAACCAAAATCGCTTTTTCCGACTGCAATTTTCAATGCAGCAATGCCTACAGAATTCGAGCCAAATGTATATTGCCTGGAAAAAAACATAAGCCCAGCCGTCGCAATTGCTGCAATGAAATTACCCGTGTAAACGATCGCCCAATTTCGCAACAGTGCGCGTCCAGTAACTTTACCGCTTGACCACGCCATTACGATCAAAGTATTACCCGTGAACAATTCCGCACCGCCCACAACAACGAGGATCAATCCGAGTGAAAAGACCAGCCCGCTCAGCAGGCGCGTGACGCCATACGGCAAACCAGTGGTGTATGCCACCACGCCATCTGCCGCAGTGATTGACATGCCACCGGCAGCAACGGTCGTGGCAAAGATCGAGCCCAATGAAATGAATGCACCCGCTAATAGTGCCAACATAAACATGGTGAATGCGGGCATTTCTGCTTTGCGAACACCAAGATATTCAGCGCGTGTTGCCATCTCGGCAGGCAAGAGAGCATCCATTCTAAACTCACTCATAAGCAGCTCCTATTAAAATTTTCTCAACCATACAAGAAGTCTAAATAACATAAGCTCAAGCCGCCGTCTTCGGCGGCGTTTGCGAGTAAACCTTGCGCCGAGGACGGCGCAAGGAGCAATTTTCAGACCCTATTAATTTTTATTCAACTTTTTTCCTGCCAAGCAGGGAACCAAGACCTGCCCCAAGCAGCGCGATCACAATGATAACACCAACCACCATCCCCCCATTTTGAAGCGAGGCGGGCGCCTTTGGCAACGGCGTCGCTGTGGATGTGACTGTCGGTGTGACTGGGATTGTAGCGGTGGAAGTGGGAATTCCAAATGTAGCCGTTACGGCAGGGGACGGAGTGGCTGTAAGCGGCACAGGTTTTTTTACCAGAAGAGTTTGCTCCTCAAAAATCTCATCAGTGACCAGGACATTCAATAGTTTTAACTGCTCAATGGTTGTGCCGTAGGCAATGGCGATGCTCCAAAGCGCTTCGTTCTTTTGGACAACATGATAAATTTCGCCGTTATCAAAAGGCGTGCTGACCATGACCACTACAGCTGGAGTCCCAGCCGCGCCGGCAGTGGAGATAATAAATTCGGATGAAGAAATAGTTGGGGTTGAAATTGCCGCAGAAACTCCGCTTTCTGAGCCAGCATTCAGGACATAATAAGTGACTCCCTTGGCAATCGCCATGCCCGCGCCAACATCTTCGAAATCCGCTGAGAGCATGGTGTTCAATTGGTTTGCGTCACCCTTCCAAAAAGTGACCGCGCCGGCCGGTGAAAGATTCGCGCCGGCGTGAATATTCTCGTCAAAGAAACCACCCAGCGAAAGATCTCCCGCCACCAAATAGCCTGCCTCAATGGCGCGTTGATAGGGGCGCAAGCCGTTTGCGTCAAAATGAGTCACGATGCCTGTGCCGGCAATCGCATCTGCATGGGCTTGCGCAATGCTCATCAAAATGGAATTCACCTGATAGGACGGTAAATCGTTTGATGTCCGCAAAGCGTTTACTTCTGTGATCAGGTCCAGGGCGGATGAATTCGGTGAGAAATGCCCGCGCTGGGCATCCGCCCTTTCGGACGGAAGCAGGCCAACGGTCAGGAAAAGAAGCGGGATCAACATCCCAAAAAGAGATCGTTTCATCCAGAAAATTATACCTTTATCGGCCATTTCAATAAAAGGAGTCCCGTGTAAAATCATATCTACTATATAATCTTCAGGAGATCGTCCCATGCAATATGTTAGAGACATTGGGGCGTCAACCCGCAGTTTCCAGTGCCATGATGAAAAGTTGACTAAAAAGAACAAAGAGACCCAACAAACCAATGCCGCCCGAGTCATTTAACATCCACCTTTGCCTGGCCTGCGGACTTCGCTACCCACTGATCGAAGGACATTCCTTTGGAGTCCGCTGCCCGCACTGCCTGGGGGAAACAAAAGTAGTCCTAAAGAAGAATATGAGCGATGAATCCATGTTCCGCCAGAATGAAAAGCGGGAAAATGAACCGATGCTGGCCGTGTTGATGGATAATATCCGCTCGGCATGGAATGTCGGCTCGGTCCTGCGCAGCGCAGATGGCTTCGGGTTTGCTCATGCCTATTTATGCGGGATCACGCCTACACCCGAAGTGGAGGCAGTGCGCAAAACCGCACTTGGCGCGGAAGAATATGTCACCTGGTCCCATCACAAGGACGCGGTCAAATTGATCAAAGGCTTGAAAAAGGAGGGCTGGCAGGTATTGGCATTGGAAGACGAACCACGCGCAATAAAAACAAGCCAGGCGGCCAGCCTGACTTGTAATACGGTATTGATCATTGGCAATGAAATCACAGGTGTTGACCCTGATTTACTGACATTGGCTGACGAGGTCATTTATATCCCCATGCGCGGGGAAAAACGCTCGTTCAATGTAGCCAATGCTTTTTCCATCGCGGCCTTTGCTTTGGTTGAGCAAAAACGTTAACCGTTCCTATAACCCCTCCAAGTCCCCGTCACTCAATACTTAAGGCTGCACCTCGCGATAATAAATTCCATTTTCTGACTTATATCCCAGCCCCCACCCGTCCTCCCCAAAATACGACATGGAAACTTTTTATGATGACTATAATTTTGTCAGTCGTATTTGGGGGAGGTGCCGAAGGCGAAGGGGGTTCTTTTCACAACTCTCCCTTGAACGCCCCTCCCGATGGTCGCAGCACACTTGGCAACAACGTCCGCCCAAAAGGCGGGCGCAACTCCTCCCCCTGCCGAGTGGACTCCCCCATCCGCCCCCGCACGAAGTCCCCGAGCGAAGCGAGCGGGAGAGACTCGACCGTGCCACCACGCCCGCAAACACTTCTTGCAGGCTCACAAGCAAGGGAATACATAATTCAATCTTTGCTGTTTTCATCTTCCAGCGCATAAATAATGGCAAGTATAACGCCTTCAATATTGTTCAACACATCGTTATTCCAAAAGCGAATTACTTTATAGCCCAGCGTTTCCAAGTACTTCGTTCTTTCTTCATCGTATTCTTCTTGTTCCAAGTGTTGACTTCCATCCAATTCAATAATGAGTTTGGCTATGGGTGAACAAAAGTCGGGGATATAGTTGCCAATGGCATGTTGCCTGCGGAAAGTGACTCCCAACTGGTCGTTGCGGATTCGCGACCAGAGTTTTGCTTCGGCAGGGGTGGGTTCTTTTCGGAGTTCGATGGCGTTGTGTTTTGTGTTGGGGTTACTTCTTTGAGAACGTGGCATTTGCCCCCTCCTAGCCTCCCCCATTTGCACCCCGCGAAGAACAGCGGGGCGAAAATGGGGGAAGTACAACTTCAACTTGGGTACAAATTTTAGTATTCATAAATACTCTACAATCACCTTCCCCAAATTCCGTGCACTTCGGCATTTGGGGAAGGACGGGATGGGGCTAATTGAACGCCTCATTCAACACGGACTCAAACAACCCCTCCACCTGCCTCTCACTCTCCCCCATCATCCCACGCAGACCCTCGACCCGTGCCATCGCCTACTGGCGCATCAGCCAGCGTGAATCTGCTTTCTCCAAACCCAGCCTGCAAGGAAAAGCAGACCGATCAACGCGGGCAAGCCTGCGATGAGCACATACGCGATCCAATCAAATCCCCGCATAAACGACACGTACCAGATTGTCCATCCGATGAACAACACAGCGCCGACCCATTCCCGCTTCCAAGCGATGATGATGGCAATCGTCAGCAGAATGGATGGAATCAGGTGCATGAACAATCCGACGATGGTTCCCCAGAATCCAAGCTGCATGTCGAAAATATCCAATGCGAACATGCTGAGAAATAATATGAACAGGATGCCCGCAGCACGCGGCGTCCAGAACAAAGTTTGTTTGAGGTTTTTATTCATGGCGTCCTCCAATACCATCATAGCACGCCGATTTTTAAAATCAAGTTCGAAAAACAATAGAAATACTATCTTCGAAAACTCTCACTCATCACGGACTCAAACAACCCCTCCACACTTCGACTTCGCTCAGTGCAAGCCTGCCGCGTGGACTCCCCCATCCGCCCACGCACGAAGTCCCCGAGCGAAGCGAGCGGGAGCGACTCGACCCGCGCCACCAAGCCCGCGAACTGTTTATGCACGGGTATCAAAATCATAGCGTGCCTCAAATTTTAAACGGAGATCAGTATTGTTTGCATCTCTCAATCGCCCAACATAATCTCGCAAATGTATTTCGAGCCTAGGTACCAACAAATGGGGATTAATAATAAGCAATTGATTCTGTAAATCAAAACCCATCGGGGTCTTAATTTCACCTGTAAGCATAATTCTCCCATTAGTTATCCCGCTGTGATAAAGTCCACAACGTATACCTTCGTACATCAAATCTAAAACGACATCAACTATCGAAACAACATTTCCAACTGGTGTTAATGGGGTCACGGGTGTTGGTATGTGATGAAATTCTGGAAATACAGAATAAACACCTACTTTGAAATAATCCTCTGATTTTCCTAACTTTGCAAAGCCACCTTCATATTTTGCGAACATTTCAAAATAGCTGAAAACAACATCCAACGTAGCGTATCCAGAATGGTTAATCGCTGGTTGTTCCTTGTTACCGTTTATCATCTGGTCGGCAATGTTTAGTTTCCACCCAAGTACCCTATCTTCAAAAAGGATGATTTTTGTATCAAGTGAGTGCGGGAACGGATAATCAATATCTTGGAACGACGGAGAGATCCACATAATTTCTATCCTCTAAAGCTCTCACTTAACACGGACTCAAACAACCTCTCCATGCTTCGACAGGCTCAGCACGACATCTGCCTCCCCGCCTCGCGAGCCTTAAACGGCGAGCCCCGCCTCGGACATTCTCCCACGCAGACCCTCGACCCGTGCCATCGCCTACTGGTGCATCAGCCAGCGTGAATCTGCTTTCTCCAAACCCAGCCTGCAAGGAAAAGCAGACCGATCAACGCGGGCAAGCCTGCGATGAGCACATACGCAATCCAATCAAATCCCCGCATGAACGACACGTACCAGATTGTCCATCCGATGAACAACACAGCGCCGACCCATTCCCGCTTCCAAGCAATGATGATGGCAATCGTCAGCAGAATGGAGGGAATCAGGTGCATGAACAATCCGACGATAGTTCCCCAGAATCCAAGCTGCATGTCGAAAATGTCCAATGCGAATATGCTGAGAAATAATATAAACAGGATGCCCGCAGCACGCGGCGTCCAGAACAAAGTTTGTTTGAGGGTTTTATTCATGGCGTCCTCCAATACCATCATAGCACGCCGACTTTTAAAATCAAGCTCGAAAACAATAGAAATACTATCTTCCAAAACTCTCACTCAAAAGGGACTCAAACAACCCATCCACCTGCCTCTCAATCTCCCCCATCCGCCCCCGCAGACCCTCGATGTCTCGACTAGGCTCGACAACCGCCCGCGCCACCACGCCCGCAAGTGGAGACCACAGACCATCTTTCCACGCCGTCCCCCTTGCGTTTTGCCTGCCTCTCAGCCGCGTTCTCGCGGTCATCCAGCCGCTTCAAAAACAACAAATACGAAAACTGCTAGAAGTTTCTCGGAAGTGGCAAATCCATACAGGGCGAAATGTTTAAACTTTGCATTATGTTGCTACATTGGCATAAACCTGTCGAAAATAAGCAGGATATTTGTCTAAGACAATAAAAGCCTCTTCACGTCGTGCTTTTAAGGCTTGTAAAACAATATCCTTGTTGCCTTCAACTTCTTGGAAAATCGAGCTAAGTTCTATCGCAACTACCCGATCTGCAAAACCAAGTTCGTAAAGCACAACTGCTATTTGCGATGGCAGCCCGTATTTGAGCCGCTTTTGAAACTCTTGAAGAGAATTAACGACAATATCGCTATTGTCTATCGCCAGAGTCGGAACCAATTCAATCACAGCTCCTAACACAAGAATACCGTCATAAGCAAAGCCATTTTCACAAACATCTACAACGTCTTCTAGGGTATATCTGATACGCCTAGATTTTGCTCGGCGTCTTGCATCATCTTGCTTGATAATTTCCAACAATTCATTGAACGGTATTCCGTGACACCATTCAAAAGCTACTTTTTTCATAGATTCAGGCTTATCGCATTTTCTAAACTGATTGTTGTGGATATTGGATTCCAGTAAACCCCATATTACTTCGAATATTTCAGTTTCGTTTTGAGAAGCCGACAATTCAGTTCCATGTTCATCAAGCCAAGCTGATATTGCAACACTTGCTGGGACTCCGTAAAGAGTTTTGCCGAAGATTAGCCTTTTGGAAACATCGGGAATATTGGTCTCAATATTCTGCGCCAAGAGAATAAATAAATCTTCAATTTGTTTCTTTTGTTCATCATCAACTGCTAAAAAATAAGCTAAAGTGCCAATTGCCAAATTTCTAACCTCATCGCGGTCTAATATGTTTTGCGTCGAATCCCAGTTAGACATTAAGTAACTTTCTATTGCCGAGATGATATTCACTTTTGAATCAATTTCTCGTTGAAGTGCGTCTAAATTGAATGCTTCATTATCTGTGTTTTGTTGTTGCACCACTTGCGCAATCTCTGAAAGAGCACCCGCTGTGTAAGCTTGGACAAAATTTACAATGTTGTTGTATGGTGATTCGGGGGTGGTTCCATGCAAAGGATTGAATATTGAATAAAGCTTGCTTTCGCACTTTTCAGACTTTGATGGATCCAACAATTCTTTGACTGTTTGCCAACGCTCTTTTGTGTAATCATTACTGTTACGTTCATCATAAATTCTCGAATCAGCAAACAGAATACTACCTTCTGTGTGCATTCCAGAGCGACCAGACCTTCCAATTAGATTTTGGAAATCCCGAACTAATATTCTCTCTCCGCCTTGGTCAACACGACTCACTATCAAATATCGAATAGGTAAATTAACCCCTTGCGCCAATGTTGATGTGCAAATAACAAATTTGGCATCCTCTTTCTTAACCGCGTATTCTATTGCTAAGCGAATTCCATGAGGGACATTATTATGGTGGGCAAAAACGCCAAGTTCAGCGCTTTTTGACATAATTGCATCCTCACCAAGATTGCCGTCATGTAGAAATTTGAGTTTTTGAATTTCGACCTTGTTAGAAAACTCCAACGGAGGTTGCATGGGCAACCCTTTCTCAAAAATGTCAGTTATAAGTTTGCACATTCCAGTCACATCAAGTTTTCGCCCACAGAAAACGGCTATTGTGCCTTGGTTTGTAAGTCTCAAACCCAAATATAGAGCGACTTCCCTACCTACGTTAACATTAGGGAAAATCGTTTCTTCGTCAATTTGATATTGATCAATAATTCTTGGTACAAAATATTCCCATTCATCTGGATTTAGATGATTAACAAAATAAAGATTTCGCCTAGGATCTATTCTTGTTGAAAAACCAACACTGCGAAATGTAGGGGCAAGATTAAGACCAATAACTGGCTCGGCGTCATCGCCAATAAGCCATTGCCCGATTTGACTCGCGTTACTGATTACTGCGGATATCAAGACAATCTGAGTAGTATCGAGAATACGTGCTTTTAGAGATGTAAGCAGGAGTTCATAAGTAATTCCCCGTGTACCATTGTCAAACTGGTGTCCTTCGTCATAAATGATTAATCCTATCTTAGGTGCTAATTCGGAGGCATGTCTTACAACGTAGTTGAACTTCTCAGGAGTTGCCACAAGCACTTGTTGAAATTGCAGAATTCTCTCAATGGACAAATCCATTTGGAGCACATCTGACAACTCGTCAACAAATATATCTTCGCCTTGGAAAGCGGTAATCAACCCCTGTCTAATTTCGTGACATAGCGCTCTGAATGGGGTAATTATTACTGCAAGAGTTGTACGCTTCGATAAAAATGCGCTTCTGATAATAACTTCAGTTGCTTTTGTTTTTCCAGCACTAGTAGGCATTTGTACAACCGCTGACTTGCCTTTAAACACCCCTTTTTCTCCAAGTAAATGTTGTGCTGACCAGAATTCCTTTATAAAGGTTTTCTTTTTGATGACTTCTGCCCAAGTTTCAATTGGCAAATCTGTATATTTTGGTAAGCAATTCCAAGTTGAATTATCAAACCGTTTTCGAATTATTGCCCCGATCAAATCCGCTAATAATAATTCTTTAGGTGTGCCTAGTTCATAAGCAATATTCCTTAGCTGGCGAGCCGCATCTAACGCGGCAGCCATTTGCGAACCCGTTTCGTTAAATTGCAGTAGCAACGCGCGAATCGCATCAATCGTCCCTTTGTAAATGCTATCAAGAACATCTGGAAAAGTAGCTGGGAAATCCTTAATTAATAATAACCACAATAAAAGCTTTTCCAGCCCTTGTGTTTCAAAATTAATTTCTGGATTCTGGATTCGATCAGCAAGAATATTTGAACTGCCAGACAAATTACACAAATAGTAAGCGGCAGAACCTAACAACTGAATATATGGATCATTTTCTTGATTCAGTCGGGTTTCAACAAAAGCATCAAAAAATCGCGCAGAAAAAGGTAGACTGTCTCGTAATTCCTGAATATCGGCAGCAGTTGCCTCCCCAACATTAATTTTAGCGGAAATATCACCTAACATTCCTATAGTTAACGGAAAAAGTCTTGAGGGGTCGGCGGTAAGAGCAATGTGCTGATCCAAAGGAACACTATATTCATACATCTTTGCCTTGGATTGCGTAATACTGAGAACTCGCCGTGACCGCACATCAGGCTTCATCGGCAGCTCTCCTATAAAGCTCATGAACAAGATCCATCAATTTTTCGCCCTTTATGACAATTAGGCGAAGCACATCTTTTTTGGGATGGTCTTTAGTAATTGCGCTACTTATGGTTTCTGGAATATATGAATCGAATGAATATAAGGCTGCCGCACCGTAGATTTCAGTATACGGACGGTCGTCTAGATTTTGAAAGCGCTCAATTCGATCTGCATCAGTGATATTATGTTTTTCAAAGAAACGTTGCTTAATATAGTTCAACGATTCGGCAATTCTCAATCTATCTTTGGCAGAATCATTAATTGCCGCCTGAACACCTGATAATTTTTTGCCGTCTGTTAATTGATCGGCAGTTAATCGTGCCTTGGCTTCATACACCGCCATAATATCTTTGGGGGATTCTTCGCCTTCTTTTGCAAATAGAAAACCTAAAGTATCACAACCCTTTGACGACTCGTTGGCTATCACTTTTAAACCATAACGTACTCTTGGAACCCAAAAGCCAAGAAAAAACTCTAAATAATCTGCGATTAATATCTCTCCAAAATCGCCTGATCGAACACCTGGTCCAGGAGCAACAGCGGCATCTGGAAATTTGATTTTATTTAGATACTCGGTTCGTGAAAAGCCGTATCCTTTTCTCAAATAATCTATTTCCGTATCAAAGCAATAATGATTTCTAAAGTGCTTAACCCATGAAGATAGAACAGCATCCTCTCTTTCATGGCAAAACTCCCAAACTTCTACAGTTTTACCATCAGCCGTTGTTAATCTCTCCCCTGTGTCTTTTAGCCACTTAAGATGTTCTGACGACCAACAGGTTTCTTCTAGTTTCTTCTGTTCAGGAGCTACCATCTAAACAACCTCCCTTCAATTCTTGCATGAACACGTCAATCAAACCCATCGTCGTGCGTGTCTTGCCTATCCCTGTTGCCATGACGATCAAGCCTTTGCGTTTGCCCTTGGCAAACTCTTCGCTTACCCGGCGGATGGCTTCGTGCTGGTACGTTCGGTCAACGATTTCGTTGTTGATTTCAATGGAACTCAGCGGCTTTGCATTCTGGCGAATATAAAGCAGGTTTTCCAAATCTTCGCGCGTGAAGAATCCGAACACTTCGCGCTTGTGTGCAATCCCCACATCCACAAAATTAATTTCCAGTCCGTTGGCTAAAAATCCGAACGGGCGAAATGATTGATGTTTTTCAATTTCAGTAACGTAATAGGTGAGCTGTGCTTCTGCGAGACGTACATCGGTGGAAGTCCGCTTGGCTTCGACCACCGCCAAAACATCCCCATTCTCGCGGTACAGGCAATAATCCGAAACCCCATTCCACGGCTCGGCATCATAACCGTCCACGGGGATTTCGATCTTCACCCTGGCATGGTCACGAAGATACCAACCCGCCTGCTCTAACTGCGGATCAATCATTTCCTTACGGGTCCGTTCTTCGGAAATTTTTCGCAAAGCCCCACCTCATTATTGAGATTTATAATTATAAGACTGATATTATGAATTAACCACCTGAGGCCTCTCCCACCAGCACGTCCCTGATCAGCACCAGCGGATGCTTGGCCTCGATCCCTGTCCCATGTCTGATCTGGACTCTGCAAGCCGAGCCCAGTCAAAACCACCCCCATCCGTCCTCCCCCAAGGGATACTTCGCAAGGTGAGGTACCCTTTAGGACAGAGGAAAGCGATTTTGTCTTTGGTTTGGGCATAATGTCCTTGTGACTATGATTATTCCAATAAGCCGTGCGCGATTGCTTTGGCAATTGCGCCAGTTCGATTGCTAACCTGTAGTTTTTTATAAATACTTGAAAGATAATTTCGAACTGTGCCATGCCCTATTCTAAGTTTTTTCGAGATTTGCTTATTGGTCATTCCGTCCCGAGCCAGCCTTAAAACCTGGATTTCCTTATTGCTAAAACTGAAACGCAAATTGTTTACCATCTTTAATAAGTCTTGCTGATTTAAATCCCCAAATTCGGTTATGCTTTCGTCAAGGAAGGTAATCAGAATTTGTCGTTCGGCTCGATCGGATAAATCAATATTTTCAAGGAACGTTACGGCATTATCTTTTAGTGCGGCTCTGACTGTCAACATAATGGGACCTCGCTACTCGTACAAAACTTCTGCATTTCATCCACATCCCACCTCATAACATGGATATCCCAATTATACGGCTTAAATTTTATGATTTAGCCATTTGAAGAATTCGCAATTAACACATCCCTCACCAACTCCAGCGGATACTTGGCCTCGATGCCTGTCCCATGCCTGATCTGGATTCTGCAAGCCGAGCCAGTCGAAACGACCCCCACCCGACCTCCCCCAAATCTGATATTAGGCATTTGGCTATTATCAAAAGTTTCTATGTCATATTCGGGGGAGGTGCCTGCGAGGGCGGAGGGGGCCAACTCCCTAACCCTCGGCAACACTCCCAACTCCCCGATCTGTATCGAAAGCTCGTAATGTTCGGCATCATAGCCAAAAGTGCCTGCCATGCCGCAACAGCCTGCATCGATCAAGTCCACGTCAAAGCCAAACATGCGCAGCATCTCAACAGTGGCGGATGTGCCTGACGGCAAACCATCGTCTGCAGGTCCCTCAGCGCGCTGGTGGCAATGCGGGTGGAAGGTAATTTTCTGGAGTGCGGGAGCTTGCTCCCGCAACTTTTCGGACAGCAAACTGTCCGACTCCAGAATTCGTACCAGAAACTCATCCACCAACCAGACCCGCTTCGTAAGCGACTCAATCTCCGCGCGGCGTTCTGGCAGTAAAGCGATATATTCATGCTTGAGACAATACACCTCTGGAGGCTCGCATCCAACTACGCTCAAGCCTGACCCGTTGTCGAGGGCCTTGATCGCATCTAATACCTTTCCCGCGTGATCGCGCGCCTGGCTGATAAATCCCTTTGAAAGAAAAGAAGCGCCCGCACCGATCATTGGCAAAACTTTCACATCGTATCCCGCCGCGTTCAAAATATCGAAAGCCGCTTGCTCCACCTCAGGCTCAAGATATCGCGAGAAAACATCGGATAAAAAGATGACTTTTTTATCCGAATGCAGGTCACGCTTGAAGCGTGACCTACCGCGCGCAAATACAGGAAATGCCCTCTTATCAGTAATCCCCATCACGCGCGAAATTAGCTTGCGCGACCAATCCATTTTCATGAACGAATTTGCTAGAGGCGCAACAGGCGACAGCCATTTCGCAGCCACATGGAAATACCCAAACAGAAAATCGCGCAAAGGCCTGCGGCGGCTCTTGTAATATTGATTCATGAATTCATATTTCAATCTCGGCATGTCCACGCCGCTGGGACATTCGGAGGTACAGCCTTTGCAGGCCAAACATAAGTCAAGGGCGGAATAAGTTGCGCTTTCGATATTCGATATTTGGGAATCGGGAATCGGGAGAGTCTTTCCCGATTCCCGATTCCCAATTCCCGTTGTGATCAAGGCCCTCAACAAATTCGCCCTCCCGCGTGTGCTAAAAGCTTCATCCCTTGTGGCCTGAAATGACGGACACATGACATCAGTTGTCTTCCTGCAGACACCCTGACCGTTACACTGCTCGATCGCGCCAGCCAACCCACGCTCATGTTCAAAATGTAAGGCGGAGGTCCATGCCTGCGTCTGGTAGTTCTCGCCATAACGTAAATGTGAATCCATCGGCGGCGCATCCAGCATCTTTTTCGGGTTCATGAGGTTATGCGGGTCGGCGGCGCGTTTTAACATCCGCATCGCTGCGGTCACTTCTGCTCCGTATGTTTTTTCGATCCACTCACCCGCTACAATTCCATCCCCATGCTCACTGCTCATCGAGCCGCCCAGGCTCATCACCAACGCGAAAACCTGTTCGCCAACACTTCGTAACGCGCGCAGGCCTTCAGCGTTCTGCAGATTCATGATCGGTCGAATATGCAAACAGCCGGCTGAAGCGTGAGCATAGATCCCACCTTCCGTTTTATGCTCAGCCAAAATCCTTTCGATCTCGCGCACAAACTCACCCAGCCGTTCCACAGGCACAGCGCAATCTTCAATGAACGCCGCAGGTCGTGCCACTTGCGGACGCGAATCCAAAATCCCCAATCCCATCTTGCGGATGTTCCAGACGCGACTCTGTTCTTCTGCGGACTCTGCAATGGTCAATACATCACCAAGACTACGAACCGCATCCTTCAATACCGACAGTTGCTCCCCGCTAAATTCAATTACCAACACTGCCGCAGGATCCCCGATAATCCACCCCATCTGGCGAGCATACATGGGCACACTTCGCGTAAATTGCAGTATCATGCGCGGAATCAGCTCAATTGCACTGGGATTGAACTCCAGTAAACGCGGCACATCATCACAAGCAGAGGCAATGCTTTCATAAGCAATCACACCCAAAATCGTATGCTTCGGTTTGAGGACTAAATTCACCGTCGCGCGGCGGATCACCGCCAGGGTGCCTTCACTGCCGGCCAGTAAAGGAGCGAGATTTAATCCGTGATTCGTGATTCCTGATTCGTAAACCGACCAGCGATTTTCAGGGTTTGTCCATTGAGGAGGAATTGAAGGCGACCAGGGTAATAAATAATTTATTCTATACCCTGCTGAATTACGCCAGGATCTTGGGAATTTTTGTTTTATTGCCTCAGAATATTTTTCACGAATGTTCAAGGCGGCAGAAATAATTGAGCCATTCACCCCGCTTTCACGCGAAGCGTTCAGCCTTCCTAATTCATCCTTGGTTATCTCCCCCCACCGCCCTGGTGATCCATCACTCAAAATCACATCTGCCTCGATCAAATGGTCGGCCGACATGCCATACAATATGGAATGTGCGCCTGTGGCATTATTGCCGATCACGCCGCCCATCGTGGCGCGTTCTGCCGAAGCAGGGTCAGGGCCGAACATCAAACCATATTTGGAGGCGGCGCGATTCAAATCAGAGAGAATCACGCCAGGCTCAACAATTGCAGTATGGGAGTCAGCGTCAATTTTGATGATGGAGTCCAAATATCGTGAGCAGTCCAGGATCAACGCTTCACCTATGGCTTGTCCCCCCAAAGAAGAACCTGATCCGCGCGGCAGGATTGGAACTTTGTATTTTGCCGCAAGTTCCACGGCAAATTGCAGGTCATCCTGCGTTTTTGGAATGGCCACACCCAGCGGTTCGATCTGGTACATGGATGCGTCAGTGGAATACAAGGCCTTCGAAGCAGGATCAAGCCGCAGGTCGCCAGTGAAGCGTTTTTTTAGTTCGTGAAGAAAATCGGAATGGAGGGGCATGTAGTGATTCTAATCTGTATTGTATAAAACTCAAAAGAAAAGACCCCAGCAGATTCGCAACCACCAGAGTCATCATTCAATTACATATTACGAATTACGCATTACGCTTACTTCACCTTGCCCTGATTCGCCACCGCAGCGGCTTTCTTTGCGGCTTCCTCAGCATCACCAAGATAATAATTTTTTATCGACTTCAAATCCTTATCCAATTCATACACGAGCGGCAAACCAGTTGGAATATTTAGTTCAGTAATCTTCGTTTCGGAAATTTGATCAAGGTACTTTACCAACGCGCGGATGGAATTGCCATGCGCCACGACCAATACGCGCCTGCCAGATTTGATAACAGGCGCAAGCGTGGAATGCCAGTAAGGCAGGACTCGCTCCAGGGTAATCTTAAGCGACTCGGTGGCTGGCAGTTGTTCGGGAGTCAATGAGGCGTACCGACGGTCAAATTTTGGATGGCGTTCGTCACTTAGCTCCAAAGCGGGAGGCGGGACATCATAGGAGCGCCGCCAGATCTTGACCTGCGCCTCGCCAAACTTTTCAGCCATTTCAGCTTTATTCAAACCTTGCAAAGAACCATAATGGCGTTCGTTTAGTTGCCAGGCGCGAATGACAGGCAGCCAATCGCGATCCATTTCTTCCTGAATTATTCCAAGTGTTTTGATGGCACGCTTCAATACAGATGTGTAAGCGATATCAAAATCATATCCGCCTTCGCGCAATAACCTGCCCGCTGAGCGCGCTTCTTCGCGGCCAAGTTCAGTCAGGTCAACATCCGTCCAGCCTGAAAAACGATTTTCAAGATTCCATGTGCTTTGTCCGTGACGGACCAAAATCATTTGATACATTATCTACTCCTGCAAAAGGATGCGCACAAATTATAGCCCAAGTCGCTCCGTCATAGTAAAATGAAGCCATGTCCAACAACGACGATGTCACCCCTGTCCGCCAGCAATATTTGGATATCAAACGCGGCTACCCCAATGCGATTGTCTTTTTTCGCCTCGGTGATTTTTACGAAACTTTTGACGAAGATGCCGAGATCACCGCGCGCGAACTCGATATTGTTTTAACCTCACGTCCCATCGGCAATGGCGTGCGCGTGCCGCTGGCGGGCATTCCCTATCATGCGGCTGAAAATTATCTGGCGCGGCTGATCGAAAAAGGCTATCATGTTGCGATCTGCGAACAAGTCGGCGACCAACCCGCCAAGGGAATCTTTCCTCGCAAAGTAGTTCGCGTGGTAACCCCGGGGACAGTGATCGAAGCGGGACTTCTGCCCGGCGACGCGAACAACTACCTCGCCGCTATCATATTAGATTCATCCGCCTCTTCCAACGCGACAACTGCCTCTGTTTCCTATACAGATGTCACCACTGGAGAATTCGCCGTCACCGAACTTCCGCTCGAAGCCTTGCGCGCCGAGTTGACCAGATTACACCCCGCCGAAATCATTTATCCCGACAACCAAATACTACCCGATGGAATCACCGGACACTTAACGGCACTGCCTGCCTGGAAATTTGAGCCGGGCAAATGCAATGAGACTTTGCTCGCTCAATTCAAATCTTCCACGCTGGTTGGCTTCGGCTTAAAGAATAACAGTCTCGCAGTTCGAGCGGCGGGCGCAATTGTGCAATACCTCAAAGAGACCCAGCCCGACGCATTAATCCTGCTCAATTCACTGCGCTCCTACAGCTTGAACGAATTCATGACCCTGGACGCATCCACGCGCCGCAATTTGGAATTGGATGAAACCCTGCGTGGCGAGAAAAAAGGTTCTTTGCTTGGATCATTGGATACCACCATTACACCCATGGGTAAACGACTGATTCATCAATGGGTCAGCCAGCCTTTATTGAGTGTGGAAAAAATCGTCCAACGCCAAAACGGCGTGCAGTACTTCTTTGAGAATGGCATGATGCGCGCGGAATTGCGCAACGCCTTGAAACCTCTTGCGGATTTGGAAAGATTGGTCAACCGTGTGATTGCAAGTCAAGCCCAACCGCGCGACCTGATAGCGATGAGAAGTACCTTGGAAGGGATTCCAAACGTGCTGGGTTCATTTGCTGGAAGAGCAAATGCCGAAGAGGCAAAGTTGCCCAAGCCTGATAATCTGACTGATGAATTATCCCTTTTGCAAAATGCGATTGATGATGACCCGCCCGCCACCTTGCAAAACTCGGGCGTGATCCGCGCGGGATATTCAGCGGAACTGGATGGCGTGATCGAAGCGTCCAAACACGCACGGGATTGGATCGCAAATTTGGAAGGCATTGAACGTGAAAAAACAGGCATCAAGACTCTCAAAGTTGGCTACAACAAAGTCTTTGGTTATTACATTGAGATCTCACGCGGCGCGGCGGATAAAGCGCCCGAGTCCTACATTCGCAAACAGACTTTGGTCAACGCTGAACGCTTCATCACGCCGGAGATGAAGGAATACGAAACGCTGGTTCTTAATGCAGAGGAGCGCATCAAGGAAATTGAAACGCGCTTGTTCCATGAAGTCTGCGCGGAATTAAGTAAGGCCGCGAACAAAATCCTATCCACTGCGAGGGCAATTGCGGAATTGGATGTACTGTCCGCTTTGGGCGAAGCGGCGGCCCTCGCAGGCTACACCAAGCCCGAGGTCCACGAAGGAAGCGAATTGGAAATCCACGAAGGGCGTCATCCCGTCGTCGAGCAATTATTGAAAGGGGATAGATATATCCCCAATGATGTCATCTTTGAAAAAGGCGAAATCGTGCGGGTCATCACGGGACCGAACATGGCGGGTAAGTCCACCTATTTGCGGCAAGCGGCATTGATCGTGTTGATGGCGCAGATGGGCTCGTTCGTGCCGGCCGCCTCCGCAAAGATCGGATTGGTGGATCGGATTTTCACCCGCATCGGCGCACAGGATGAAATTCATGCGGGGCAATCCACATTTATGGTGGAGATGGTGGAAGCCGCGAATATTTTGCATCATGCCACCTCGCGCTCGTTGTTGATCCTGGACGAGATCGGGCGCGGCACTTCCACGTATGATGGACTTTCGATTGCCTGGGGTATCATCGAGTACATTCACAATCATCCGCAACTGCGCGCGAAGACTTTGTTCGCTACGCATTATCATGAGCTGACTCAACTGGCAGAGTTGCTGCCCGGCATCCGCAATTACAACGTGGCTGTCAGCGAAGCCGATAACAAAATCGTCTTCCTGCACAAGATCATCGCAGGCGGCGCTGACCGTTCCTATGGGATTCATGTGGCGCAATTGGCGGGACTGCCAGCACCTGTTGTGCAACGCGCCAACGAGATCATGGCTGAACTAGAAAAGACATCGGGGCGAGCCGTAAAAATTAATCCGCACGCCGCTCAACAAGCCGCGCTGTTTCCTGAGACAAGCCCGCTGTTAGACGAATTAACTAAAATGGACGTGAATTCACTCTCCCCCATCGAGGCGCTGAACAAATTATTTGAGTGGCAGAAGAAATTTACGAAATAAATATGCAAAAGCAAAAATTAAGCCCCGACGACGCGGGGAACCTGATCCTTTTTACAGCGATAATATTTGGAACATTGTTTCGCCTCCTGCCGGCCTGGATGGCAGGCTTTCCGATCAACGACGGCGGTATGTTTTACACCATGATCCAGGACTTGCGGTCCAATCAATATATTCCTCCGCTTTACACAACCTACAACAACTTAAACATTCCTTTTGTTTATCCTCCCTTGGGGTTTTACCTGGGCGCAGTCGTCAGCGATCTATTAAATCTCAGCACACCGCTTATTGTGATCCAATGGCTGCCCGCTATCCTCAACGCGCTTTGTATTCCCGTCTTTTATCTGCTTGCAAAGGAGGTTTTGGGGGATAAACTGCAAAGCGCAATCGCAACGTTGGTGTTTTCATTGATCCCGCATATGACAGCCTGGTTTTCCATGGGCGGCGGGTTGACTCGCGCCCTGGGTGCATTTTTTATGCTGCTCGCGCTTACCCATATCCACCGCGTTCTTGCAAAAGAGAGCAAAAAAGATATTTGGGGTGCGATCATTTTCAGCAGTCTGACAATATTAAGTCACACAGAAGCGCCGATTTACACCATTGCAATCGCAATCTACATCTGGGTAATGAAATCCCGTTCGCTAAAGGGATTGCTACACGGCGTCTTGATTACGCTTGGCGTACTCGTTCTCTGCGCGCCCTGGTATGGCTGGATCATCTACCAGCATGGGTTTGCGCCTCTAATTTCCGCAAGCCAGGCCGGCTTTCACTCAATTTGGTCAGTCTTAAGATTAATAAATATTGATTTTGTCACAGAAGAGCCTTACCTTGATTTGCTGGGAGTATTAAGCATATTGGGGATGGCGATCCTGGTCGTTAAAAGAAATTTCTTCATCCCCGGAATGTGGATCGTCATCTATTTATCCCAACCGCGCAGCGCTCACACCATCGGAAATATTCCGCTGGCAATGGCGGCTGGCGTTTTTATTGGCGAAATTCTTATCCCCGCGATCACAAAGATACAGGAAGGTGCAAATAAACAAAATTCAAAAATTCGCCACAGTTCGGCGTCCTTCCTTATTGTATTAATTCCATATCTCCTGAGCAATTCGATTTATTACGGGCTTCGCCTTTCGGAAATGCACGTTTCGAAAGGCGAACGGAACGCCATGCAATGGATTGCGAATAACACCCCCAAAGATAGTGAATTCCTTGTAATAACGGGAGAACCAAGTGGATTCTGCGATTCCACCAGCGAATGGTTTCCGGCGCTGACAAACAGGCAAAGCCTCGCAACCCTGCAAGGCAATGAATGGTTGCAAGGAGAAAACTTTCGCGAGGTTGTATCCAATATTCAAAATTTACAGGGATGCAGCAAAAAAGGGCTGGAGTGCCTTCTGCAGGAAGCCGATCATTTCGACTCAAACTTTGACTATCTTTATTTAGCCCTCAACACCCCCACAAAAGACTGCAACCTGACAGACGCCTCGGACTTAACCCGCGGGCTGATTCTGGATCTGGAAAATTCGGCTCAATTCCAGGCAGTTTTCCGCTCAGACGATGCGCTGATCTTCAGCGAGAGATAGGCAGTCAATTACCCCGTCTTTTCCCCGCCGGCCGCCATGAACTTACTGAATGCCGCAAAAAATAAAAGGATAACCACGATCCAATAGCGGTAGGTAATATTATCCCCAACAAAAAGGCTGGCTAAGACCGCTCCATTCATCAGCCATTGTATCCAGACCATTTTTGGTTTTTCAGATAGTTCAGCATTGACAAGAAATAAAGTCAACACTAGGGCAGGATAGTCATAAAATAATGTATAAGGAACCAGGGTAAAATTAACCAAAATCACTACGGCCATTAATTGAACAATGGAGTGGGTTTTATTTATTGCCTGTATTGTAATCAGCAGCCCTGCCAAAGCCGCAATCGCGTAGATCGCATAAGCCGTATTTCCAATAATGCCATAAGCCGACAGCCAGTCCAACAGGGTGCTGGTATACCGCAATATCTGAACCGTACCTGACCCGCTCAAGGTGTAGGATAACCCGGTAACTTTGTCGGGTTGTAAAAATTCAAGATACCAGCCGGGTGAAATCAGCAGGGAAAGGACTACCATTAGCATAAGCGCCCCAGCCATGCTGATCACCGGTTTCCATTTGCCGCGCAGGATTAGCCAAACAGTCAGAGCTATTACCGGAAGAACCGTAATATTGGGCTTGAATAATAAAAGTGCCATCCAAATTCCCCCAGACAACCATTTTTCGCGTTCGAGTGACAGGATCACGAATGTCAATATCAAAAAAATCAACACACCCACCTGCTCTGAACCCCAGGTCCCCCACGCAAATACAAAAGTGACCAGAAGATACATTCCCCATCGCCGCCAGCCGATCAGCGGCCATGCGATCAATTTTGAGAGATTGAATAATCCCCAAAACCAGAATCCAAAGTTGAGGACCGCCCACAAGATTCGGGCCGTCTCAAACGGCAATAAGGCCAGGGGCGTCAGCGCCCATGTAAACCAGGGAGCATAATAATAAGGGTTATTCGTCGCGCCTGTCGAAGAAACGATCTCCGCAACTAACTGGCTATAGTCATACGGGTTACCTCCTAGTAACAAAACCCGCCCAGCCGCATAATACACACCAAAATCCACGCCGCCAAAGGAATAGGCAAGTATGGCAAGCGCCAAACTAAGCGTAACCAAAAAGGACAAGGTTATAAAATCAGTTATTGAGCTAACTTTAGAACTGGAATTCACAACTCTTTTCCTCGGTTGAAAACCCTATAAAGATGGATTAATGCTCTTTTTATTATGGTTGCTAACCCGATATATTGGCATTAAGGGGTGATACATATTTGCACTACTTCACATCGCAAATTTCATTTCTCTTCCGTGTCATACCAACCATCAGTGTAACAATAAGTGTCCATACAAAAACTTCTGTTTCCATAAACAGACTAAGGGTTAAGTTTGCAAAAAAAGTATAGATCATGAACATAAAAGGAAAAAAGCCTTCTAACGTAAGTTCCTTTTGAAAAAAACGCACAGAATTGAGCCATGCCTTTATATAGTTCAGCAAAAATAAAGCAAGACCTATTATCCCTAAATTCAACAAAATATCCAGAAAACCGTTATCTCCGATAAGGATAGGATAAGGCCAGCCAGCCTGATCACGCATCTGATAACGGAAATTTTCGTCAGCCCAAATCGTCCCAAAGCCGTATCCGCCCCATGGTTCTTGAGGGAAAACGTCACGCAAAAGAATTGTCCACATGGGAATCCGCCCTGTAAAAGTCGGGGTTCGATTAAATAAACCCAAAATAAATTCCAAGTTTAATAATGCGCCTGCCGCCCCAGCCAGAAAGACGATCAACACAGCATAATAATGGACAGGACGCATAAGAAGTCTTAGTTTTAACCACAAAAAGAGCAGCCCAAACGCCAGGTGGATTACAAGGACAAGGATGAATCCAGAAGCTGAGTTTGCAAAAAAGATTATGATCATTGAAAGAATATACAATAAAACAGCGGCAATTCTCTCAAGAAGATTATTACGAACATTTGACGAAAAGCACCGAATAAGAAAAACAAGGGTAAAGATCGGCATAATATTTCCCAACTGGTTCTTATGCCAAAAAATACCACGCCATGCGCCATAGTAAGGGTGACCAGGGGCGGTTCCTAAAGCTGGGCTTGCCCATATAAGCATATAACTCGCCGTTAATATGATCGCGCCAAGCAAAAAAAGCATTTGCAAAAATTTATTGATTGAATATCGCACTCCCAAATATACGGCCGCGAGCGTAGCAAACGTAAACGCCAAACTTCGATGAAGAGTGACTGTCCACGTATTTGACCAAAATATGGAGGCAAGTGAGAATACAATAAAAACAATCAAAAGAGGCTGTTGGCGCCATGCCAAAAGATAGGTTTTAAAAAGATTGTGTTTTATCAGCAAATAAACCATTAACGCCAAGGCCACCAGCCAAAGTAATATTTCGCGCCAGGCTGGCCCGGCAATCGTATCTGCCGGTGGATACAAGCTCCAAAATATCAATGAACGGATATTTACAAGAAGAAAAACAAGGGCTAAAAATATTGTCTCAGCAATAACAACAGATCTGACTTTCATAAAATCCTCCTTAATATGAACCTCTACCAATCAAAACTATCCAAATCGTTTTGATCAAAATCTGCACATCAAGGAGAATGGAATAATTCTGAATGTAATATAAATCGTCTTCAGTATGCAGGTGCATTGGTTTATCACTTCGGCCGTGTATTTGCCACCAACCTGTGACGCCCGGCGGAATGGCAAAGCGCTTGCGCTGCCAGGGTTGATACTTTTCAACCAGATACGGTATTTCCGGGCGAGGTCCAACCAGACTCATATCACCACGGACAACATTTATGAACTGAGGCAATTCATCCAGACTAAAACGACGCAGGAAACGCCCAGCCTTTGTAATACGCGGATCTTCCTTTGATTTATGGATGATATTTCCATCCGCATCCCGCCTCTCCACCTGACTTTGTAATTGCTCTGCGTTCTTGAGCATGGTCCTGAATTTGAGCATTTCGAACAGGCGGCCATTCTCCCCAACGCGTTTCTGGCGGAATAATATTGGAGAGCCGTCTTCGAGAAAAACCATCAGAGCTGATAATGTCATGAGCGGCAGAGCAAGTATCAGGGCGATAAGACCGAAGAATATGTCAAAGGCGCGTTTCATCATCCGCTGGTAATCATCAATGGCAGAGGCTCGCAAATCCAGCATGGGAATCCCGGCAAAATCTTCTATGGTTGTGTTGTAAAGGGCGAGGTCAAAAAAGCCGAGGGCAACCCAGACCTGGACAGGCATATCCTCCATCTTTTGCACAATATCACCCATCTGATGATATGCGGAATGAGGTAACGCGATGACCACATCCGTTACTTCATGCTGCTTTAACACATCTCGAATTTCGTTGGCATTGCCAAGAAGCGGCGCGGCATCCATCAATGATTCCGAAATGTCATCTAGAAACCCTGCGAAGGTGAGATTAGGTAATTCAGATTCCAGCAACTGAGTTTTGACCTTTTTCCCGAGAGTACCCGCGCCAACCACAAGCACATGACGCGCGCGATCTGGGGAAGTTTTTTGTGTACGAAAATATACTCTCGCCAAAATACGCCAAACTAAACAGATTAGGTACACAAGCAAAATGAAGACCAGGAACAAAGCACGCGAAACATCGCGATAGGAAAAATATAATATTCCCGCCGCCGAAATGGATGCGATCAGCATGGCAAGCGAAAGCATAGCAAACTCATCCATCGCGCGCAGATATTTTCGCCCGTCATAGATGGAAAGCGCCGAATAAATAATCACCCAGATCAAGGGAAACAAAACATATAATGCCACAGGGATGATAACCTGTGATGGGATTGGCTCGATCCAGGCAATCTTGTTTAGCGAGGGACGAAAGAGTGCCGCCATCCACAGGCTGAATATCACAGACAGTCCGTCAAGCGCCATTGAAAATAAAGCGAAGTTTACTGAAAATCGTCTGAGCATTTTTTTATCGAAGAAATCCGAGTAAATCTGCTATTGCGAGGAAAATAAAACGAGGGTTGTGATAAAGATAACGCCGCCATAACCTGCGCGGCTCAGTGACAAGGCGATAAAACCATTCCAATCCCATTTTTTGAATCCATGCAGGAGACTGGGCTTTTACGCCTGCATGAAAATCGAAAGCCGCGCCAACGCCAAGCATAACAGCGTTGACCTTTCCTCGATGTTCAGCCATCCATTTTTCCTGTTTTGGACAACCCAAGCCGACAAATAAAATCCGCACAGAAGACGCATTGATGCGCTTAACAATTTCCGCGTCCTCTTCCTGACTCATTTCTTGAAAAGGAGGACTGAACGAATAGGCCACTTTTAGATTTGGAAATCGGGCTTGCATTCTTGCGAGCAAAGATTGCAAAACTTCGGGAGAACTCCCATAAAAGCCTACCGGCACATTTTCACGCGCGGCGGCTTCCAAGATATGGAGCATTAGTGTCGGACCGTATACACGCTGTTGGTCTGGATGTCCCTTCAATCGCAACATCCAAACAAGCGGCATTCCATCAGGTGTGACGAGATCTGCAGAATTGACGATTTTGCTATACTCAGGCGAATCGTAAGCTTCCATCAGCATGTGAACATTCGCGGCACAAATATAATGGCTTTCATTTGATTGTGTCCAACACATTATATGTTGAACAGCCAAATCGTAATTAGTTATTGATACTCTTATTCCAATAATAGTAGGTGTCATTTTAACAAGACGATGAACTCAACTTATATCATTCGCAAAATTCGCGCAATAGTACGGCGAGGATCAATCAGAGATACTAAAAGAAGTGACAAATAATTTATCTTGGCGATATTTGATCTCCACAATCTCAAAATAAATTTCTCACGCCAAACACGAAGAGATAACTTCCAGTCTATTTTTCCAAGGAATGTCTCAAAGTCATCTTCTGGCTTATCGGCTTTCCGTTTTCGCGAACATTCCAAAGCATAGAAATGATATAACAAGTTTTTTTGCACATCGCTCATAGACAAACTATTTTTATTTATTCTGATTTTATACAGGTATTCTTTCGCATTGACCAATTCAAATTTCTCTATTAAGCGAAGAAACAGATCCGTTTCTTCTGCATATCGAAAGTGAGGACGATAGCCGCCAATTTCAACCAATGCACTTGTTCTAAAAAGAGAAGCTCCCTGTATCAATCCGCGAAGTCCGTTTTGAATTTCCCATTTTATAAAACTTGACCGCTGTGATGTGGTTGAAGTGCCAATAATCTCTTCCGTTTCACTATCAATATAGTAACAATTGGAACTGCAAGCAGCGACACCAGGGTTTTCAAGCAGCAAACCATGCTGAATCTCTAACCGCATTGGCATAGAAAGATCATCAGCATCCATGCGAGCAATAAACGGAATTCGTTTCTCGTACGCATATTGAATAGCACGATTCATTGCAATACTGGGACCACTATTTGATTGGCGTAATATAGTTATTTTTTCTCCGGCATGCTTACTTATAATTTCACTACTACCGTCGGATGAACCATCGTCCAAAATTAATAATTGATAATCAGAATAGGTCTGGAAAAAAATTGAATCTACCGCTTTCACCACATAGTTAGCGGCATTATACAAAGGCATAACTACTAAAATAGATTGACCATGCATTAAATCACACCTCTAATAGAACCCCAGTTCGGGCTTTTGATATACCTTATCCCATAATCGAATGATAAGACGCATAAGCGGTTCTGGTAAACTCAGAACACAGCGAAAGGCGAGATAAATCGCAGAAATACCTCTAACCTGGAAATAACCATCTAGGGTTTGACCTGCAGCCTTGGTTTTCTCTTCCCGCATATAGCAAAGCGCAAGCTTAAGATATTTATTGTAAAGGCCTCGTTCCAGTATTTTTTGATCAACGCCCTGAAAAGCCGCCAGATTTAATCGATAAGTATTTTCTTTTAAGCGGAGTAATGCTGCTGCAGCCTGAATAAATTTCTTGCTGATTTGCTGGGAACTAATTCGGTAGACCGCAACCGGATCCTGTACATAATCAAACTCGCAAACCTGCGCCATTCTCAAAAGCAAATCATAGTCTTCGACATTTCGAATTGACTCATCAAACAGCCCGACCTGTTCCAACATGTGCCTGCGAGCGAGAACGGAGAGCATAGGAACATAGTCCAAAACAAAAAGCGACAGGAAAACATGGCCTCGCTCAGGTTTGAAAAGATCAAAATAGGTCTTTTTTTGCAATATTCCCTGGTAACGCCAAATTACATTCCCAAAAACCACCCCCACCCGCTGATTATTGAACAAAAGTAATTGCAAGGCAAGCTTTTCCGGAAGCCAGGTATCATCCGAATCCAAAAAAGCAATAATATCGCCGGACGAATGTTTGATACCATAGTTCCTGGCCGCCGCAGCACCCAAATTCTTTTGCTTTAGCAAAATGATTTTGCTAATAAACGGCTGAAGCGCTTCCTCAAGCCCATCCGTCGAACCATCATCAATGACGATGACCTCAGCAACCGGGATACTCTGGGCAAAAACTGACTCAAGGGTCTCCCGAATGGTTCGTGAACTTTGATAAGCAGGGATAATCACCGAAACTGAATGCATGGTTCTATTTATCCTGAGAAATTTCTACACAACTACCGGGGTGCTTGTCCAGCGAATAATCATTCTTCAGACCAATTTGTCGAAAAATCTGGTTAAAGCGGTGGACATAGGTGTGTTTTTCCAGCGTGGACTGATAGCCAGCCAACGCTATTTGCTGTCTTAATGAATCGTGAACCAAATAAAACTGTATTTTCTTAATAAGTTCGGTGACAGAATTGTAGCATACCACCTCACGCTCTGCCTGATAAAATTCTTCCAAGCCTTGGATATAATCGGTAAGCAAAAAACCACCACAGCCCGGAACTTCAAAATTTCTACCCTTGATCTGGAAGATTGGACGGGATTTGGCCAATCTAGCAGGAATAAATGAGCGCATCTTATGCCATATTCGCTTCAACCCGGGGGTGTAGAGGGCAAACTTGTCGATCGGCTTCAACCATTCACCGACATACTTGACTGAGGCATTGGACAGATTAAGGTTGATTCGGCTGCGATTGATAATGTTAATCATTTCGTCCTGATATACCCTGCCGGCTGCCCAACCCTGCCCCCTGGTTTCAACGTGGATACCGGCAGCTTCAATGGTCTGGATAATCGCCTTTCGATTTCCATACGTCTGGCCAATAAACGACACGTCATATTGATGGTCAAGTTCAAGATTCTTATAAAGAAAATGATTACAGGCCCACTGGCTGAGGATAACATTGTGATACGCTGCTGCATGATACTTTGGGAGCGCTTCAGAATCTGTCGTTACCACCCAGTTGAAATTAGGGGCCCAATAACGAGAATAATTATCAAATCTCCAATGATCGTCAGCAAACCAATTAATGGTGATGATCTTTTCGGATTTTGAAATTTTGGAAATGGTCTTTGGCTCAAGCTCATACTCAGAAAGAAACACAAACATCAACTCGGGTTTTTCCGCGCGGACAACTTCCAACAAGAGATTATTCATGCGAGATCGTCCCATCTTCTTCAGAATATCCATATAATCAAAATAAATAATATCGTTCCCCATGTTATACAGACTGTCAAAAAAGTTGGCATGCTCAAAACTTAAACCACGTTCACGTTTGCCATAATCATACTTGGTGGCAACATACAGAATTTTCATTGTGAATCACTCGCATTGACTACATTCGCTTGAGGTCGGAATAGTCCATACACCCACAAGAAATATATCAACGAAAAAAGGACACTTGCACCAACGACGCCTTCTAGCCCGTACAAATAAGCCCCGAAAAAACTTAATACCACACCCAACAGGCTGGTAGCGATCTTTGGCTTTAGCAGTTTTTGTGGCTGATTATTGTTAAGCGCAGTTAACGCCGAAATTTGCCCCGCTGCAAACAACCCCCCAGACAAAGCAGTCCAGGGTAACAAATATGAAACACTGTGATATTCCGGTGCAACCAAAATCTGAAAAATTATTTCCTGTAACATCCACATAGCAAAAACTGCTAGTCCGGCAAGCCCAAGAGCAGCAATCGTTAGTTGGTTCGTAAATCGTTGTGTAGATTGGACTCTTTCTAATTCCATAGCATCTCCAACTCGGCGATAGAGCAGTGGCGAAATGAACTGAACAAAAATTCCGGTTAAGATTGTAATTGGATAGTAACCCAACTGGTAAAGCACGGAATAAAAACCTACAGAAGCGGTGGATTGGAAAATCTGTAAAGCCCAACGGTCAGATGACATTTGCGCCCATGAAAAAAGTCCCCATGTGCTAAATGGCAGGGCAAATTGAACTATCTTACTCTCCCAAATATTCGGGTTATTCCAATTCAAACCAAACCATCTCTCTTGCATCTTGTACAATGAGTTCTTTTGAAAGAAAAACCATTGTGACAATAAAACAATAACGGCCGATACAAAATACCCCAACATGGCAAAGCTGCTCGACGAGCCAAATAACAGAATAAAACCTACAGCGAACAAAAACCTCAACCACTGACTTAAACCCTGATGCCAGGCAACAACCACTCTCTGTCGGGCTGCATTTTGGATATTATCGAGGGCAATGTTATAACTTGAAACAAGTGTAAAAAGAGATGATAAAAAGAGCAATCCTATCCAGACCCAGTTATTAGTCAATAGCAAAGCAAAGATAACGACAAAAAGTATTCCGATCGTGGTCAAGCTCGATTTAACCAATAAAGACCATACAGCCTTTAGATATGACTTTACATCTTCCTTCTCTTGCGCAATAACAAAATATCGTGCAAACCCATTTGTGATAGGTCCCATAATAAGCTGTTGAATGAGTGTTAGAAATGTTAACCCAAGGGCTAATTCTCCATAGCTGGACGGCGTCATCATGTTTGTCAGCAACCGAACTCCTAACAACCCACCAAGTGTTGCCACTACCTGCCCCAGACCAACCTGGAATAGTTCTTTTGCAATTTTCTGAAATTTAGAAAAATAATTTCGCAATTTATGATTCCTGTCAAAAAAACACAATTTTTGGTTTCAGGGATACATCTTAATTCCTCATATCTCAAAAAATAATGTCAACCTGTTAAATCACATTTTGTTATTAGTCAATACCAGTAAGTCTTGGCACACTTCCAACAAGATAATTGTTTCCTGGAATATGTTCAATCCTCCAACTGTGCCAAGCGACATTCCTAACGGCCTCCTTCCAATTATCAAAAAAGTCCACATTATCCACTTCTCCAAATATATCTTGATACGCAATGAGAAATGATTGGAACCCGGATATAAGAGGTAGGATCAAGCCTCTGAGAGTGATCGGTGACTCGCTTATTGACCACGTAGCTACAAACATTGTATTTCTTGCATCAATGTGATCCGCGAGTAAGGTTGTCAACTGATCAATATCATACACGCAAACTATTCCAGTTCTTGATTTAACAAACTCAGTTAATGATTGGACTGGCAAGCCAAGAGTCTTAAGAAAGTAAACCTGCAGCGCAGAAAAAGATGGCAGATCAAAAATTATATACCTGCCTTGAAATCCTAAGTTGTAAAACAACCGACACATACACCCATAGCCACCACCGAATTCAAACACATAGTCAACGTTATGAACCTCGACATTAGTTTGTTCTTCAAACTTGGCTATGTGATAAGCTTGATGTATTAAATTGCCGCTACTAGCAGGAAAGAAGATGTAGGGAACCGGATGGCCGACTGTAGATTCTTTGATGGCTGTATACCAACGTGTGTTCCAGTCGGGACGCTGCTTGAGATACTTTAACTCCTTAGCTGTATAAGGAGCAAACGAAACGAACATTGTCTTAGAAACAACATCCCATCGCAAGAACTCTCTAGGATTCTGATTCAAGACAAGTTCTCTTAAACGGTTCATGTTACTCAACCATGCCGCTTCCGACGGTAGTACATTGATAGTTTCCAAGGCTGGCAACTCGTAAAATTTAGTTTGAAGTTCAGAAAGAAAAAACTTTTCTTCATTTGATGGGAGTGGCAATGGTCTAAATAGAATCATGCTTAATAATTTCTTTATTATGTCCTTAAGCATTTTGGTCTCCTTTTACTGTTTCGGTAAAAGCCTAACAAATTTTAGAAGTTAGTATACACCATCGTTAAATATGGCTCACCACAGAATAAAAAATTCCCGATGGTATGTACCATCGGGAATTTTTTGAATTGATTTATTATTATTTCTTCTTGCTCTTCTTCTTCGGGACTTCAACCTCTACAACCATCGAAGGCGCAGGAGCCTTCGAGCGGACAACTGCCCAGGCGAGCACGCCGATCAAGGCAAGTCCCACGGCCCAAACCACATACAATGCGGTTCCGGTCGCGTTTTGATATTGCACAATAATGGGGGCGATGATCACAGCCACGAGGTTGACCACTTTGATCATCGGGTTGAGCGCAGGACCGGCAGTATCCTTGAAGGGATCGCCGACAGTGTCGCCTACCACGCCCGCTTTGTGACGCTCAGAACCTTTGCCGAGATTGTTCTTCGGGTCTTTGGGTTCATCTTCGATCAACTTCTTGGCATTGTCCCATGCGCCGCCGGAGTTGTTCAGGAACACTGCCAGCAACTGACCTGAGACAATAATGCCCGCCAGGAAACCACCAAGGGCTTCCACTTGCAGGAACAAGCCAACCACGATGGGGGTCACGATGCCGAGCAATGCGAGAGAGACCAATTCTTTCTGCGCGGCAGTTGTCGAAATTTCCACAGCCTGCTTGTAATCAGGCTTGACCTTACCCGTAAGCACGCCCAGCTTGAACTGACGGCGCACCTCAAGCACGATCAATGAAGCCGCACGCGCCACAGCCTGAATTGCGAACGAAGAGAATAACCACGGCAGAGCGCCGCCGATCAACATACCTACAAACACTTGCGGAACATCAACACGGATACCGATTGCCTGAATCTGCTCAGCGAGAGGGATACCCTGACTGGCTTGTGCACGAGAAACATCCACCAGGAACGAGCCAAACAACGAGACCGCTGCAATCACTGCAGAACCGATTGCTATACCCTTGGTAATTGCCTTGGTGGTGTTACCCACTGCGTCGAGGTCAGCCATGATCTGCTGGGCGTCTTTGGTAGCCTTATCTGTTTTGCCAGACCAAGCCATCTCGCCGATGCCATTGGCATTGTCTGCAATAGGGCCAAAGGAGTCCATCGCCACATTATTGCCGGTCAGGGTCAACATACCGATACCGGTCATGGCGACGCCATACAAAATGAATGTCGCCCGCTCTACCCCTCCCACACCAGGGATGGTGCCGAAGATGAAAATGGAGGCGACAATTGTCAAGGCGATCACAAGCACAGACCAAACAGATGATTCAAAACCGACGGAGATACCATTCAAGATCAAGGTTGCAGGGCCGGTATCTGCGGCTTTTTTGATGTCATTAACAGGTGCGGCATGCGTGCCAGTAAAGTATTCAGTGAGGCGGTCAATCACGATCGCAAGCAAAACACCGACACCGACGGAGGTCGGTAAACGCCACCAACTGCCCCATGCCTGCATCGCAGGATTGTTCAAATAATAGAATCCGGCAATGAAGAACAACGCGGCGGAGATCACAGCCGAGGTCAGGAAGCCGCTAAAGATGGCCCTCATGGCATCTTCGCTCTTGCCTGTCTTGCCGGCCTTAACAAAGTAAGTGCTGATAATGGACGAAAGCACGCCAATGCCGCGCACAATCAACGGGAAGATGATCCATTCAAGGCGGCCGGTAATGTGCCAGAGTGCCAGACCAAGAATCAGGCCCGAAACGATCGTCACTTCATAGGATTCGAAAATGTCAGCAGCCATACCAGCGCAGTCGCCGACGTTATCACCGACGAGGTCCGCAATCACAGCAGGATTTCTCGGATCATCCTCAGGGATGCCTGCTTCCACTTTACCGACAAGGTCGGCGCCGACATCGGCAGCCTTCGTGAAGATACCGCCGCCGACGCGCATGAACAACGCGATGAGCGTACCGCCGAAACCGAAGCCGAGCAAAGCATCGGGCGCAGCAATACCAAGAATAATAAAGATGATCGTTCCACCGAGCAGGCCGAGACCATCGGTGAGCATACCGGTGATGGTGCCGGCGCGATAGGCGATACGAAGCGCTTCACCAAACGACCGCTTTGACGCTGATGCCACGCGCACATTGGCTTCGACCGCCATACGCATACCAAGCTGTCCGACTGTCAGTGAGAAGCCCGCGCCCATAATGAAGGCCAGACCACGGGCAATGCCGATCCACAGCTGAAGTTGAGCATCGCTCATGCCCTGGAAGCGTTCCTGCGCCTCAGGGGAAGGCGGAACAACATACACAGACAGGAACAAAGCGACGGTCAAAACAGCGATCAACGGCAAAATGGAGCGAAACTGCTTCTGTAAATAAGCGTTCGCTCCATCTTTGATCGCGTTCCAAACTTCCTGCATTTTTTCAGTGCCTTTATCTTCGCGCAGGATCTGGTTACGAAGGAAGATCGCATATAAAAGACCGACAATGGCAATGCCAAATACGAGCCAGATCGCGACCGCCTCAAAATCTTGAAGTCCTTGCATATAGTACATATGGGGTATATCCTCCAGAGGGAATAAAAAAATATCGGCTTGCGCCTATAAACCAGAGGGATTTTACAGGCGTACATAGAATGTGTCAAGAATTGTAGGTATCAATAATTTATGTACAAAAAAGTTGACAATGCCCCCCAAATCTGATAAGATTTAGCGAAATTTACTTAACCCTAGAATAAGGAGAAAAAACATGCTCCAAGAAATAGAAACCCAACTCTTTACATTAACTCCCGCGGCCAGCCAGGCTGTTAAAGATCTTCTCGAACAGCGCAATCTTGAAGGATATGCCTTGCGCGTGTACGTTGCCAGCGGCGGTTGCTGTGGCGTAAATTTCGGGATGGCATTGGATAATAACTTCCGTGACATTGACACTATGTTTGATGCCAATGGCGTACAGGTTGTCGTTGACAATGGTTCCATTGATTATTTGCGCGAAGCGACCATTGACTTTGTGAACGATCCCCAGCATGGCGCCGGCTTCGCAGTCAACAGCCCAAAAGCCAAAAAGGGACATGATCACGAACACAGCGAAGGCGGTTGCGCCTGCGGCACCAATAGCAGCAGCGATGCCAGTGGTTCTGGTGGCTGCGGTGGCGGTTCCTGCGGATGCAATAACTAATTGAACAAAAATTAGTAAATAACAATAAACGCCTTTTTTTAAGGCGTTTATTGTTAGGCATGTGTGCAAAACCACTCAACTTCTATACTCCAACAAACAAAGTGGACGGGTTTCCAACCTGTCAAAACCCGTATTTTCAAAACTTTCAGACTACAAGCCTGACCTACTTGAGACTTTTGCAAAAGATCTGTTATTCCTTTCATTGGACAACTAACGCCCAAACATATCCACTATCACCGGGTTGATTTCCTCCCATTTAGGAGCCAGCACTTGCGCCCCGCCTGATGTTTGAAAAGGGATCACCATATCAGGCGTGATCGTGCGGCTGTCCAGCCCTATCAAGAATGCCCGCAGAAGAGCAACAATTAGACGCGGCCATTGCCACATGGGTATATTTGTATCTATTACACGGGTCAATGATAAGGCAAAGCTCGGCAACTGCGGCAGGTTTGACAGATTGAAGAGTTTATCAAGGATGGCGGTCAACAGAATTTGACCACGCTGCATTCGTGCAAAATCACTTCCCGTTGCCCTCTCGCGCACGAACGCCAGCGCGTCCGCGCCATCGAGGTGGTGTACTCCCGGCTCATAGCCACCCATGAATGTCTCTAGTCTGATATCCACCCCGCCAAGCGCGTCAATGGATTCCACCAGGCCGGTCATACGGATCAACATGTAATAGGCAACATTCACATTAAAGTTCGCTTTTATCGTCTCCATTGCGGCCTTGGTCCCTGATCCTGCGTTTTCTGCTTCAGCAAAAAAGTACGCCGTGTTGATCCTTTGTTCCCCGACGCCGGGAATGAAAACCCACAGGTCGCGCGGAATGGAAAGTATGCCGATGTAAGGCTTGAATGGGACAATGGTGGTTAACAGTATGCTGTCTGTTCGCCCTAAACTCCCTCGCCCAGGCGAATCATCTGTTCCAAGCAGTAATATATTCGTCCGAAAAGGGGCAAAGAGGTAAATCAGAACAATCAGCAGCATAAACAAAAGCATGCGAGGGCTGCGTTTGCTCCTGTTATTTTTATGCAGGCTGATGGGATTAACACGAATGGGTTGGAGGACATCCAGCGGACGCGTGGGCTGAGTATGTTCCATATCAATTAATTTGCGGTTTATTTTCTCTCAAATCTAAAAACAATATTGGCTCTATGTGTAGACTTTTTGTGCGTGCTCCAAAATCGGCGCAAGAGCGCGCCTGCTGCGTGTGTAGGAGACGTTCTCTAACGTCGGCCTGGAAGAACACGCATATTTTTAACAAATGAGCCACAATATTTATTAGTGCTACCGCCCGCGCAGGAAGGAAATTAAAGTCCCAAATGCCCCCATAAAACCGAGACCGAAAATTAACAAGCCCATCGGCAGACGATTGGCTGTTGATTTGTCGTCCAGAAAGGTAGCAATGACCAATGGCGCCGGGGGAGTAAAAGTTGGCAGACGGGTGGGCGTGACCGGGGCAATAAATGCCGCTGCAAGAGTCGGGTCAATGGTGGGCGTTGAGGCTGGTGTGGGTGAGGGAGGTGATTCCACCTCTGGCAATCGGCCATTTCGAACGATGGTCACATAAGGTCCATAAATCCAGGCAACAGAGTCAGATACGCCGGGATAATAGATCTGTATCCAGTTTTGATCTTCCGAAATGCCGTAAGCAGGCGCCTCTTGCCCTTTCAATAGCACACCGACGGCAGGATAAAGATATGAGCTTGGACCGGAGTAGACACTGACTGTGTCAATATCAAGGTTTACGGCAATGATCATCCCGGCAGGAGTACCTGTAACCGTCGGAATGGAGCCGGTAGGCTGTTGAGCATGAACCGACAGTTGAAACGGGGAATAAATTGCAGCGCCCAATCCGGAAAATATAAACAATATGAAAATGACATATCTAACCCTGTGCAATACCATCATCTTTTTCGACTAATAAAAGAGAGAGGCAAGCCGATCAGCCCTAAAATTGCAAAGGCGATAATGATCGTGCCGATTGGAACGGAGGCCTCGGAAGCAGCGGCCGGAGATGCCGCAGCAGTATCTGAGGAAGGAGTCAAAGATGGCGGCGGCGTAAAGGTTGGCAAACGTGTATTGGTAGGCACAATGTTAAATTGCGCGGCGAGTGTCGGGTCAATGGTAGCGGTGGCAGGCTGCATGGGCGTGGGAGGTGGCTCCACGACCTGCAATGTGCCTGGGGGAGAAACTTGCACAAGGGGAGAATACACCCAGCCCTTGTTGTTCGGAGCGCCTGCAAATTCGATCTGTATCCAATCGCCTCCCTGCGATCTACCCAAAGCAGGTACAACAGACCCGGTCGATAAGATGCCGACAACCGGGTAAAGAGATGAACTGGGGCCCATGCGCACATTGATCTGTGGTTCATCGGTTACTACCGTGATAAAAATACCGGTTGAGGCGGGCGGGATATCTGTCGGTTGCTGGGCCAGCGCAACGGTCAATGTGGAGCCGAAAAATGTCCCTGTCATTGACAGGGCGATCAGAAGAGCAAGGAGTATGGATTGAAAGCCGATATTCTTCATTTCGAATAACTCTTAATGTATAATCACAAAGGCGATTATAATCCACTTCATGGAACGAAAAATCTTTCATGGAAATATCAAGCCTGTGGATATTGCACAGGCACTGCTTGGCGAATTCAATCAAGGTAATTTACGCGCGCAAACGATCGGGCAAAGAGACAAGCTGATCGTGCAGGTAAGTTCCCGTCGAGATGCTCTGTCTGGTGGACAGACTGCCATGACTGTGACCATTCAACAAATGGAAGAAGACGGTATCATTGTCGAATTGGGGCAGCAAGCAAGGCTCGGTGTGGCGGCGAGCCTGGGCGCAAGTGCGCTTGCGGCAATTCGAAACCCTTTTGCCCTGCTTGGGCGGTTGGATGATATTGCCCAGGATATTGAGCATTTGCAGCTTGGGGAACGCATCTGGCAGGTAATTGCAAAAACCGTACGAACTGCCGGGGCATCCACCGAACTATCAGACAAACTTAAACGCCTGGCTTGTGAATACTGCCATGCAGCCAACCCTGTCGGCGAACCAGCCTGCCTTGCCTGCGGTGCGCCGCTGGGAAATGTTCAGCCCGATACATGCAAAAAGTGTGGATATGTTGTCAAGGCAGGCGATAAGACCTGCCCCAACTGCAAACAGGCGTTATGAGTTTTATGCCGCTCAACCGTTTGTCATCGGTCTTGCAGAAACGTCATCCACATTCTATAATGAAATCCTAAAGTTACTATCATGAATCTAAGAGAACTCGAAGCCCGCCTTCAAGCACTGATCGAAGTGGATTTGTTGAACATACTTCCTGGAAAAAAAGTGGAGGACGTGGTCGTCCAAAAACTAGCGGCAGCTATTCAACTCAATACCCTATCGCTGGATGACGGCGCGCTCGTTGCGCCAGACATATACACTTTATCAATGCACCCAACCACATCAGCAAATTGGCAAGACCCGCAATTGCTGACTGTATTATTGCAATCGATTACAACAGCGGCGCAGGAGGCGGGTTTCAGGTTTACACTATCACCAACCATCACCATCTCAACTGATGAAAATATTCCATTAAATGATGCCCAAATCATGGCATCGCATCGGATCGAATCCATGGCAGAAACAAATGCAACCCCGCTGGACACAGGAACCTTTGAAAATATAAGCAAACTCCCTGAAAGTGCATTTTTGATCGTGGAGGGAGTAAGAGTTTTTCCCCTGCTGCTGCCTGTTGTCAATATCGGCCGCAGGCTGGATAATCAATTGATCATTGATGATCCACGTGTATCGCGCAACCATGCGCAGTTGCGCACGATCAAAGGCCGTTATGTCGTCTTTGATTTAAATTCAACCGGAGGAACTTTTGTAAATGGACAGCGCACCAACCAGACTGTACTTTATCCCGGAGATGTAATTTCCCTGGCAGGCGTTGCATTGATTTTTGGGCAAGACAACCCGCCTCCCCGCCCAGATCTCAAAGATACCGCCCCCCTTCCGAGCGCCTCGGCTGACCGTCCTATAGTAAATAGTAAAGATCACAGCACGGAAAAAATCAGGAAAAAATGAGCGGCTCCATTGTATTGGCTTTACGGCTGATCACTGCCTTGGCATTATTTGGTTTTCTGGGATGGGTGTTGGTCTTTTTATATCGCGAGGTAAACAGGCAGGGACTCTCACTGGCTGATCGCAAGGTACCGGGGATCAGTATCTCGGTACGAGATAAGCACGGAAATCCGACTATAAAACATTTTTCTCAACCTGAGATAATGCTTGGACGTGACCCCGCATGTGACATTCCGATTAAGGACGACACAGCCTCCACAAAGCATGCGCAACTCACTTATCATCACGGACAATGGTGGCTGGAAGATCTTGCATCCACAAACGGCACGTCTTTGAACGAAACACCGGTCAACATGCCCACCGTGATCACATCCGGCGATGAGATCAAATGTGGATCCACACGACTAATCATAACCTTGTCGGAAAATGTACTTAATGAACCCACACAAAGATTGAGCAAAAAATGACAAAAAATGCATCCATAGCCGTCATCGGCGGCTCAGGCTTGTATCAAATGAGCGGACTTAAAAATGCTGAAACCGTTGATCTGGACACCCCCTTTGGAAAGCCCAGCGCCCCCATCACAATCGGCACATTGGATGGGACGCGTGTGGCATTCCTCGCACGGCATGGGATCGGTCATCATATCACCCCAACTGAAGTTCCCTATTGTGCAAATATTTACGCATTGAAATCACTTGGCGTCGAACGCGTCATCAGCGTTAGCGCCTGTGGATCATTGCGCGAAGATTACGCCCCAGGGCATATCGTCATCCCTGACAACATCTTCGATTACACCAGGAACCGCGCCCGCTCCTTCTTCGGCGAAGGGCTTGTTGCGCATATCAGTGTTGCAGACCCTTTCTGCGACGATCTTTCACAACAATTGGTATCAGCCGTCAGTTTAACTGGCGCAACCACCCATCGTGGCGGGTCTTTAATTACGATAGAAGGCCCGCGTTTTTCCACAAAGGCCGAATCACATACCTACCGTAACTGGGGAATATCCATGATTGGGATGACTGCCTCGCCGGAGGCTTTCCTCGCGCGGGAAGCGGAGTTATGCTATGCCACCATGGCGCATGTCACAGATTATGATGTCTGGCACGAAAGTGAATCGCCCGTGACAGTAGAAATGGTGATTCAAACTCTCAATAAGAATACCGAAATTGCCCAAAAGGCCATCCGTAATTTAGTGCGTAACCTGAACAAGGAACGCGCTTGTAATTGCGAACAGGCCTTAGCCGCCGCGTTGATCACAAACCCCAAAGTTGTCCCTGCTAAAACCCGTAAAAAACTTGACCTGCTGATTAGCAAATACATCAAATAGATTCATTAGCAAGGTCAGCCTCAGAGTGAACCGAGCGACTTCCACATTCATCATTGAATTCGGCGGCCATTAACCATTCATTCAAATGTAAAAAATGTGCGCACGCTAGTCATGTCAGGCGGGTTGCTCCTTGCGCCGTCACTTCGATAGGGTTTCGACAGACTCAACCTGCCAGCTCAGTCCAAGCCTTTGTGTGCACACTAAAAAATTCACATCCGCGTATATCAAAAAAATGATGTAACATTAATGAATGAATGATCAAACACAAAGCCGCCTATTAAGCTGGTCGGCATTTTTCCTCTTCGTACAATCCATCATCCTCACGCTTTCCCCAGCAGTCCGCGAACGGAGCTGGGCGGTAGACTACAAACTTGCCCACTGGGCTGGCTTCATAATTTGGGTCGTCTTGATCAGCCTGGCACATCGCGCGACGGTTAGATATTTACCGGAACGAGATCCCTATCTTTTTCCAGCCGCGGCCCTGCTGAGCGGATGGGGCATGCTCACCATCTGGCGGCTCGATGAAACATTTGGGATACGTCAGATGATCTGGCTTGGGGTGAGCATTTTCGTTTTTATATTTGCATTGATCACCCTCAAAAACCTCACGTTCCTAAGAAGATACAAATACTTATTTCTTGGCGGCGGCTTACTCATCACAGCACTGACTTTGTTCTTTGGCACAAATCCGCTTGGGTTTGGGCCGCGCTTGTGGCTGGGTTGTTGCGGCGTCTATTTTCAACCATCCGAACCGCTTAAGTTATTGCTGGTCATTTACCTTTCCGCATATCTTGCAGACCGCGCCAGCATTTACCTTTTCTCATTTCCTCTGCTTGTTCCCACGTTAGCCGTCACAGGTCTTGCACTTCTGCTCCTGCTCGTCCAACGAGATCTTGGAACCGCCTCCATTATTATTTCCATCTTTACGATCATCATCTTTTTGGCAACAGGCAAACGACGTGTTTTATTAAGCGCTGCCCTGTTCCTGTCGTTTGCGTTTCTTTTGGGATATTTCTTTATAGATGTTATTCACGTCCGCATGGTCGGCTGGATAAACCCCTGGACAGATCCATCAGACAAATCTTATCAGATCGTGCAGTCACTTCTCGCGATAGCCAATGGCGGCACAATCGGAAGAGGACTTGGGATTGGCAGTCCGCTGCTCGTTCCGGTTGCAATTTCTGATTTTATATATTCTGCAATTGCGGAAGAAACGGGTCTGATCGGGAGCTTGAGCCTGCTTGCCATCATCTGGCTGATTCTCGCCCGAGGTTTGATCATCTCCCTCCGCGCAGCGGATAGATTTCGGCGCTACCTCGCGGCAGGCATAGTAACGTACCTAGGCGTTCAAAGCCTGCTTATCATTGGCGGAAACATCAGGCTGCTCCCCCTCACAGGTGTAACACTGCCATTTGTCTCCTATGGCGGTTCATCGCTCCTGACATCCTACATTGCACTGTTTTTGCTGCTCGTCATTAGTAACGTAGAAGACAATGAACCCGCTGTGCTGCACAATCCAAAGCCCTATTCATTCCTTGCCGCCGCGCTCGCAATTGGAATCGCCGCATGCGCATTGACAACTGCATGGTGGGCGATCATCCGCGGACCAGACCTGCTCATCCGTACAGACAATCCTCGCCGCACGATCGCAGACCGTTATGTTCCACGCGGTGAATTAGTGGATAGAAACAATCAACCCATTAACATCACCGAGGGACAAAGCGGAACCTACATCCGTACTTATCTTTATCCCGACCTTGGACCTGTTACTGGATACACGCATCCTGTTTACGGTCAAGCCGGGTTGGAAGCCGCACTGGATGGCTATCTACGTGGGTTGCAGGGACACCCTACAAGTTTAATTTTGAAAGACCAATTACTCTACGGCACGCCCCCCTCCGGGCTGGATGTGCGCGTAAGCCTCGACATACCTTTGCAATCAATGGCAGACCAATTGCTTGGCAGCCATACAGGTGCAATCATTCTGATGAATGCAGAAACGGGCGAGATCCTCGTCATGTCCTCTCATCCAACCTATAATCCTAACAATTTGAACGAAGAAGGTCAGGCGCTTTCACAGGATCTTTCTTCGCCGTTACTTAACCGTGCAACGCAGGGTTCATATCCAATTGGCACAGCGCTTCTGCCATTGCTTCGGGCAGAGTTTGGAGAAAGGCAATCATCGAATTCTGAATTACAGGCCTTCTATGAAAGGCTCGGCTTATTTCAAGCGCCCGCATTGAATTTACCTGTAACGGTTGATGAAAGAAGCAGTTCGTTGCAAAACCTAAGGGTCAGTCCATTACAAGCGGTCATCGCCGCGGCTTCGATAAGCTATCAGGGGATTATGCCCGCGCCGCGCATTGCCACTGCGGTCAACACACTTGAGCAGGGCTGGGTGGTGCTTCCAGCGTTGAGTCAGCCTGTGGAGGTGATTCAGACTGAGGCGGCGAATGAAGCGGCTTTGTCTTTCATCAAAAAAGGAAAACCATATTGGAGTCATATCGAGCGGGTAAGTGTGAGCGATACCAATATCACCTGGCTTCTGGCAGGGACACTTCCAGATTGGCGAGGGACGCCGTTGGTGTTGATCGTTACTCTGGAGGAAAACAATATTTCTCTTGCGGAGCGTATCGGAGAAAATCTTCTAACTGCCGGGTTGAACCAATAGGAATCAAAAAAGGTCAGGCAAAACACCTGACCTTTTTATTTACACGTGAACTACAAACCCTGATCGCTGTCTTTCGCAGAGTAGCCTGGGCCGCTTTTGAAGAATTCATAATTGGGCTTGATGTCAGCGGTCAGGTCTACAATTTCACCAGCCGAAAGTTGTTTGGTGGTATCCAGGACAATTGGTTTGCCGTGATGATTGGTGCCTTCAAAGTGACCTGTGAGGCCAACCTTGCTGATGTATTCGCCGCCTTTTGCGGTGTACGCGGCAGGGACTTCATCTTCCGGGAAGATGGCCGCAAATGGGCACTCTGGCACGCAGGCGCCGCAGTCAATACAGGTATCAGGGTCAATATAAATCCACGGCCATTCTTCAAGAGGCAGGCCAGGGATCATGCATTCGACTGGGCAAACATCTATACAACCGCGGTCACGAACGCATAAGCTGGTAATAATGTGGGTCATGAGAAATTTCTCCTTGTGGGATTATATACATACGGTATTTTCACTATTATATCTTTGTTTATTTTTGTGACAAGGGGCAGATGCAGCAATTCTCAATCTGGTTTTTATCAATCCACAGATTTACCCATGCGGGTACGATGGCGCAGATGAAGGTTCTTCATAATGAAAATTTCTGGGGTGAGATCAAAAATTAAAAATCTTCCTACAGAAGAAAACCTGCGGGAAGATCCTTGAATGTGTTCTTGTTTCTTTATGTTCTTACTTCGCGGCAAAACGAGCGGCAACCGCATCCCAGTTGATCACATTCCAAAATGCGGCGATGTAATCAGGGCGGCGGTTTTGGTAATTAAGGTAATAGGCATGCTCCCACACATCAATACCCATGATCGGTGTTAAGCCGTCAGAGAGAGGTGCGTCTTGATTGGCAGTGGAGACAACAGCAAGGCCACTGCCCTTCTTCACCAACCAGGCCCAGCCTGAGCCGAAGCGGGTTGTGGCAGAAGTGGTGAATTCAGCTTTGAATTTATCAAAGGAAGTGAAGGCAGCGTCAATTGCTTTCGCTAATTCGCCTTTGGGAGCGCCGCCAGCCTTGGGTCCCATGATCTCCCAAAAGAGGTTGTGGTTGTATGTGCCGCCGCCGTGATTGCGGACTACGCCACGCACGCCTTCGGATACTGCGTTCAAATCACTGAGCATGGCTTCAAGGGATTTGCCAGCCAGTTCAGGCGTCTTGTCAATTGCCCCGTTCAAGTTGGTGATATAAGCATTGTGATGTTTGGTGTGGTGGATTTCCATCGTGCGCGCATCAATGTGCGGCTCCAAAGCGTCGTATGCATAAGCAAGTTTGGGAAGTTCAAAAGCCATGAGATTTTCTCCTTAGAATAGGTCAATATATTTGATAATATTACGATCTATTGAACGTATAATTCGATTTTACCTTGTAACCAGCGAGCCCGCAAGAATTCGGACAATTTTTATACAAAAATCATATAAATCAAGGTTGCCACATGACTGAACCCCGCGCCCGTCTTTTCCTGCCATTCGCGATCATCTTTGCCATCCTCGCGGTTTCCACAGCGAGCATCTTTATCCGTTTTGCGCAGATTGGCGGCGCTCCTTCGCTTGTCATTGCGGCGTTGAGGCTGACATTTGCCACCATAATTTTGACTCCTGTTGCATTGACCCAACACAAAGACGAGATAAAACGCTTCACTCGTAACGAGATCCTGCTCGGCGCTTTCTCAGGCATTTTCCTCGCTGTGCATTTTGCCACATGGATTTCATCCCTCGAATATACAAGTGTAGCAAGTTCAGTTGTGTTCGTGAGCACAGGTCCGCTGTGGGTGGCTTTGCTTTCGCCCATGTTATTGAAAGAAAATCTCGCGCGGACAGCCATGATCGGGTTGGCGCTATCGGTCGTCGGCGGAGCAATTATCGGCTTGTCGGATGCCTGCATCTGGGATGGCGGTTTATCCTGCCCCGCCTTGCAGAACATCTTGCAAGGTCGCGCCATGTGGGGAAATTTCCTGGCCTTGGTTGGCGCGTGGTCTGTGACAGGCTATCTCATCATCGGCAGAAAATTACGGGCACGCATGTCACTCGTCCCATATATTTTCTTAGTGTATGGCATGGCTGCGATGGCCTTGACCGTTATCATGTTTGTTTCGGGTAATTCACCATTTGGTTTTACACCACAAATCTACGGCTGGATATTATTACTTGCCGCAATTCCACAATTGATCGGGCATTCCACATACAATTGGGCTTTGAAATATTTACCCGCCACTTTGGTAGCCATCACCACGCTTGGCGAACCGATCGGCTCTGCAATTCTAGCTTTTTTCATTTTAGATGAAACACCGACCCTCGCAACCATCTTCGGCGGTGTATTTATTTTGACAGGCATTTATCTTTCATCATCCCGCCGATGAACTGCGGGAGAACCAGGAAAAACACATGAAACTTCAAGCGCATCATTATCTTGACAAACACAACATCCCATACGAAGCGCGCAGTTTTTCACCCGAAACAGAGAAAGGCGCGGCAAACGTGGCTCACGTGCTGGGCTTCTCCGAGCGGCAGGCAGTGAAGACTTTGATCTTTCAAGTGGATACCGGTGAGTGCGTATTGGTGATGCTCGGCGGCGATCAAAATGCAATTTCCGGCAATCTCAAAAAAGCGATTGGCTCGCGCAATATTCAAATGGCAAAGCCTGAGGTGGTACAGGAAACAACGGGATATGTCATCGGCTCCATCCCCGCCTTTGGCTGGCAGCCAGAGGGATTCAGAACCTTCCTCGAAGCAAGCCTGCTGGACGAACCCATACTCGGCACGGGCGCGGGTCAATGGGGCGAGGAGATCATGATCACACCTAAGCATCTGATCAAAGCTAGTAATGCAATTGTGGTAAATTTGACAGAGCGGGATGGGACCGTTTAAACTCTAAGGTCGATCTAACAAAAAACTCCGAATTCCGACTCGGGGTTTTTTGTTAGATTACCTATTCGTCACCCAATTCAAATCCCTCAACCCAGCCGCTAAATCTTCATTTAAATCATTTTTGCTCATGCGCCATTCCCAATTGCCGCCAAGTGTACTTGGGAAATTCATCCTTGCCTCCCCACCGAGGCTGAGCACATCCTGCATGGGAGCAATGGCAAAGATTGCAACGGATCTCCAGACTGCGCGGATCAAATCCCAGGCAAAGTCATGACCGTCCGTGTTGAGGTAGCGTTTTGCAAAATCGCGCTCGTGGTCTTGAGCATTCACAAGCCAACCAAAGGCGGTGTCGTTGTCATGCGTGCCAGTATATGCCACACAGTTGGGAAAGTAATTATGCGGCAGGAAGGGATTATCAGGCCCCGAAAAGCCGAATTGCAAAACTTTCATACCTGGTAAATCAAAAGCATCCCGTAATTCGACCACATCCGGAGTGATAAATCCCAAATCTTCTGCAATGATCGGTAGACCTGCGCCGGTTGTGGTTAACCCATCGCGGAGATATTTATCCACTGTGCGGAACAGGTCTTGGCCGGGCCCGGGTACCCAGTGTCCATTTTGAGCAGTAGTATGCTCAGCGGGAATCTCGTAGTACCCTGCAAATCCGCGGAAATGGTCGAAGCGCAAAATGTCCATGAATTGCAGGGATGCGCGCACACGCGACAGCCACCAGGCATAGCCTTCTTTTTTATGTACTTCCCAGTTGTAAAGCGGATTGCCCCACAATTGACCTGTGGCAGAGAAAGCATCCGGCGGAACGCCTGCCACAACAGTTGGGTTGCCGTTCTCATCGAGGAAGAACAAATCAGGGCGTGCCCACACATCCGCCGAATCATACGCGACAAAGATCGGGATATCGCCGATGATCTGTATCCCTTTTTCATGCGCATACGCGCGGACTTGATTCCATTGGCGGAAGAAAAGGAATTGATAGAAGGAATAACGGTTGATGCTTTCCGCCAATTCTTTTCTGGCCTTGGTCATTGCAGATTTTTTTCTAGAACGTAACGCCACGGGCCAGCCGTTCCATGCTCCACCGCCATTGGCTGCTTTCAACGCCATGAAGAGCGCAAAGTCATCCAGCCAGGAGGCATTTTCAGCGCAGAATGAGTCGAAGCTTGCCCTGAGCGACATCGTGCCCGCAGGGTAAGTCGCAGGGTCACCACGCAAATGCTCGGGGCTCGTCCTGAGCCTAGTCGAAGGATTGGATTGAAAGCGGGAAAATGCCTTTTGTAAAAGATCAAGTTTTTTTGGAATGAGCAGGCCAAAGTTTATCCTGAGGCGCGCCGAAGAATCCCGTGAAGCGGGCAGGTCTTTCATTCCATCCAAATCGTCCTGAGTCAAGAGTCCATCGGCTAACATTTCATCGGGACTCAATAAATATGGATTTCCCGCAAAAGCCGAAAAACACTGATAAGGTGAATCGCCATAGCCTGTGGGTCCCAATGGAAGGATTTGCCAAAGCTTGCAGCCAGTGGAGGCGAGCCAATCAATGAAGCGATAGGATTGCGGACCCAGGTCGCCTATGCCGTACGGACCGGGCAAACTGGATGGATGCAGGAGAATACCGGAAGAGCGTTTGAAGGCCATAAATTATTTCACAAGAGATTGATACAACTCAAGATATTTCCGCGCCGAGTTTTCCCACGAGAAGTCCTGCGCCATGCCCGTGCGTTGAATTTTTTGCCATCGTTCGCGATCTGAATATATTTTGATGCCCGCTTTGACAGCGCCCATCAAGGACATATGATGAGCCTTGTCAAACACAAAACCCGTTTCACCATGCTGCACCGTTTCATTCAAACCGCCCACCGCGCGCACAACCGGCACACAGCCATAACGCATGGCGATCATTTGCGAGAGTCCGCAGGGTTCGTAGCGCGACGGCATCAATAACATATCTGAGCCGGCGTAGATCTGACGGGCAAGTCGAGCGTCATAGCGTAACTCGACTTTTATTTTTTCAGGAAATAAGTTATGTAAACTCTGCGCTGCTTCTTCAAGTTTTGGGTCGCCTGTTCCTAAAATAATTGCTTGAAAATTAACCTTCTTCATGCTTTTCAACGCAGTAAAAGCAAGGTCAACACCTTTTTGTACATCCATGCGTGAGATCATGGCGAGCAAAGGAGCGTCTGGGTCTGGCGGCAAGCCAAGCCTTTCCTGCAACAAGGTTTTATTTACGGCGCGTTTTTCAAGCGAATCAACATCAAAGTTCATACCCAAAGCGGAATCATCTGCGGGGTTAAAAGAAACAACATCGATCCCGTTCAATATACCGCTGATCGTTTCGCGGCGAAGTTGTAAAAATTCACCCAACCCACAACCATCTTCAGGCGTGAGAACTTCATTGGCATAGGTTGTTGAAACAGCCACTATTGCATCTGAAGCCCATAGCCCCAAAGGCAAAGGCATCACGCGCGCCCATTCGGGCAGATCGGTTTGCGCGCGTTTAATTCCGTAACTTTCAAGGATTGCGCTGACATCAGGTCCCATAAAAGGCAGGTTATGCAAAGTGACCACGCCTGCCACATGGCGAGCGCCGGCCTCCCAACGCTTTGTCAATGAGCCATAGACACTTAAAGCAGTGTGCCAGTCGTTGGCATGCATAACATCTGGAGACCAGTTGATCTGTCTCGGCAACTCCAGCGCAGCGAGCGAGAAGAAGGTATATTTTTCAGCATCTAATTTCGAATCCAGGGAATAAACAGAGCCGCTCGTGCGGATCACATCGCCATTGATAAAATATACAGGCATCCCCTTCAAAGCGCCTTCAAACGCCTCCACCCTGACTTCTGAATCGTCGCGAGAAATGGAGAACATTCCCAACGGCTTGAGATTGTCCGCTTTCACCACGGGGTGATACGGCAAAACGAGCCGCACATCCAGTTTTATGTCATCATTTGAAAGAGCGCGCAGGGCGTGCGGAAGGGAACCAGCCACATCGCCAAGCCCGCCGACCTTCACAAAAGGGTCGGCTTCCGCCGCAAGAAAAAGAACATTTATGGTTTTAGGCATGGAATTATTTTACACTATAAGACCCTAAAGGTTTTGAAAACTTTAGGGTCTGTGAATCTGGGAGCCTGACGGGTTTCGAACCCGCAACATCTACAGCCACAGTGTAGCGCTCTGCCGTTGAGCTACAGGCTCCATACTTCAAGCGAGCGGGATTATATCATTAGGATTAAACCCTCGCAAGGATTTTGCGGATGGACTCAACAACCGCTTCGCGCTTAACTGTCACCTGCTCGCCATTAACCAGGTTTTTGACCGCCACCTGGTCATTCGCCGCCTCATCAGGTCCCACAGTCAGAGCTATCTTAATCTTCATTTTGTCTGCAAATTTGAACTGCTTCTGCAATTTGACGGGTTCAGGATAGACCATCACATTCAGCCCCACATTGCGTAATTGCGCGGCCAGTTCAAAAGACTTCTTCCACATACTTTCATCGAAGATCGTCACCAAGGCCGCAGCAGGCGTCGGGACGAAATCAGGCAAGAGTCCATTTTCCTGCAAAATGATGCCCATGACTACATCGCCCATCGCGAAGCCAACACCAGGGAGAGGCTGTCCGCCGACATCCGCAAGCAGATTATCATAACGTCCACCGCCGAGAATAGCGCGCTTCAAAGAACCGCTCGTCTCGAACGCTTCAAAGACAGTGCCTGTATAATACAAGAGTCCGCGCATGATGTTTGGGTCAAATTTGACATATTCTTTGACACCCAGGGCTTCCACTGCCGTGAAGAGACGGGTCAACTCATCGCTTTTCTTCCACAGCTCAAAATTGCCAAGCATATCCTTCAAGCCATTCACCTGTTTTTTCGTCAAACCCAACTCAAGCGCGTACTCACTCCAGTTGGCAGGCTCCATCTTTGAGCGACGGTCAACGAGGCTGGAAACCTCAAGCCGCTTTTCTGGAACGATATCCAGCGCATCGAATTCAGAATCCATCAGGCGGCGATTGTTTACGAAAATAGTAGCAAGCTGAGGATTAAGTCCGACCGAGCGCAGGAATGTGGCCGCAATTGCGATCAATTCCGCATCCGCTTCAGGCGAGTTGACTCCCAACATGTCAATGTTCCATTGAAAGAATTCGCGCGACCGTCCTTTCTGCGGCTGTTCATATCTCCAGAATGGACCGAACGACCACCAGCGTACTGGCTGGGTCAATTCATTTTGTTTCGCTGCAATCATGCGCGCAAGGCTGGGCGTAAGTTCAGGGCGAAGCGTAACATAATCTCCCCCGCGATCTTGAAACGTGAAGGATTGCTTCTTAACCAGTTCCTCGCCAGACTTCGCCGCGTAAAGATCAATAGGCTCGATGAACGGCGCGTCCCATTCCTGATACCCAAAAGCCTGAGACGCCGCGCGCACTTTTTCATAAATGAAATTACGCAAAAACATTTGCTCAGGATAAAATTCTCTCGTGCCTTTTACAGGTTGTATTTTGCTTGCCATGCTGACTCCAGTGTGTGAATTTTATCATGGGTATTAGTGGGCTCTCAAAATTCAGTAGGTGAATTTTGGTTAGGCTTTGGTATAATCACAAAACATTTTATGACCGTAGTTGCGATTTTCCTCGCGTACCATCTGGACGACTAAAGCATGCACTCAGCCTGGCCAGCGCCGTCATTACAAATTAGAAGGACCAATGAAAATTGATTATCAGGAACCCAGCAAAGACCTATTGATGCGGATTGATCTCCACGAAAAATACGGCTCAGCCAATATTGACGTTTGGACAAACGACCTGCTCAAACCCCAGGCTGGCATGAAAATTTTGGATGTCGGCTGCGGGGCAGGCAAGTTGAGTTTTCTTTTCAATGAATACACCAAAGGGGGCGCGCAGATCATCGGCGGAGATTTTTCCGAAGAACTGCTGGATAAAGCGCGGGAAAAAAATATAGAAACTGGCGCCAGCATTGATTTTCAATTTTTAGACTTTAACCAACCCTTCAAATTCGCGGATAACACTTTTGACCTTTGCACCAGCGCCTTCGCCATCTACTACGCTTCAGATCTGGACTTTACATTTGGCGAGGCTCATAGGGTACTTCGTAGTCCCGACCCCGTGTCGGGGAAATCTGGCGGACGGCTTTTCGTTTCCGGGCCATTACCTGAAAATAAGCGGATGTTCTACGACATCATCATGGAAGCCACAGGCGCAGACATTCCGCCCATGCCTGGCTCATCCCGTTTCAAAGGCGACATCTACAACACCATTGACCGGATCTTCTCAAAAACCGAATTGCACAGATTCGAGAATCACCTCACCTTCCCAGAGGTTGCGCCGTTCATGGACTACGTCCGCGCTTCATTGGGCGAAGACCGCAAACTGTGGACATCCATGTTCAATGGCAGGGATGAATATGAAGCCTTGATCGGCAAGATCCAAGCCGTGGCCCAGAAATGGTTCGACCGCGACGGGAAATTGGTGATGACCAAAGTCGTTGGCGGAATTTTGGCGACAAATATAGAAACGTAAAATGAACTTCTTCGGCAAAAAAGTCCTCTTCCTCGGCGCGCATCCTGATGACATTGAGATCGGATGCGGTGCTTTGATTCATCATATCGTCAAACTGACAGATATCCTGTGCGTTACTCTATCTGACAACCGGAAAAATCCCGACCTGAAAAATATAATGAGCGAGCATCTTGAGTCAATGAAAGTGTTGGGAGTTCCTAAGGATAAAATTGTCTTTGGACCTTTCGTTACACGCGTCTTCCCTGATGCACGACAGGAAATTTTGGAATATTTCCTGCAACTCCGCAAAGACTTCAAACCTGATTTGATCTTCACTCACTCCAAACAGGATGTGCACCAGGATCACAACACCATGACCGACGAAGCCTTGCGCGCCTTTCGTGGTATTACGGTTTTGGGCTTTGACGTGGTTCGCTCTTCCTACGGCTTCTTCCCGCATTTTATAGTGGAAGTCACCCAGGAAGATGTTAACAAGAAAATAGAAGCGTTGGCGGAATACGAAACCTACCGTGACCGCTACTACTTCAACAGCGAACTTACCCGCTCGATCATGGTGCGTCATGGTGCGCTGGCCGAATGTCCATTTGCAGAGGGATTTGATATCTTGAGGATCGTGGGAAATTTTGGCGCCAATTAATAACATCAAAGGAAACCCCATGAAACGGCTCACCGTATTTCTTCTTCTCATTTCAACTCTTGTGTTTCAATCGTGCGGCCTTCTCCCCCGCCTCAACGATCAACGACCAAACTTTCTGATCATCGTGACAGACGACCAGAGATACGACACCATGGAATACATGCCCAATACCCAGCAAATGATTTTTGATCAGGGTGTCACCTTTTCTCGCGGGTACATCACGACGCCGTTTTGCTGTCCCAGCCGCGCAAGCATTCTGACCGGCATGTATGCGCACAACCATTATGTTCACGTCAATGAAGATAAACTTTATTTCCAAACCGTCGTGGAGGATCTGCACAAAAATGGATATTACACCGGCCTGGTGGGCAAATATCTAAACTCCTGGAAAGGTGAACCCAGACCTGAGTTTGATTACTGGGTTTCATTTTTTGGGGGGACTGTTCCGAATTATTACGATCCCAACCTGAATGTCAATGGGACGTGGGAGGCAAAAACAGGGTATATCACCTATCTATTCCAGGATTATGTTATAGAATTCCTTGAAAAAGCTGCAAATCAAAGAAAACCTTTCATTCTGTTGTTTGCGCCAAACGCACCTCACGCTCCCTACACCCCGGCAAAAGAGGATAACGCACTATTGACCGACCTTCCTCCAAATGACCTGCCTAATCACAATGAAGAAGATGTGTCGGACAAACCTTATTCAATTTCTGAACGGCCACTTCTTACTACAGAGGAAATACAACGAATCGAAAGAATTCGAAGAAGACAACTCCTAACTCTAATGGCATTGGACAGGTCCATTGGCGAGATCATGAAGAAGCTTGAAGAAACCGGCGAACTTGACAATACCGTAATCATATTTATCTCTGACAATGGCAAGCACTGGGGCGAACACCGCATGGATTCAAAAAGCACGGCCTACGAGGAATCCGTCAAGGTGCCTTTCGCGCTTCGCTATCCTGTGCTCGTGCCTGCCGCCTATATCGAAGAAAAACTGACAGCGAACATAGATATTGCGCCCACCATTTATGAGCTCTCCGAAACGCGCGCGCCGGATACCGTGGACGGACTCTCACTCGTATCGCTTTTAAAAGGGGGGAACGATAACTGGCGTACCAGCTTGCTTCTGGAAGCGTGGCCAGATCGCGGCCATTGGACCTCTATCCGCACGGAACAATATGTATATGTTGAAACAGACAATGATCTCTCTGAACTTTACGATCTCAAGATAGACCCGTACGAGATGGAGAGCAAGATCAACGATCCAAACTACCAGGCGATCATAGCTGAACTAAAGACCATTCTTGAAAAAGAGAAACAACCCAAAACTTCCCCACAGGGGGAATAAAATAAAATGGCCGCTGTTTTGTTCAGAGGTCCTTTTATTTTCGCGCTTATTTCGGTATACCCACAAAAAGAATACCGTCACGCACCTGCACAGGATAGGCAGGGATATCCACCACTGCCGGCATTTGAACTGCCTGCCCGGTACGAATATCAAATTCAGCGCCGTGCCGTGGGCAGACGACATTATTGCCCTCGATCATGCCATCCCCAAGCGGACCATCATCATGTGTGCAAACATCCCCAATGGCATGATACTGTCCTGCAATGTTGAATATGACAATCGGCTTATCGCCCAGATCAACAAATAAGCGCTCACCATTCGGGAGTTCTGAGGCGGGGGCGATCTCTACAAACTCAACTTTAGTATCATCAAAGGTTGTGTAATTAAACATGTTTACGTTTTTACCTATCTACCTGTCCACAATCTCATTCCACCAATTCATCACTAGCCTCACCCAGCCCATACACACCGGCCTTCAATACTTTGAGAGAAAGCAAAGCGCATTTCAAACGCACAGGGCCAAGTTCAATACCGAGTAATTCGAGGATGTAATCTTTATTGAGTTTCTTCAATTCCTCAAGCGGCTTGCCGATTATCGATTCGATCAACAAATCTGCGGAGGCTTGCGAGATGGCGCATCCATGACCATCAAACATCGCTTCGGTCACTACTCCATTATCGTCTACACGCATGTCAATTTGAATATGATCGCCGCATAAAGGGTTATTATCCGCAAAGGAAATATCGTGCGGGTCAAGTTTTCCCCGATAAGATGGGTTTTTATAATGCTCTATGATGATTTCACGATAAAGATCGTCCATGATTATCCAAACATTTCCTTAACTTTATAGATCCCATTCACCAGCATATCCACTTCATCTTTTGTGTTGTACAAATAAAATGAAGCGCGGCTTGTAGCAGTAATTCCAAACTTTTCATGTAAAGGCTGGGCGCAATGATGTCCCGCGCGGACGGCAATCCCATCCTGATCCAGTATCTGCGCCACATCATGGGGATGCACGCCTTCAAGTGTAAAAGCCGCCACTCCGCCTTTTTTATCCGCCGAGGGACCAAATATTTTCACGCCAGGGATTTCTTCCAATCGCTCGAGCGCGTACTCTGTGATCTCATTTTCATGCGCGGCAATGTTATCCATACCGATCTGGGTCAGGTACTCCACTGCTGCGCCGAATCCGACTGCTTCTGCAATGGCAGGAGTGCCGGCTTCAAACTTATGCGGCAAAGAATTCGCGCGGAACGAACGCAGTTTCACTTCCTTGATCATATCGCCTCCGCCTAAAAACGGAGGCATGGAATCAAGGAAGGCTGTCTTTCCATACAACACGCCTATGCCCGTCGGTCCGCACATTTTATGAGCAGAAAATGCGTAGAAGTCGGCATCAAGCGCCTGGACATCCACCTGCAAATGCGGGGCGGATTGCGCCCCATCCACCAGCACCATTGCGCCTGCCTCATGTCCCAAACGAATGATTTCGGCAGCCGGGTTGATCGTGCCGAGGACGTTGGACATGTGCGTAAACGAGACCAATTTCGGGTGGCGGTCAAGAAGCGCTTTATATGTCTCGAGGTCAAGCAATCCATCTTCGGTGACTGGGATGAAATCCAATTCAACTCCGCGTTCCATTTGCAGCATCTGCCAGGGAACGAGATTGCTGTGATGTTCCATCTCGGTCAAGATAACCAAATCGCCTGCTTTCAAATTCGCCCGCGCCCAGCTATAAGCAACCAGGTTGATCGACTCGGTCGTGTTTCGTGTGTAAATGATCTCGCGCGCAGAGCAGGCATTGACAAACCTGGCTATCTTTTCGCGCGCGCCTTCATACATGGAAGTGGCTTCTTCAGCGAGCGTGTGTACACCGCGGTGGATGTTCGCATTCGAGCGGCGGTAATAATCATTCATCGCTTCAATAACTTGCACGGGCTTTTGCGATGTGGCGGTTGAATCCAAATAAATCACGCGTACGCCCCTGCGGGTTTCGCGTTCGAGGATTGGAAAATCTTTTCGGATTTCAGTTATGTTTAGTTTCATGGAGTATGTGAACAAGTAAACACGCACACAGGCAGGCACGTATTTACTTGTTTACGTGTAGACCTCTGTACCCGCCATTAATATTCATAGATGAATTCTTTTTTCACCGCTGATTTCTTGCCCGGCACAGCGCGAATATGTTTTGAACCCACTGGATACCAAAGGATTCGATCAGGCACCATCCAGCCCTCGGTGAGATAAACATTCGAGCGGAACTGTACCGCCACCATTTTATTATCCACCTGCACTACAACGCCTTTCAACCAGCCACGGATCCGCTCTTGACTTATTTCATGGTCACAAAAAGCTTCAACCGCGCCGCCCACCTCAAAAGCATGGTCAAGTCCGGGCGCTTTCATGAAGGCAAATTGATTTACACGCGAGGAACGCTTGATCGGTTTGCGGCGTTCAACCAAAGGCGACACCACTCTTTTCACTACGGAAGTGACGGGTTTCACTGCCTTGCCTACTGAAGTTTTTTTCGGTATTTTTTCAACAATGGCTTGGGCATGCGCCCTGGCTTCTAATGCGTTTTTAGAACTGGCTTTCACACCACCAGGTTTTGCGATCGCTTTTTTCAAAATCTTTGCCTTTACTTTTGGCTTGGAGGTTAATTTTCTGGCAGGCTTTGCCTTTACCGCCACCTTTGATCTGACTGATGCCTTTACCTTCACTTTTGTTTTTGACTTCGGTTTGGATTTCGGTTTTGGTTTGGGTTTTGGTTTTGGTTTGGGTTTCGCTTTTGTTTTGACTACCATAACTCACATCCTATCTTGAATGTAGAGACGCCCTCCGCCTCTTAATTAACTGTGACACGCTCCCGACCAATGGACTTGGTCTTACGCTGACAACTTATCCTGAATGGCCTGTTGGAATCTTTCACGCACACCTTCGAACGGGATACGCTGCATGATTGGGTCGAAGAAGCCTTCAACAACCAATTGTTCCGCTTCTCGTTGAGGAATGCCGCGGCTCTTAAGATAGAAGAGCGGTTCCTGTTCTAGTTTACCCACTGTAGCACCATGGGTACAGCGGACATCGTCTGCCAGGATTTCTAGTCCAGGGATCGAATCTGCGCGCGCCTGGTCGTCCAGGACAAGGTTGCGGTTGGCCTGGTAACCGTCTGTTTTCTGTGCGCCGGGAGCGACGTAGATCATACCCTGCCACACGGAACGGCTCTTTCCTTTTAACGCGCCCTTGAAAAGCAGATCGCTGGTGGTATGCGGCGCAAAGTGATTCTGCTGCGTATCGTGGTCAAGGTGCTGGGTATCGTCAGTGAAGTAGAAACCTGACATGCGTCCCTGCGCTCCTTCTCCGGCCAGGTCGAGGTCGGAGAAGTTCTTGGTCAGGCGTGAACCGACTGCGCCGAAGATCCAGTCGAGATTGCCGCCGCGTTCCACACGAGCGCGCTCGTGCGAAAAATTCCAGACATGGCGTCCCCAGGATTGCAATTCCACAAAGCGCAGGTTTGCATTTTCACCTATATGAAGTTCAACCACACCCGCGTGCATGGCATGGCCGGTCTCATTCGGTGAGGCGGCTTCATGAACATAAGTTACAGAAGCGCCGTTATCTACAAAGACAATCAAGTGTGAGCAATGCGCGAGTTCGCCGCCGGGACCCCAAAGGACGGAGTGCAGTGGGTTTTCCACCTGCACATTTTTTGGAACGTAGAGCAAGACACCGTTTTGCGCCAAAGCAGAAGCAAGCGCGGCAAATTTGCCATCACCAGGCTTCACGATTTGACCAATCAGACTCGCGAGCAGGTCGGCATGATCCTTTTCGGCGGTGCGGAAATCAGTGAAGATCACGCCCTGCTTGGCAAGGGTTTCATCCAATTGGATCTGTGAACCGCCAGGGAGCAGGGTGATCTGTCCACCATGTTGTTCGCCAGTTAATGGCTCGAGCAAATCTTCAGGTACAACTGGTAAATCTTCAAATGCGCCTTCTTTGGGAAGTTTGAAATCGGACGCGGGTAACAAACGCAAATCAGTGCGGCGCCAGGCTTCGTCTGTGGTAACGGGCAGGGAAAACTTCTTGAAAGCGTCCCAGGCTGAGGCGCGGAAAGAAGCGAGATCTCTGCTTGAAGCGGGAACATCTGCCTGAGTGAAGGAAAATTCCTTTGCGGCAGATCCGCGTCTTGTGCGAGTAACAGATACTTTGGGTTTCTCTTGCATAATCATCTCATATGTCATTGCGAGGGCGTTCGTTGCCCGAAGCAATCTCCAACAATGGTAGTTGAGATTGCATCGTCGGAAGAGCAAGCGCCTTCCTCGCAATGACGATTATCCTATCGATCCTTCCATTTGTAGTTGAATTAACCTATTCATTTCGACCGCGTATTCCATCGGCAATTCTTTGATGAGCGGCTCAATGAAGCCTGAGACCACCATGGTAGTGGCTTCTTCTTCGCTCAGGCCGCGGGACTTTAAGTAGAAGAGTTGCTCCTCACCCACCTTGCTGACGGAGGCTTCGTGGCCGATGGTGACATCGTCTTCGTCAATTTCGATGGTCGGGTATGTATCTGAGCGCGATTTAGGGTCAAGCAAGAGCGCATCGCAAACCACGTTGGATTTGACACCCTTCGCGCCTTTGTAGACCTTAACCATGCCGCGATAGGAGGCGCGGCCGCCGCCTTTGCTGATGGATTTGGATGTGATCTTGCTGGTGGTATTGGGCGCAAAATGCATCATCTTTGAACCAGCATCCTGGATCTGCCCCGGGCCCGCAAACGCCATTGAAAGCATTTCGCCGTGGGCGCCCGATTCCATCAAATAGCAGGATGGATATTTCATGGTTAGTTTCGAGCCAAGGTTCGCATCCACCCATTCGTGCGTGGCATTAGCAAAAACCTTGGCACGCTGGGTGACGAGATTGAATACATTGGTTGACCAGTTTTGAATGGTGGAATAACGGGAACGCGCGCCCTTTTTCACGATAATCTCGATGACGCCGCTATGAAAGGAGTTGGTCGTGTACTGCGGAGCGGTACAGCCTTCAACGTAGTGCACAGACGCGCCTTCATCCACAATGATGAGGGTGCGTTCGAACTGGCCAACGTTGGCAGTATTCAACCGGAAATAAGCCTGCAGAGGTAAATCCACTTTTACACCTTTGGGGATATAAACAAATGAGCCGCCAGACCAAACGGCAGAGTTGAGTGCGGCAAACTTATTATCTTCCGGCGGAATGACTGTGCCAAAATATTCCCTGAAGAGGTCGGGGTATTGCTTCAAGCCGTCTTCGATGGAAAGAAAGATGACACCTTGCTTTTCGAGGTGTTCCAAAATGGAATGATAGACCATTTCGGATTCGTATTGTGCGCCCACACCCGCCAAAAACTTTTGTTCAGCTTCGGGGATACCTAATTTGTTGAAGGTATTCTTGATATCATCAGGGACATTGTCCCATGATTTTTCGCTCTTCTCAGTCGGCTTGACGTAGTAAAAAATATTATCAAAGTCTATCTCGTCGAGATTTGGTCCCCAATTTGGCATGGGCCGCGCCAAATAATGCTCAAGCGCCTTAAGGCGGAAATCAAGCATCCATTGCGGTTCAGCCTTCATGCGTGAAATGTTTTCAACCACCTCGCGGCTTAATCCGCGTTCGGATTTGAATATGTAATTATCGTCGCGATCATGAAAGCCGTATTTGTAATCGCCAATTTCCTCAAGGAGCTTGGTATCTTCGGTTATTATTTCTTCAGTCATCGGAATCTCCTGGTTTTAATCTAACAGTAAGGACAAAGGGACTCTAAGGTATAAGTGCCAACCGAGCGCCCATTATTGCAGGATATCAAGCCGTAGCCTCTTCCCCTTCGGGCACAGCGTCGTATTTCTCGCGCACCCAGTCGTAGCCCTGATCTTCGAGATGCAGGGCCAGGTCGGCTCCACCCGATTCAACAATGCGCCCATCCAACATAATATGGACAAAGTTAGGTTTGATGTAATTCAACAGGCGTTGATAATGTGTGATAACGAGCACGCCCAGTTCGGGTCCGGAAAGAGCGTTGACACCTTCTGCAACGATACGAAGGGCGTCAATGTCCAAACCTGAGTCGGTTTCATCCAGGATGGCAATCTCTGGTTTTAAGGTTGCCAATTGCAAAATTTCAGCGCGCTTCTTTTCGCCGCCGGAGAAACCGTCATTGAGATAGCGACCCGCAAAGCTGTGATCCATCTTGAGCATGTCCATCTTATCCTTGAGCATCTTTCGGAATTCGGGGATGGGCATGCCTTTATCTTCAGGGTTTGCCGCGCGGCGGCGGGAATTGATGGCTGTGCGCAAGAAATTGGCGACGGAAACACCAGGGATGGCAACGGGGTACTGGAATGCAAGAAAAATTCCCGCGCGGGATCGTTCGTCAGGCTCCAACTTAAGAACGTTCTTTCCTTTAAAGATGATCTCACCCTCTGTGACGGTGTAATTGGGATGGCCCATCAAGGTGTAAGCCAGAGTGGACTTGCCAGTACCATTTGGTCCCATGATTGCATGGATTTCACTCTGATTGATCGTGAGTGAAAGTCCCTTTAGAATTTCCTTGTCTTCGATACTAACATGGAGGTTTTTGATCTCAAGTTGCGACATTCTCTATATTAACTCCTCAAAATTAAGCCTTTGCTGGTGTTTTTACTACCGCTTTGTGGCACTCCGCAATTCTGTGGCATAATAGTTTGCAATTCTCACGTATGGTTTTTTTCCTCCGCGGATCAGGCAGATCGCGCTGAAAAAAGGTAAAAATTTGCGGAAAGCGGAGTTTCATACGTCAGAATTATTGCATTATAGCAGGGCTGGGGGGATTTGTCAATATTTATGATATTTTTCTAGTATATTGACAAACTTTGGTGACTTGGTTATACTCATTGTATGAAATCAACGCGTGACAGGATTTTACAAACCTTATTACACAAACCTCGCTCGGCTATTAATTCCCTGGCTGAGGCTGTGGGCATTAACCCTATTTCTGTACGACATCACATCACCAATCTCCAAATGGAAGGGCTGGTTGAAGGCCATGAGGAACGCCACGGTGTGGGGCGCCCACGCCTGGTTTACGTCCTGACTGATGAAGGCATGGAACGCTTCCCCACACGCTACATGCAACTCACCACACGGCTGCTCTCCCAGATGAAAGACACCATGCCAGGACCTGTCGTGGCAAAGTTGTTCAACCAGATCGGGGAAGATCTCGCCGGCCAATATTCCAAAGATATGCAGGGACTTAGTATGGAAGAACGGCTTGACTTCGTCAAAGATATGTTGGGACGCGAAGGCTTTACTGTGGAATGGGAAAAGAAAGACGGGCAATATCAGATCCACGAAATTTCGTGCCCATATTATCAAATTGGAATTGCCCATCCTGAGGTATGCACAGTTGACCAAACCTTAATTTCCAAAATGCTGGCATTACCCGCAAATAAAGTACAGTGCATTTTGAGCGGCGCCGCTCATTGTACGTATGTCATCCAACCTGCTGAGGTAAAAGACTAAAGAACAAGGAGCCAAAATGGCAGAGACTGAAGTAAAAGAAATCCAGTGGACTCTCCACCAAACACACCCCGAACGAGTACAGGAAGTCCGCGCGAAACTATCCGAGGTGATCGATCCCGAGATCGGGATGAACATTATCCAGTTAGGCTTGATCCGCGAAGTTGAAATCGAGAACGGCATCGGCCACGTCAAGATGATCCTGACCACACCCTTCTGCCCCTACGGCCCCGCCATGATCGAAATGACCAAAGCCAAAGCCGTGGAAGGAATGAACATGCCTGTCAATATTGAAATGGGCATGGATATGTGGGACTTCTCGATGATGGAAGACCCCTCCGCGCTGGACTGGGGAATGTACGCATAGTTAGTTTTATAGTTGTTAGTTGAATAGTTAGATTGTCAAAACGAAAGACGCCATCCATTTTGGATAGGCGTCTTTTTTTCATCCTTCATCCTTTCCCTCACTCCCCTTTTTTCCAGTGCATCGCGTGCGGCTGTTCGCCTTCTGCAAAGCCTGAAATAATGATCAGCGCATTCGTTACATTCTTTGAAGGATTCTTCCAGCGATGTTGAAGTTTGGAGGCAAATAACAAACTATCTCCAGCAGAAAGCAGAAAGATCTGTTTCTCCACATAATATTCCAACTGACCTCGTAAACAAAACACAAATTCATGCCCCGTATGAAACATGTTATGCGGCCCACTGGATGAGCCACTCTCGAGCGTGAGCATAAAAGGCTCCGCGCGGCCAGAGAACTGCTCCCCACCCAATGCCTCGAACACGCCGCGCGTGAAAGACACACGCGTGCGTTCATCTGATTTCAGAAAAACGATCTGCTTTTTTTCAGTCTCGGCGCCAAAGAAAGCTGTGATCGAAACTCCCAATGCATCTGCTAATTTATATAAGGTGCTTACCGAAGGCGAAGTCTTCCCGCGCTCGATCATGCTTAATGCGTTGGCAGAGAGTCCGCTTTTGGTGGCGAGTGTGCGCATGGATATGCCGCGCGCCTCGCGCAATTCGCGCAAACTTGAGGCTACATCTACTGAAGCTGCTTCACGTACAAAAGATTCCATAAGATCTCCTTTTGTAATTCGACTACAACTCCCCAAATTATACACCCAATTATATGTGACATTAAACACAAGTTAATATGACACACTCCACTATTGTACAAAGCATCACAATATTATGATGGGGTTGCAAATATGCGTTTATATGAATATAGGCAAGGACAACATGATTAATCAAACTCTTAAACAGGAAATTTCCCAACTCGAGGCAGATTTTTGCTCCGCCCTTTCTGACCCCAATCGCATCCTCATGCTGTATGCCCTCAACGAGAAACCTCTCAATGTAACCGAACTCACCCATGAACTCGGGTTGAATCAGCCCACTACATCGCGGCATCTCAAAGTTATGCGTGAGCGGGGCTTGGTACAAACTGTCCGCACCGGCACCATCGTCACCTATCATCTTTCAGATCAAAGATTAATTCAGGCGCTCGATCTTCTGCGATCCGTTATGCGGGACCGTATGACCGAGCGTGCAAGCCTGATCAATGAAATCGCATAAGGAGAATGTTAGATGAAGAACCGCTTCCCTTCCTGGGCTTTGGGGCTGCTCGGCATTTTGTTGCTGATCCTAGTCCCGGTCATTTACTACCTACCCCGCGCCCAGGCATCCAACGACCCTGCGGCTCACATCCCTACCAAACTCGTTCACGTGGATCATAAAGACATCGTCAAAGGTGAATTCAAAACGGGACAGGATGTGACACGCGCCTGTCTTGTATGTCATGAAGAATCCGCAACTGACTTGATGAAAACCACGCACTGGACGTGGGAATCAAATGCCTTTGACGTTCCCTGGCGCGATGAAGATGTGACTATCGGAAAAATTAACCAGATCAACAATTTCTGCATCGGCTCACAGGGCAACGAAAATAAATGTATGTCCTGCCATGCAGGTTATGGCTGGGAAAAAGGAAAAGAATCCGCGCTTGCCAGGGCCGAAAATGTGGATTGTCTCGCGTGTCATGCTGACATGGGCGCTTATGGAAAGGGTGAGTTCGGTAACCCCGCTGACGGCGTAGACTTGCTCGCTGCCGCGCAAAGTGTCCGCGCCCCGACACGCGAGAACTGCGGCAAATGTCACTTCGACGGCGGCGGCGGTAACGGCGTCAAACATGGCGACCTCGACGAGAGTTTATATTTCCCCGATGAAAATCTCGATATACACATGGGCGGCGAACTCAACATGCAATGCACCGACTGCCACATCACAACCAATCATCAAATTCTGGGTCGTTTGATCTCAGATAACTACACCATTGACCCGCAAGAACAAGTTTCCTGCGAGCAATGCCACGTTGACCAAAAACATCAAGACGAACGCAACAACACGCATCTAGCCTCAGTAGCATGTCAAACATGCCACATTCCTGCAATCGCGCTCGAAGACCCCACCAAAGTTTATTGGGACTGGTCACAAGCAGGCCAGGAGGGACGCGAAGACGATCACTTCACTTATCTCAAGATCAAAGGTGAATTTGTCTACGAAAAGAATTTCAAGCCCACTTATCTTTGGTTCAATGGGGACAACGAATATCGTTACATCCTCGGCGACAGGATCGGCACGGATGGTCCCACCTACATCAACAAACCTGCTGGGGATATCGAAGACACAACCGCGAAGATATTTCCATTCAAACTGCATATTGCCAAGCAGCCTTACGACACAGTAAACAATTATTTGCTTCAACCTGTTACATCAGGTGAAGGCGGATTCTGGACAACCTTCGACTGGAACAGCTCCTTTGAATTAGCCACACCCATCACGGGCTTGGATTACAGCGGCGAATACGGCTTCACTGAAACCTATATGTACTGGCCCACAACTCACATGGTGCAATCCGCAGACAAGGCATTGCAATGCGACTCCTGTCACGGTGAATCTGGCCGCATGGATTGGGAAGCCCTCGGTTACCCCGGTGACCCGATCGAATGGGGCGGGCGGTAGGAAAAAGGAATTTAGGGATTAGGTAATTCCTAATCCGCAAGGATGACACTATGAACAAATACAAACTCCTCACATTTTTTGGACTTGCACTCCTCGCCCTCGCCTTTGGGATCAACACGGTTCTCGCCTCACCCGGACCTGCTCCTAAACAACAGGCATCTGCTCTTCATCCAAACTTTGCTCTGCTTGATTCAAATGGCATAAATGTTATAGAAAGCAGAAACGAAATTTCCACCATGCAAACCTGCGGACAATGCCACGATACAGAATTCATCTCATCACACGCATTCCATTCTGATCTTGGCTTATCTGATTACAACACCTCGAGCAATACATTTGATACCAGCTCTGGATTATTCGGTCAATGGAATCCTCTCACCTATCGCTATCTCTCACAGAAAGGTGATGAACGGCTTGATCTTTCCACAGCCGAATGGCTCATGTTGAATGGTGAACGTGTTGTAGGCAGTGGACCTGCTACAACTTCCCGTGACGGAAAATTGCTTACAGATATAAACGCAAGCAAGGATAATCCTGAAACTTCCATCTTGAATGAGAATGGAAATGTAACATCATGGGATTGGGACAAATCAGGCACAATGGAAATGAACTGCTTCCTATGCCATCTTGAGTCGCCCAACACCACCGCGCGTGCAGACGCGATCCACGCAGGTGAATTTGTCAATGCCAACACAGCCACCCTGCTTGGTTTGGATATCGTCAGTCAAACAGCAGAGGGTTGGGAATACAACGCCGCCGTCTTCAATGAAATAGGTGAAATACAAAGCGAAATCCTGAAAATCCAGGATCCTACTAATTCAAATTGCGCGGCGTGTCATGGTGAGATTCACACCGATACTGAGACACCCCTCGTTTACAATGCGTGCGATTTAAACTATCCACAAACTGCAACAACAGGACAAGTCGTCTCTTCACAACGCATCAACGAATCAGGCGTAAATCTCACGGGCAAAAATGACTTGGACCGTTCCTGGGATATTCATTCAGAACGTCAATTACAGTGCACCGACTGTCACTACGCAACAAATAATCCTGCGCACGTCCTTGAAGCCCAGGGCGCAAATCCAGAACATCTAATCTATGATCCGCGCACACTGGATATCGGCGAATACCTTGAAAGACCAGACCATAATTTCGCACGCGGCGAAAGCGCACAATTCAATGTGGCGCCAAAACTCAAAGGAACAATGCGCCGCTGCGACTCATGCCACGATGCAAGTAAAGGTCATTCCGATTGGCTGCCTTACATTGAAAAACACATGGCAGCAGTTGCCTGCGAAACCTGTCACATCCCACAGATGTATGCGCCCGCCATCCAAACCTATGACTGGACCGTGATCACAACCAATGGCACAGCCATCGAATCATGCCGCGGCGTGGAAGGCGCTCCCAATGCAGTAACCTCACTCGTCACAGGCTACGAACCTGTCTTGCTCAACCGCACCAATATTGACGGCGATACATTGCTCGCGCCGTATAACTTGATCACATCCTTCTATTGGGTCTATGACGATACAAATGGAAACACCCGCCCCGTTCGCCTCATGGACCTTGAGTCTGCATTCCTCGATCAGGGCAACTATGCATCTGATATCGTCAACGCCTTCGACGCAAACAGCGACGGCAAACTCAGCAATGACGAATTGGTGATCGACTCACCTGCGAAAGAGGAAACCGTCAAAACAAAACTCGCCGCGCTTGGGTTGAATAATCCACGTATTGAAGGTCTGGTGCAACCGTACAGCATCAACCACAACGTCACACAAGGCACAGACGCTGTCAACGATTGCAAAGCCTGCCACAATGAAAACTCTCGCGTGTCGCAACCCATCAAACTCGCAGACCATGCTCCTGTCATGCCTGTTTTCGATGAGGATAATAACGTCAAAGGTTCGGGCGAGATCATCAAAACTGAAGACGGCGCATTGTACTATCAACCAACACCCGCGAACGACAAGATGTACGTATTTGGCTCTGACCGCGCCTCCTGGATTGATTGGCTCGGCTTGGCGATGCTCATAGGCACGATCCTTGGCGTCGTGGCGCATAGCGGATTACGTTACCTGGCTGCAAAACGTCACCCAAAGCCTGCCATGAAGACAAAACATATTTACATGTATGAAGCCTACGAAAGATTTTGGCACTGGCTTCAAGCATTGGGCATCACTATCTTATTATTAACGGGAATGGCGATCCATCGCCCCGACCTATTTAGCGCTCTCTCCTTCCGCGTCATGGTGACCACCCATACGATATTAGCCGCGCTGCTTGTGTTCAACTTCCTGCTCTCTCTTTTCTGGCACGTGGTAAGCGGAGAGATACAACAATACGTTCCTCATCCCTACGGTTTCTTCGATCAGGCAATTGCCCAGGCAAAATACTACATCGTAGGAATCTTCAAACACGAGAAACATCCCTTCGAGAAAACGAAAGAACGCAAATTCAATCCATTGCAAAAAATAACATATTTTGGCTTGCTCACGGTTCTTTTGCCCTTGCAAGGTGTGACTGGCATCCTGATCTGGGGTACGGAACGTTGGCCCGCTTTCTCGGATGCCCTCAACGGGTTGACCATCCTGGCACCCATCCACACCTTAACGGCATGGCTGCTTGGGACTTTCATCATCGGTCACGTGTATCTGACAACCACAGCCGGCCCAACACCGCTGGATCCCATTGCGGCGATGATCACTGGCTGGGAAGATATGGAAGTCCATGAAGAAGATGGGAAGAAGTAAAGTTAATCGTTATTGCGAGGGCGGTGCTCTCCCGAAGGGGCCCGAAGCAACCTTCTACAGAGTTGGAGATTGCTTCGTCGCAAAAGACGCTCCTCGAAATGACGGAATAAGACAAAGGAGACTGAAATGACAGTTACATCATCTAACAAGAAATCAATATTCAATCGCCCTGAAAAGCCCTATGTACATCCATACTTTGGTGGAATAGTGTTGGGAATTGTCTTGTTCCTCGCATTCTTCCTGACAGGTAACGGACTTGGCTCATCAGGCGCGACGAGCCGCATTGATGCGGCAATTGTAGACGTTGTCTCACCCTCTCATGTGGACAACACGCCCTATCTCTTGAAGATGGCAGGTGGGGATAAAAATCCTTTAGATGATTGGATCGTGCCAGTATTCTTCGGCGCGCTGTTCGGAGGTTTTGCATCTGGATTCTTCAACGGGCGATTGAAATTCATGACGACCAAAGGACCTAACATCTCCAACCGCACACGCTGGCTGATGGCTTTCCTCGGCGGCGTGATATTCCTCTACGGCGCGCGCATGGCACGCGGATGCACATCGGGGCAGGCACTCTCAGGCGGCGCGACTCTCGCGGCTGGCTCCTGGGCGATCATGTTCGCCATCTTCGGCGGCGCGTATGCCACCGCATATTTTGTAAGGAAGTTTTGGTTGTAAATTCTACGCCCTGAGCGGAACGCAGCGAAGCGGAGTGAAGTTGAAGAGCATCTTCGGCTGGCGCTTCCCCCTTTGGGGACAATGCGACCACGGGTCTCAACAATCACTCGACCCTCCGCTCAGCGCGAAATAATATCAGGAGAAACAAAAATGAACTTTCCTCTCCCCTCTCTCGTGACAGTCAGCGCATCCAACCCATGGACGTATGTTCTTTTTGCCGTGATCGGTTTTGCATTTGGCTTCACACTTGAAATGTCTGGCTTTGGCGATTCAAGAAAACTCGCCGCACAATTTTATTTCACTGAAATGACCGTGCTCAAAGTCATGTTCACTGCGATCACAGTGGCAATGGTTCTGTTGTTCGGCGCGGTAGGGCTTGGCATTCTCGATTTCAGCCAGGTTTGGGTCAACCCAACCTACCTCGCCTCTGGCATTCTCGGCGGGTTGATCATGGGGGTTGGTTTTATCGTTGGCGGATTTTGCCCCACCACTTCGCTCGCGTCTGCCTCAACAGGCAAGATTGACGGCATGTTATTTATGTTCGGCGGGTTTGTTGGCGCGTTCCTCTTTGGTGAAACCGAAAAATATTTCGACGGCTGGTACACCAACGCGGGCTACTATGGACGCCTCACTCTCGATCAGGTCTTCGGCATTCCTGTTGGCGCAGTGGTTGTGATCGTCATCCTCATGGCGCTCTTCATGTTCTGGGGCGGTGAACAGCTTGAGCGCATCTTTGGCAAAAAAGATTTGAGCAAGGAACCCAAACTCCGCGTAGCAGGCGCAATGACACTATTCGCCGCGGCGGTTGCAGTTTTGGCGATTGGCAGTCCTTCGCTTGAAGATAAATATAACAAGGTTGAGTTCACGCGCACTGAAACCATCCCACAGTTAAACGCGGACCCCATCGTCAATACATTAACCTACACTGCGGATGAAATGCTTGAAAATCGGCTTGTATTCATCACGCCTGCCGAAGCCTTCAAAGCAAAATACAATCAGGCAATGAATCCTGTTTATCTCGATGTGCGCTCCGAAGCTGATTACAACCTCTATCATATTGAAGATGCGGTCAACGTTCCGCTGGAACACCTCACGGAGGTTGTCCCCGTTTTGCTAAGCGAGCCACCTGCGAACACCGTCATTATTTTGATGAGCAACGACGAAACCGCCGCAATATCAGCTTGGAAGACTCTCGTTGGATCAAGCGTTTCGAATGTGTACATCCTCGAAGGCGGAGTCAACAACTGGATCGCATTCTTTGGCAAGGATGACGAAACGCTTCAATCCGCCCCAAAGCCTGGCGACGACCAATTGGGCTACATCTTCCCCGCGGCATTAGGCAGCCGTTACGAGTCATGTGACCCCAGTCCTATTGAATATGAAAAATTGGAATTTGAAGCCAAGATCAAATTACAATTGAAACGCGATAAGTCTGGTGGCGGATGCGGGTAATACAGGAATCAGTTTTCAGTAATCAGTGAAGAGAAAAAGACTCTCGAAATCGCAGCGAGAGTCTTTTTCTCTTCCATATAAACATCACGGCTTGAAAATCAAGTCGAGATATTTTTTGAGAAGGTCACTGACCATACCACGCAGAGGCAAGGTCGCCGCCATACCGTAGACAGGAGCCATCGTCCCTTTTTCTTCTGGATGCAGTTTAACGTGCTCAACTGCCTCGCGTACATCTGCAAGAAAGCGTTTTGTAACACCGGGTTGAGTATGCCGCAATGTGACGCATAAATGCACGCATGTCGGTTTATGCAGTCCGTTCAAACTCCATTTTTTATGCGACATGTAATCCAATACTTTGTAAACATTGATCGATTCTGATGCAAATGCAACCACAAAGAGTGGGTCTCCGAGAACATACAACTCAGGGATTTCACGAATTCCCTGTTTGATGGCTGCGGCTGTTTCAAGTATCTTTTTGGTCGCAGACAAATATCCTTCTGCGCCGATCGTAGTCAACGCAGCCCAACAAGCCGCGCTCAATGCCCCGGGGCGGCTTCCTGCAAAGGTTGGCGAAAAATATAATCCACCGGGCCATTCGGTGGTGGTGTAATACTGAAAGTGTCTCAACTCCTCGCCGCGATACAAAACAACCGACGTGCCTTTCGCCGCATATCCATATTTGTGTGTATCCGCAGACATGGAAGTCACACCCGGCAAGCGGAAGTCAAACGGCGGCACGGGGTATCCCAATTTTTCCGCCCACGGCAGGACGAATCCACCCAGGCACGCATCGGTGTGAAAGCCGATGCTATGCTGGCGCGCGAGTTCGGACAACTCCGCGATCGGGTCAATCGCTCCGTGCGGGAAGGAAGGAGCCGAACCGACGATAACGATTGTGTTCGCAGTGATCGCTTTTTTTGCCACATTCACATCCGCGCAAAAATTCTCGTCCACTGGGATATGGATGGTTTTGATATTAAAGTATTGACTGGCTTTATCGAACGCGGCATGTGCCGTCACTGGGACGATCATCTCAGGCTTTGTAATGCCTTTCTTCTCCCGCGCCCAATCCCGATAGGTTTTCATCGCGAGCATGATGCTTTCCGTGCCGCCGGATGAAAGTGTGCCGCAAACATTTTGACCTGCCCCGCCAAGCATGTTTCCCGTCATCGCCACAATTTCCGCTTCGAACTTGGTTGCGCTAGGCCAAATATCCGCATGGAGAGGATTGCTCTGTGAGTTGATGGCGTAGATTTGATTTAGAAAATCAATATGTTCCTGATCTCCATGATAAACCGCGCCTGAAACAAAGCCATCCTTCCAGTGAGATTCTTCCTGTTCGCGCATCGCTTCCATATCGCGCAGAACATCCGTGTGACTGCGCCCAGCATTGGGAATCTTCGTGAAGGTAGTGAATTTATTTTTATATGGTTTGGTTGAGTTTTCCAATTCAACCATGATTTCAGCATATTCTTCTTCGATTTTTTTGCTGACAGCGGGAATGGCTTTCATGCCCTTTTCTAGGGAGGCTAAAATGCGCGGATTTAGTCGCCCCAGTTGTTTGATAATGTTATCTTTCCAACTCATGAATGATCTCCAATTTTATAGAGACGAGCTGTACCGCGACATAAATGCCGCGGTACGAACTTGTTAATGCATTTGATTCAAGCGTGCGTAAATCTTTCGGTTGCTTTTATAGATCGCAACGAACTCGTGAAATAACTCGTCGTAAATTTTGCGATGATCTGGGTTTGGCATATACGTGTTGGCGATCTTTACGTGTGTACCGATCTCGTCATAGCGCAGATATCCCAGTGATGCAGAAGCCAGCAACGCCGTGCCGCGCACATTGACCTCAATCGGGTCTTTAACTTGCCGGATCGGACGGTTCAACACATCGGCATGGATCTGGCACCAGATATTCGACTTAGCCCCGCCCCCGACGATGTTGATGGCAGCCACTGGCCGCTTGTTGAATTGCTCCACGTATTTCAACAACCAGCGCGAGTTGTAAGCAACACCTTCGAAGACTGCGCGGACCATGTGTGCGCGAGTCGTATTAAGCGATTGATTATGGAATCCACCGCGCACAAGGTGATCGTCAACAG